>CAYOEJ010000009.1:0-24166 GCA_964403015.1 uncultured Arcanobacterium sp.
GAACCCGTGTATACGGCTTTGCAGGCCGCTGCCTCGCCTCTCGGCCAACCCACCATGTGGTTGAGCAGATATCCTGCTTGGCCTTCGAGCGGATGACGGGACTCGGACCCGCGACCCTCACCTTGGCAAGGTGATGCTCTACCAACTGAGCTACATCCGCGTGCTTGTCGCAATCAATTTCTCAACTGCGGCGCTTGTCTAATATAGCCAAGATCGCGATCCGATGTCCAACTCAGAAAACATGACCTGTACCACCCGTGGCGAAGTTTGCGCTGAACATGAGCGCTAGGATATTCTCAAACGGCAAAGCTTGAAGAATCCGCAGTCTTACGGGTTCTCACGGGCGATTAGCTCAGTGGTAGAGCGCTTCGTTCACACCGAAGAGGTCACTGGTTCGAACCCAGTATCGCCCACCAAACGTCCCGCCGGAGTCATCCAGCGGGACTTTTCTGTTCCTTCGGTTTCTCGCGGACACTGGACGACGATGCCACACCCGCCATCTATAACCGCCGCTCGCCGACGACGCCGATCAACCGCCGTCGTCGTCACTCACCAAACGATGCGGAAGTCGCCGGCATTCGCGAGCGCGCGATCCAGAACATTCATATCTGGATTCACCTCGCGGCGGTGCTTCAGGAAGAGTCGGGCCGGCCGGTCTGGGTCCCCTTCGGTTTCAAAGGTCGCTTGACCAATACCCTCGTCAGCAAAAACGTCAAAGAGAGCTTGGAGTGCGGCCTTCACATCCGAATCTGAATGAACCCCAGATACCCGAACCATCGACGATGCCAGATCCGCCATTAGATCCTCCCGTTGATTGCTTGGAGTGCGGAATCCTCACGAGTTCCACCTCGCCCGTCGCCGTACTTCGTGTAGTCATCAATCCAGCGAATGGATTTCACCCACTTCACGTGCTTGTATCCGTGGTTGGACTCAACACGGAGCCGCGCGGGAGCGCCCAGATAGTTGTCGAGAGGTTCTCCGTTGCGCTCAAAGGCAAGGATGGTGTCCTCCTCCCCCACGGTCTCCAAATCAATGACGGCGTAGAACGGCTCTCGTGGTCGATTGTCGTACATCTTCTGGGCTAGGCCGTATGAATCGATGAGAATGTACTTCGCACCGTTCGGCCTCGGACCAATGAGCGTCATAACGTCTTCTAGGCGCACGCCGGTCCAACGTGAGGTCGCGGACCAGCCCTGCATGCACGTATGCGTTGCGATATAGGACGCCTGTGGAAGTTCGCGTAGATCATCGAGGGTAATCAGCTTGTGCGTTCCGCTAAGATCATCGCCGATGGTGATGCTGTATCCCTCCCAACCGTTGTCCCGCGCCTGCGTCCATTCGATTGATTCATCTTCTGTGGGAGGCAGACCGTTGGTCCAGTGGAAGTCGGAAATATCCTCATCCGTCAGGCTTTTCTGCCTCGCATTACGCGGACGCAAGTGGTTCAGGAATATCTTTCTACCGATTTCGGTGAACTTTACGAGGAAACCGTGAGCCCGGGCGCGGTCGGCAAGCGTCCAATAGCTGAGCCCAATCCAGAAAGCGATAACGAGGGCGATGACCACCAACATGATCGTGAACGCTTGCGCATACCGCGCGGTGTCGACGTCGCCAAAGACCATGTGGACCAAGTTGTTCTCGCGGTGAACAAGGAACACGAGGCCAACATGCATCACGATGAATCCGCTCATAAGAACCATGCAGATGAAGTGGATTGAGCGCGCACCCTGATGGCCGCCCCATGCCTTAACGTACCAAGGGAAACGTGAGCGGATAGCGGGAGCCATCGCAAGACCAGTGAGCATGAATACCGGCGCGAGGACGAAAATGACGAAGCTGTATCCGAGCATCTGGAGCGCGTCATAGGGCTGGAAGTGCTCGATCCCTGGCACGCCAAAGCCGATGTAGATTTTCAATGACTCCCACGCGTCCGGGAAAACATCCCACGACGTGGGAATGATACGCCGCCACAGCCCCGTTGCGAATAACAACGCCACGTACACCACGCCATTAAGAACCCAGAGCATGACGGACAGACCGTGCCAATGCCTACCCAAGCCGATATTTTCCCGCCCCGGGAGCGCAATGATAGGAGAAAGAGACTTTTCATCCATCAAGGACGTATAAACGCCTTCTTCCTTGGGAAGTTTGCGACGCGTGAAGCGAAGCCATTCGGTTCCGGGAGCGCAATCGTTACGCCACCAGAGACGCGGTAGCGATGAGAGCATTTCCCACCCAGACCGCAACAGCATTCCGACGAGAACAAAGTTAATCAGATGGGACGCTCGCAACCACAACGGAAAGTCTGGGTTGTCCATTATTTTCTCCATATCATTGTGTAGCAATAACGGCAGCCTACATCACCCGGCGCGGACTCCGCATCAAATTTGGGTTTCTATTGGGATACAGTTACCTGAGCCCTTTTCGAGAACCGATCACTATGGTGTCTCGGATACGTCGCGCTCTGGGCCAAGGGCAAGAATGCAAGCCCCGATCTGAGCGAACGGCCTGATTTGCGCTCTCTCTGGGCGCGTCCACCTTGCCAGCACTCCATCAACGAGTCCTTGATGAATGCCGCAGACCACTGCCGGATTCTCACGGGCCTCCCAAATCATGGGGCATGTTCGGAGAGCGATCGAAAGACCTTCAGATTCTTCAACGGGCATATCTGGCGTAAATCCATGGACTTCCATCAGCTGCACTAGGCGGCTAACGAACTCCTCGTCACCGCACGCGTCTGCGTCAGCGATGAGATCTGCCCATTTCTTCCCGATTTCAATGGCATCTGACGGCTCACCAGCGACTGCCAGATGCTGCGCGCAAGCTCGAACCAAAGGCCCATAATCGACACCGCCCTTGGCCACAATGGCTAGCCTTCCAGAAGGGGTAATGACGTAACGGCGAGATGGCCTGCCGCGCCCACCGCCATGCACGGTATCCACATTGACGAGACCAGCTTTCTCGAGCTCCTGAAGATGAGTCCGGCTGCGGTTAACGTGGCCACCGAGCTGACGAGCTATATCGGTCACCGTGGCACCATCTGTTCTAGCATCGCCAACCACAGCGAGAACTTGACGCCTAGCCGGACTAATTTCCGGTACTTCCATCGCTGGGCCAGCAGGACCCTTCTTGGACGGGCCTGCGGATCCCATCTCAGTAGGGTTTGCGGGTTCGCGTACGGCAAATTGACTCATGCCAAAAGCGTAGCTCGTTATTTACAGGTGCCCTGTGGAGTAAAGACCTAGTTTTCTGTCCTGTGTCCATAATCGCGCTCAGTCTACTGATGAACACCGATCCCCTGCGGTAACCTATAGGTTGTTCAAAAATCAACCAGAACGTGAGATTTCAGATGGAAATTTGGCCTGGCAAACCGTATCCGCTCGGAGCAACTTTCGACGGTACCGGAACAAACTTTGCGATCTTCTCCTCCGTCGCAGACAAGATTGAGCTTTGCTTGATCGACGACGACCTCAACGAGCAGCGCATTGAGATGCGCGAAGTTGACGCCTACGTATGGCATTGCTACATCCCCGGACTTCGTCCGGGCCAGCGATACGGGTTCCGTATTCACGGACCGTACGAGCCAGAGCACGGCCACCGCTGCGATCCTTCGAAGATTCTCCTTGACCCCTACGCCAAGGCGATCGATGGTCAAGTCGAGAATCACCAGGCGAACTTCTCCTATAACTTCCTCAACAATGAGGAGCGCTCGCAGGAAGACTCCCTCGGCCACACCATGCTCAGCGTGGTCATTAACCCCTACTTTGACTGGGGCCATGATCGTCCGCCGAATCACGAGTATCACGACTCCATCATTTACGAAGCACACCTCAAGGGCATGACCATGCTTCACCCAGATATTCCTGAGGAGTTCCGCGGCACATACATGGGTATGGCACACCCCGCCATGGTCAATTACCTTAAGGACCTTGGCATCACCGCCCTCGAGCTCATGCCTATTCATCAGTATGTCAATGACACCTCTCTTATCGAGAAGGGCCTATCCAACTACTGGGGTTACAACACGATCGGCTTCTTCGCTCCGCAGAACACCTACTCCTCATCCGGTACTCGTGGCGAGCAGGTAGAAGAGTTCAAGTCGCTGGTTAAGGCCTATCACGACGCCGACATCGAGATTATTCTTGACGTCGTCTACAACCACACCGCCGAGGGCAACCACATGGGTCCCACCCTGTCTTTCCGCGGTATTGACAACGCAAGCTACTACAGGCTTGTTGAAGAGGATAAGTCGCACTACTTTGACACGACGGGCACCGGTAACTCACTCAACATGAGTTCGCCGCACTCCCTCCAGTTGATCATGGATTCCCTGCGCTACTGGATCGTGGACATGCACGTGGATGGCTTCCGATTCGACCTTGCATCCACTCTTGCCCGCGAGCTCCATGCTGTCGACAAGCTGTCCTCCTTCTTCGACATCATTCAACAAGACCCGATCATCTCGCAGGTCAAGCTAATTGCCGAGCCCTGGGACATCGGCGAGAACGGTTACAACGTTGGCGAGTTCCCGCCGCTGTGGACCGAATGGAACGGCAAGTATCGCGACACGATTCGTGACTTCTGGCGCGGCGAACCGTCAACTCTTTCAGAGTTCGCCTCCCGCTTGTCAGGCTCCTCTGATCTCTATGAGCATTCCGGCCGCCGCCCCTTTGCATCGATCAACTTCGTCACAGCTCACGACGGCTTCACGATGCGCGATCTCGTTTCCTATAACGAGAAGCAAAACGAGGCTAACGGCGAGAACAATATGGACGGCGAATCACATAATCGTTCGTGGAACTCCGGTGCCGAAGGACCAACAGACGATCCCGGCATCATCGAGCTTCGCAAGCGTCAGATGAAGAACTTCTTCGCGACTCTCCTGACCTCGCAGGGCGTTCCCATGATCTCGCACGGTGACGAGATCGCGCGCACCCAGGACGGTAACAATAACACCTACTGCCAAGACAACGAACTGGCGTGGATGGACTGGAACCTTTCAGACGAGCAGCTGGAGATCTTCAACGCGGCCCGCGCACTGATCGGCCTCCGTAAGAACCATCCGGTTCTGCGTCGTCGTCGCTTCTTCCAAGGCGACGCCGATCATGGTGGCACATCGGACCGCGGCGATATCATGTGGCTGCGTAACGACGGTGAAGAGATGACCGACGAGGATTGGGGCACGTGGTTTGCGCGTTCCGTCATGGTCTTCCTCAACGGCGATCTCATTCCTGAACCGGACATGCGCGGCAATCAGGTCAAGGACGATGACATGCTCATCATCTTCAATGCATCGCACGAAGATCTCGAGTTCCGCATCCCTGAATCCCAGCATCCGCTGTCATGGAAGGCGGAGTTCACCACCGATGCTGATGGTTTTGCGGAACAGGAGTTCTCGGCTGGAGACATGGTTCCCGTAAAGTCACGCTCGGTGAACATTCTTGTCCGCCCCTACTTCGATCCAGACGCCGACGCCGAGGCAACTACGCTTCCTGGTTCTACGACCCCGAACGGGTCGACGAGTAGTTCGCTGCCTTCCGGCACGCAGGATTCTGATTCCGTGAAGGATCGCGTCCAGCGAAGCTAGGCGTGTATGAGTTATGGCCCACAACCATTCTTTCGACTGCGAAAGTTTATCGGTTGTGGGCCATCGCTCTACTAGGATGAAAGTTGAACCTAAGGAGCAGTATGCCGAGTCAGCAACACAATCTTGCCGCCGATCAGACCGACATCCATCCACGCGAGCGATACCACTCCCACATTCCGCACCCTGATCGCAGGCAACCCATCACGACCTACCGTCTGCAATTAACGCCCGAATTCACCTTTGCCGATGCCGAAAAGGTCCTCCCATATCTTCGGGATCTTGGCGTCACGGACGTCTTCTTCTCCCCTATTCTTCAGGCGGCCCCGGGATCAACCCACGGCTACGACGTGGTGGACCATCACAAGATTTCCGAGCCCCTCGGTGGCCTTGACGGTTTCCGCGATGTTTCCAAGGCGATTCACGACGCCGGAATGCGCCTTGTTGTTGACGTGGTTCCCAACCACATGGCTGTCCCCACCCCGCTTTATCACAACAGAGCACTCTGGTCCGTCCTTCGTGAAGGCTCAGAATCCGAGTATGCCAATTGGTTCGACATTGAGCTTTCCGATGAGAGCGACGGGCTCCTTCTGCCCGTTCTCGGCAGCCGTATTGGCGATGTGCTCGCTCAGGACGACATCACCATCGAACAAATGGTCGTCCCCGGCTTCGAGGATCAAGGTGTGTTGCCCGTGGTGCGCTACTACGACCACGTCTTCCCTGTTCGCAAGGGCACGGAATCCCTTCCGCTTATTGACATGCTCGACCGCCAGTTCTACCGGCTAGCATATTGGCGCGTGGCGAATGAAGAGCTAAACTACCGGCGTTTCTTCGACGTCGATACCCTTGCTGCCATCCGCGTAGAGGACGACGACGTTTTCGACGGCTCGCATTCCTTGCTTTTGGAGCTCTTCAACGAAGGTTTGATTGATTCTTTCCGCATCGACCACCCAGATGGTCTTGCAGATCCGCGAGGCTACTTCCGCAGACTCCACGAGAAGACCGGCGGCGCTTGGTTAGTTGCGGAAAAGATTCTCGAGGGCGAAGAGTACTTGCCCAATGATTGGCCGTGTGCTGGCACAACCGGCTATGACGCGCTCCGCAGAGTCCAGGGTCTCTTCACGGATGCCAGTGGCATCGCAGAGCTGACTCAGATCTACTCCGAGCTATCCGGGTCCAGTGACTCCGTCAGCACTGTTGAGGTTGATGCCAAACGTCAAATCATTGCCACCTCGTTGTTTGCCGAGGTTGATCGCCTCGCTAACCTCCTTTCCGAGGTGTGTCATTCCGATGTTCGACTACGTGATCATACGTTCCGCTCGATCCACGACAGCCTTGTAGAACTGATTGTTCACATGACGCGCTACCGCGCCTACGTCGTCCCCGGAGAGAAGCCTTCAGTTGAGGATGAACAGATTCTTCGATCGGCTGCGGATAACGCCGCGCGCAACCTTGACGAGGATCGTGGCGAAACCCTGAATATCGTGGTCGACATACTTCTTGGAAAAGAAATCGGATCTGCTGGGCGCACGCATGAGGAACGCCGCCACGAAGCAATTATCCGTTTCCAGCAGGTATGTGGAGCGGTCATGGCGAAGGGTGTGGAAGACACAACGTTTTACCGCTATAGCGTGCTTACGTCAGCTAACGAAGTTGGCGGGGGCCCGCACTACTTCGTCACGTCCCCCGACGAGTTCCACTCGTGGCAGCAGTTCATGCGCCAAGCTTGGCCCGTGTCCGGCGTCGTTCTGTCTACCCACGATACGAAACGTGGAGAGGACGTCCGGGCTCACATCGCTGTCCTTTCTGAGTATGCAAAGGAATGGAAAGCACTCCTGACCGAGCTGCGGTCATTGACAGAAAAGAGCCGCAGCAACGATGTGGATGGCCAGTTCGAAAATCTTCTCTGGCAAACCATTGTGGGTACGTGGACGTCCGATGGGCCTATCCCCTTTGATCGTCTGAGCGGATACCTCATGAAAGCAGCTCGTGAACAAAAGAGCTGGACCACCTGGACCGAACAAAACTCGCTCGCTGAGGAAAACGTCCTCAAGTACGCCCGGTTCATCATTTCTGATCCTGAGGTTGTGGGTCTTTTGGAGGATTTCCACACGAAGATCTCTCCGGCGGTTCGCGCGATCGTGCTCGGGCAGAAGGCGCTGAGCCTCACCATGGTTGGGGTACCGGACCTTTACCAAGGTCAAGAGGTCACGCAGAATTCGCTGGTGGACCCTGATAACCGCCGAGCCATTGACTTTGATCTCCTTCATGAGAAGCTGCAGGTTCTCGATTCCCAGGGCCTACACAATCAAGCCGACATTGATGATGAGAAGCTGTGGCTAACATCGCGCGCCGCACGCTTGCGCCGCGATCACCCCGAACTCGCGTCCGCAAACACGGGGTACGAGCCGCTGCCGGTATCCACCGGTCACGCTCTTGCCTTCATGCGTACGCACGGCGACAAACCAGTCGTCGCAACAATTGTGACTCGCCAGCAGGGTACACTGAATAATGCTGGAGGCTTCGGCTCCCATACCGTTGTGCTCCCTGAAGGCACGTGGCGCAATATTCTGACCGATAAAGATGTCGAGGGCGGCACGCAGCAGATCAGCTCCATCCTCGACCGATTCCCCACGGCAATTCTGGAGAAAATTTAATGTCGAACATCCGCGTCTGGTCCCCCAGTTCGCAGAAAGTAGAAATTCAACTCGCAGGAAGTGAAGAAAGGACCGAGCTTAATCCCACGGGCGATGGCGAGTTCATTACGGAAGAAGATGTTCCCGCCGGTACTCAATACCACCTCGTCGTCGACGATGGGAACCGGCTTCCCGATCCTCGGTCAATGCGTCAGCCCAAGGGGGCGCACGGCCCATCGGAGGTTGTTGATCCATCCAGCTTTTCGTGGACTGATGAGGAGTGGCAAGGCGAGGATCTTGGCGGCAAGGTGTTCTACGAACTGCACGTTGGAACGTTCACCGACGAAGGAACGTTCCGCAGTGCCATCGACAAGCTTGACCACCTCAAGAACGTGGGCGTGGATGTCATTGAGCTTTTGCCAATTAACCCGATGCCTGGTGAGCGCGGTTGGGGATACGACGGCGTCTCCATTTTTGCGATTCACGAGCCTTACGGGTCCCCCGACGACCTAGCTGCCCTCGTAGACGCTATTCACGCCCGTGGGATGTCGGCATGCCTCGACGTGGTCTATAACCACTTCGGTCCTGACGGTAATTACCTCGCCCAGTTCGGTCCGTACTTTACCGACAAACACCACACCCCTTGGGGTGAAGCCGTGAATCTTGACGGCGAGCACAGCGAAGGCGTACGAAAGTACTTTATTGACAATGCCAAGCAGTGGCTGCGCGACTATCACTTCGACGCGCTGAGATTGGACGCAACCGATCATTTGGTCGACGACGGCGACTACCACTTTCTCGCTGAACTCTCGGATGAGATTGCCAAGCTGTCGAAGCAACTGGGCCGCAAGCTCACGCTCACGGTTGAGTCCGATCTCAATATGCCCGCCATGGTTCGACCAGTGGAAGATGGCGGCCGCGGCATGGATATGCAGTGGACCGACGACGTCCACCACGCCCTCCACGTGTGGCTCACCGGGGAAAACAACGCGTACTATATCGATTCGGATAATCCCGAGGCGATGCCGCAGGCATTCACCAACGCTTTTACGAGAATCGGCCAGCCGTCGCTTTTCTCGGGCGAGAAGAAGGGCGAGCCCGTACCGGACGGTGTGAGCGGCCATCACTTCATCGTGTTCGATGAAAACCACGATCAGGTTGGTAACCGTCTCATCTCAGACCGTCCGACCTGTAAGCTCACCTCCGGTCAAGTAGCTCTGTCACGTGCGCTCATCTTGCTTTCGCACTACACCCCCATGTTGTTCATGGGTGAGGAATGGGGCACCAAGCAGCCATTCCACTACTTCACGGACCACGGTCCGGAAATTGGCCTGCAAATTAAGGCTGGTAGGGAAAGCGAATTTGCTCTGTGGGATATGTCGACCGTCTACGGCGAGGCGCCCGTTACCATGCTCGACCCGCAGGATCTCGACACATTCACCGAATCCAAACTCAACTGGGACGAGACTCGCGAACCCGAATATCGGCGTGTGCTTGAGTTCGTCACGAAGCTGATTGAATTGCGTCGGACGCATGCAGACATCGCCAGTGGCGATCGATCACTGACTGACTTCCATATGGATGGCGACGGTGGCTGGATGCGTCGCGGAGACGTCCTCATCGTCTTCAGTAAGTCGCTTGAGGAATCCTCCGTCGAAGCCCCGGTTGATGGTCGTACCTGTGCCCTGTCATGGGAGCAGGTTGTCGTCCACACTGACTCGGTAGAGTTTGCAGGTCCCGGAGTCGCTGTACTCACTCACCCACAGGACTAATCTCACTTACCGGTGGTTCGTATCTCGTTGATGCGGGCCACCGCTGCTCTCTTGAACTTGAGTGCCTTGGTGAGGCCAGCGTAGATATGCGGATGGATGGGCACGTCCCACGCGCCCGGAACTTCTGCCACCTCATCACTGAACTTCGTCTTGAATCCACGCACGCCCGCAAGTTGTGGGGCACGCTCTGAATCGATACCCATGAGGTCGAAGGTCTCTACGCCGAGATCGCGCAGCATCTTCGTCATCTCCCATACGAGCATGTCCGGAGCTCCAGCTTTCCGGCCCGCATCGTTGGAACCCGCGTAATAGTAGGTGGCAAGCGATTCATTAACGGTCACCAAACCCCAACAGAGCGCGCGTCCGTCCCTGCGGACGGTAAACAGTCGGCAATTGTGAGGGCCCAGGCTCGAAATCATCGTCTCGTACACGCTTTGCGGTTGGATACCGAACCCATCACGGGCACCCGTCTCAGTGAGGATCTCATAGAGCTCGGGAAAAACTTCCATTGCCCTGTCAGTTTCGTCTGCAGCAACAAGCGACTCATCACGAAGCGCCTTGCGCACATCCCTGCGTCCGCGCTTCTTCATGCTCGCCATGAGGGAGTCCTCATCCTGCGTCAGATCGAGGATGATCGTCCGGTCAAATGTCACCGACTGCAGCAACTCGGATAGATCGCCACCGGCGTCGTCGGCATGCAAACGCACGAAAACAATGGACGGATCCTTGGACCGGACCACGCTCAGCAAGCCATCGCGGAACGCTCGCTGCATGGCGTCACTGGGCTCAACCGCCCATACGGGACCCTCCTTGGCCCACGCATACATAAAGCCGCGCCCCTTCATGCGGGAGAGCGAAATGAGTGCCGCGATCTCGTCGTCGACCCACCAGACCAGTCTCAGCCAAGGCTCACGATCGTTCATCAGGCTATCGAAACGATCCCAGTGAGAAGACTGTTCGAGTGGGAGCGCGATTCCGTGTTCTTCGGCGAGCTCATCGAACTGTGCGGGATTAAGTTCCGTGAAGCTTGAGCGGTGCATGGCAACCTTTCTTGGGGCGAATGTGACCATCAAACCACTCTAACCGGCGTGCCCTCAAACTGGAGGAAAACATCAGCGTTAAGGTCTAAATGTGACAGACAATCCGCCACAGATTTTCGTGACTGCCCTGGAATCTCTCAAAGGGCAAACTTTTCGTCCCGAATTCCATGTGGTTCAGATTCCACCACCTACGCGCATAGCGCCGTGGACTGTCGCATTGCAGGCGGAGATCAACGAATCTCGCGACCTCGATCCGGATATGCTGCGCGGCTCGGCCAAGTTTGTTGTTCTCTATGATCCCGAGGGACAAACCGCATGGGACGGCACATTCCGCATCGTCATACACGCTCAGGCTCCCATGGACTCTGACATGGGAGACGACCCACTCCTTGGTGAGGTTGCGTGGTCGTGGCTCGTTGAGGCTCTCGAAGCTCGCGGCGCGAGCTATCACAATCTCAATGGCACGGTCACCCGTGTCTTTAACGAGACTTTCGGCGGACTCCACCTGAACTCATCGCGTGTTGAACTCGAACTCCGCGCATCGTGGACACCAGATACCGAGTTCCTCACCGAACACCTTCATGCCTGGGCCGACTTCGCGTCTGCCATGGCGGGACTAGGGCCCGCCGATACCAACGTTGTTAGCCTCCCCCGTAAGGTAGATCGAATTTGACGCTTCCCGACAACATCGAGGCCCGCCCGCTCGATCTTCCCCGAGACGGACTCCCCGAACTTACAAATGAAAACATTGACGACGCCGTCGCCCAGCTCCGCCAGGGGCACGGTCCGTTCGCGGTTGATACCGAGCGCGCCATGGGCATCAGGTATTCCAATCGTGCCTATCTCATTCAGATTCGCCGTGAAGGTGCCGGTACGTTTCTGATCGATCCGATCGGTATTGAAGATCGGCTTGATGGCCTTCGAGAGGTTCTCAAAGACGAATGGATCCTTCATGCCGCAGACCAGGATCTGCCCTGCCTTCATGAGCTTGGCCTATACCCGACCTCTATTTTTGATACCGAAGTCGCAGGCTTGCTTCTCGGCTTTGATCGAGTCTCGCTCCAATCGATGGTGGCAGAAGTGCTCGGTTGGGCGCTCGCCAAAGAGCACTCAAACTCCGACTGGTCGCAGCGGCCCCTAGGTCCGCAGCTTCTTGCGTATGCCGCACTGGACGTGGAGCTGCTGGACGAGCTTCGTGTGAAGCTCACCGAACTGCTCAAGGCTTCGGGTAGATGGGAGTGGTTCGTTCAAGAGTGCGAAGAGATTCGCCTTCGCAAACCAGCTCCGCCACAAAAGCAGCCGTGGCGGCGCGCGTCGCGCCAAGCGGATGTGCGCGATCGCCGTTCACTCGCCATGATTCGTGAGCTGTGGAACGCGCGTGACAAGATTGCTCAGCAACGCGATCTGGCGCCAGGCAAGGTTCTTCCCAACAAGGTCTTGGCCGAACTCGCCAAGCGCAAGCCGCGCTCTCGCTCCGACGTCGTCAACTCATCCTTGTTTCGTTCTCGCGAACGCAAAAAGGACGTGGAGACTTGGTGGAATGCCATCAATATTGCCTGGCATCTCGATGAGCGCGCACTGCCTGAGCGTCGGTTCAGTGAAAAGCGCGAACCCTATCCCCCGGTCAACCGATGGGACCGCTACGATGAAGAAGCCGCAGCGCGCTGGTCGCACGTGCGCTCAACGATATTTGCCTTGGCCGACGAACTCGGAATCCGTCAAGACGTTCTGCTGAAGCCCACGATCCAGAAACTCATCGCATGGGAGGGCTGGGGCTCCGAAGTAGAACTCAGGGCAAAGCTCGAAGCAGAAGGGGCCCGCCCCTGGCAAATCGACCAGGTTGCGGCCCCGTTGCTAGCAAAGAACCAAGACTAACCCTCGACGTGGCTCGCTGCAGTTTCGCCAATACGGTGAACTGCCGCGATCACGTCTTCAACAGACATGCCTTCTTTTGCAAGAACCGAGGCCCGCGAGGCATGGGCAATGAACTCCCGCTGAATTCCTAGAAGCTCAACCGGTACAAGGCTGCCGCCCTTGCGAAGCGCCATATCCAGCTCGGTTCCGATACCGCCATCCACAAGCCCGTCCTCGAGCACAACGGCTCCTCGCGAGTTTGCGACAAGATGTACGAGATCCTCATTCGTTGGCAAAATCCAGCCGGGGTCAACAACGATCACGGATTCATCGGAGAACGACTTGGCGGCATTGACCATCGTGTGGCACATGGGACCGATACCAACCAAAATAACCGGAGCCTTCCCATCGACCAGGTGCTCGTAGACAACGTCTAGAGACCCTACGGAACGTTGCGTTGGCAATTCGATCGGCAGCGGGCCCTTCGGGTAGCGGATGATCGTTGGGGATTCAATCTCGATCGCTTCGCGAAGGAGCTTGCGCAGGCGAATCTCATCGCGGGGTGCCGCAACCTTTAACCCCGGAACCATGGCCGCAATGGAAAGATCCCACATGCCATTATGGGAAGCGCCATCATCTCCGGTGACGCCAGCACGATCCAAACAAATCGTCACCGGCTCGCGGTGCAGGGCGATGTCCATAAGAAGCTGATCAAAGCCCCGGTTCATGAATGTTGCATACAGCGCTACTACGGGGTGGTATCCCGAATGTGCTAGGCCCGCAGCCATGGTCAAGGCATGCTGTTCCGCAATTCCCACGTCGATCACGCGCTTGGGGAATTCACGCTTCATGGGACCCAAACCAACCGGCTCAAGCATGGCGGCTGTGACACCAACAATTGAGGGGTCCTTACGCGCGATGTCCACAATCTCTTCGGCAAAGACTGAGGTCCAACCGAATCGTGAGGGTTCGACTGGAAGACCGGTCTCCGGATGGATCTTGCCGACCGCATGGAAGTGGTCGTCGAGATTTTGCTCGGCAGGCTCGTATCCGCGTCCCTTTTCGGTGATGCAGTGAACCACTACGGGACCTCCGTAGGCCTTTGCCATGCGGAAGGCCTCTTCCATCTGAGCGATATCGTGGCCGTTGACCGGACCGAGGTACTTCATGCCGAGCGAATCAAAAATACCCGCGTCGAAGAACACATCCTTCACGCCCTTTTTCAAGCCGTGCAGGGCATCATAGGTAAACCGGCCGGGCAACCCCGATCCCTTAAGCGCACGTTTGCCCCAATCCAGAACTGACTCATAGTTCCGGTTCACCCGCACGGCATCGAGTCTGCGCACGGCGTCGAGCCGCCGAACAATTCCGCCTACCGTAGGGGCATAGGAACGTCCGTTATCGTTGAGAACCACCACGAGTGGACGATCGGGATCCTCGGCAATATTGTTCAATGCTTCCCACGCCATTCCGCCAGTCATTGCCCCATCTCCGATGATGGCGACCGCGCAATTGTCCCGGCCAGCGAGTTGGAGGCCGCGCGCGATCCCATCAGCCCACGACAGTGCCGTGGTCGCGTGAGAGTTTTCGACGATGTCATGCTCTGACTCACCGCGTGAGGGATAGCCGGAGACACCGTCTTCTTGGCGGAGACGCGAGAAGTCTTTGCGTCCCGTGAGAATCTTGTGAACATAGGACTGGTGCCCGGTATCGAAGACTAGAGCATCGCCGGGCGAATCGAAGACTCGATGCAGGGCAATTGTCAGTTCAACGACACCAAGGTTGGGCCCAAGGTGTCCGCCTGTTCGCGCCACGTTCTCAACAAGGAATCTGCGGATCTCCTCAGATAGCGCAGCCATCTGCTTCGCGTTGAGCTTTCGGACGTCCTTGGGACCGTTAATTGTGTCAAGGATTCCCATTACGTCTCCTTCCTGCACTTGTTCACTAACCGATTAGACTACCAGTGTGACTACAACACGACGATCCTATGGCCTTTGGGAGTCCTCACTTTCCGCCGCCGACGTATCCGCGGCCGTGCCTAATTTCGACTTTCCCCTCTATAGCTCACGACCGCTTTGGGTTCGCAACGGTTCGAGTGCCTCCGGGCGCGTGTCTGAGCTTTGTACTTTTGACGACGGCGAAGTCACCGTAGTTATCCCCGACGTGCGTTCCACGGTCCACGAGTATGGCGGCCTCGCATACGGCGTGAGTAGCGACGGCACTGAGATCGTCTGGTCAGATTTTTCCGGCAGGCTATTCATTAATCCTGATAACCCGACGCCTATCACGTCTCAAGACGATTCGCTACGTTACGGACAGCCAATCTTTGTGGGCAACGACGTTGTGGCGATCTGTGAAGATCATAGTGCGGGCGATAATGCTGAGAGCGTGACCAACTATCTCGTCCGTTTTACCCCGAACGGATCCATTGAGACCATCGCCGAAGGCGCAGACTTCTATATTGATCCCGTCGCCGGTCCCGACGGCCAGATCTTCTACACATCGTGGAATCACCCGAATATGCCATGGACTGGTACCGAGTTGCACGTCATCGAGCCGGGTTCACAATCACGATTCACTGACGACCACCCTCGAATCGGCTCTGCTCCCCTCGCAGTTCAGCCCACTGTCCACGGCGACTATCTGTACTTTATGGCCGATCCAGATAACTGGCTCAATTTGTTCCGAGTTCCCCTTGCGGATCTTGCAGCCGTTCCGCAAGCGGTCTACCCTATCGAGGCCGATTGTGCACCTCCCGCATGGGCATTCGGCCAGCGCTCCTACGCGGTGACCGATTCAGAAACCTTCGTTTCCGTGTCGAACAATGGGTACTGGGAGCTGCACGCGGTGAGCACCGGACGCAAAGTTACGGACGCCGAGCCGGCCCGCCTAGCAACGAATGGTACCGACGTCGTCGGTAGGTTCAGCTCCCCCACCGAATTCCAATTCATGGCGCTCGTGTCGAGTGAAGGACTCCAGCCACTCACGGAGCGCGCCTCGATCGAGGTCCCCGTTTCGGTGCCGGAAGCAATCACATACGACGTTCCAGGCGGAATCTCGCACGCCTTCTTTTATCCGCCCGTATCCCAGACGTATCAGGCACCCGAGGACGAGCGTCCTCCTCTAGTAGTTATGGCCCATGGAGGTCCAACCTCTCAGTCGCATGCCGATCTCAATCCGGCGATTCAGTTTTGGACCTCGCGTGGTTTTGCTGTTGTGGATGTGAACTATCGGGGCTCGACCGGCTGGGGCGCGGCGTACCGCAAATTGCTAGACGGAAACTGGGGTGTCACCGACATTGAGGACTGCGTTGGCGTCGTTGAATCCCTTGCCGCCGAAGGCCGGATCGATCCAGAGCGTGTTGCGATTCGCGGCGGATCTGCCGGTGGATTCACAACGCTTGCAGCGCTGACTTTTACCGATGTATTCACGGCAGGCGCGTCCTACTACGGGATCGGTGACCTCGGTATGCTCGCCCGTGATACGCACAAGTTCGAGTCGCGCTATCCCGAGTCTCTCGTTGCACCCTATCCCGATCCGCTGTATGAGCAGCGTTCTCCGATTAACCACATTGACCAGCTTTCAGCGCCCATCATTTTGTTGCAAGGCCTGGACGATCGCGTCGTGCCACCGAACCAAGCTCAGGCGATGGCTGATGCAGTTCGCGCTAAGGGCTTGGACGTCGAGCACATCGAGTTTGAAGGAGAAGGTCACGGTTTTCGTAAGACTGCCAACCAGATTCGGGCACTCGAGGCAGAACTGGCTTTCTATCAGCGAGTGTGGAAGCTAGGTGCGCCCGAGTAGGCTCCACCGCTCGGAAGCGCGCGGATCTTTGAGCTCAAACTGGGGCTCCAGCTGACACAAAAATGCCGGGCGGAACACGAACCGCCCGGCATCCTTGTTCTTAGACGTCTTCTCCAGCGGCTAGCTGACGAAGGACGTACTGAAGGATTCCTCCGTGACGGAAATACTCGGCTTCACCCGGCGTATCGATACGCAAAGCAGCGTCGAATTCAACAGTCGAGCCATCCTCCTTGGTCGCGACCACCTTGACGGTCTTCGGGGTCACACCATTGTTGAGCTCATCAATCCCGGTGATATCGAAGGTTTCGGTTCCGTCGAGGCCGAGGGAATCTGCATTCTCCCCAGCTGGGAACTGAAGAGGAAGCACGCCCATGCCGATGAGATTCGAGCGATGGATGCGCTCGAATGATTCGGTAATTACTGCCTTAACACCCAAGAGTGCCGTACCCTTAGCTGCCCAGTCACGCGAAGATCCCGAACCGTACTCCTTGCCGCCGAGCACGACCAACGGAATGCCTGCCTCTTGGTAAGCCTGCGAGGCGTCGAAAATCGTCTCCTGCTCGCCCGTCAGAAGGTTCTTCGTGAAGCCGCCTTCGACACCGTCGAGTAGCTGGTTGCGCAAACGAATGTTGGCGAACGTACCACGAATCATGACCTCGTGATTACCGCGGCGAGATCCATAAGAGTTGAAATCTCTGCGTTCAACGCCGTTAGCAGCGAGATAATGGCCGGCGGGCGAATCACCCTTGATGGCACCGGCCGGTGAAATGTGGTCGGTCGTAACCGAGTCACCCAGCTTTGCCAGAACGCGAGCGCCCGAGATGTTCTCGATCGGAGTGAGTTCCATCGTCATCCCGTCAAAGAACGGCGCCTTACGCACGTAGGTCGAGTCGTCTTCCCACTCGAAGGTCGAACCTTCTGGCGTGTCGAGTCCCTGCCAGCGCTCGTCGCCAGCGAAGACGTCGGCGTAGTTGCTTTCGAACATGTCTCGGTTAATCGACTTATCGATCGTCGATTGAACTTCGTCCACGCCGGGCCAAATATCGCGCAGATAGACGTCTGCACCATCGTGATCCTGACCGAGTGGTTCATTCTCAAAATCGAAGTCCATCGTGCCTGCGAGAGCGTAGGCGATGACAAGCGGCGGGGAGGCCAAGTAGTTCATCTTGATGTCGGGGTTAATGCGGCCTTCGAAGTTTCGGTTACCCGAGAGTACCGAGACCACCGACAGATCGTGTTCGTTCACGGCATCCGAGACGGCTTCGGGCAGCGGACCCGAGTTGCCAATACAGGTGGTGCAGCCGTAACCAACAAGGTGGAAGCCAAGAGCCTCAAGAGCGGGCCACAGGCCAGCCTTCTCGTAGTAATCGGTGACCACCTGCGAACCTGGAGCCATCGACGTCTTGACCCATGGCTTAGACGTCAGCCCCTTCTCCACCGCATTGCGCGCCAGCAGTCCCGCCGCCAGCATCACCGATGGGTTCGAGGTGTTGGTACATGACGTAATCGATGCGATGGCAACCGATCCGTGGTCGATCTGCGTGTCGATGCCTGCCTCAGTGGTGATGGGCACGACGCGGTGCGGGCGTCCCTCACCCTGATCGTTCGTGTAGCTCGGAAGCGTGCCGCGGAAGGATTCCTTGGCCTCGGTGAGAACGATACGGTCCTGTGGACGCTTCGGTCCGGCGATAGACGGGACAACTGTAGAAAGGTCGAGTTCGAGGTATTCGGAGTAGCTCACCTCTACCGATGGGTCGTGCCACAGGCCCTGCTCCTTGGAGTACTTCTCCACTAGAGCCACTTGATCTTCAGAGCGGCCGGTCAGACGCAGGTAGTCCAGCGTGACCTCGTCGATCGGGAAGATTGCGGCTGTCGAGCCGAACTCGGGAGACATGTTGCCGATGGTGGCACGGTTTGCGAGTGGAACGGCTGCGACGCCGTCGCCGTAGAATTCTACGAACTTGCCCACCACGCCGTGCTCGCGAAGCATTTGGGTAATCGTGAGAACGACGTCGGTTGCCGTGGACGCCGCCGGAATCTCACCGGTGAGCTTGAATCCAACAACACGCGGGATGAGCATCGACACGGGCTGACCAAGCATCGCAGCCTCGGCTTCAATACCTCCGACGCCCCAGCCAAGTACGCCTAGGCCGTTGACCATGGTCGTATGGGAGTCAGTACCCACGCACGTATCTGGGTACGCCTGAAGTACGCCGTCGTTCTCCTGCGCCATCGTGACTCGCGCAAGGTATTCGATGTTGACCTGATGGACAATACCTGTGCCCGGCGGGACCACCTTAAAGTTTTCAAATGCTGTCTGGCCCCAGCGCAGGAACTGGTAGCGCTCCTGGTTGCGGCCATACTCGATATCGATATTGCGCTCTAGTGCGCCCGGCGTGCCGAAAACATCGATTTGAACCGAGTGGTCAATCACCAGCTCTGCGGGGTTGAGTGGATTGATGTGGTCCGGATTTCCACCGAGTTCAGTGACTGCTTCACGCATGGTCGCGAGGTCAACCACACAGGGCACACCCGTGAAGTCCTGCATCACGACTCGTGCCGGTGTGAACTGAATTTCCTGTGACGGCTCTGCATCCGCATCCCAATTGGCAAGCGCCTCGATCTGCGCGGACGTCACGTTTGCGCCGTCCTCAGTGCGAAGTAGGTTTTCCGTCAGAACCTTAAGGCTAAACGGGAGCTTCTCCGTACCCGGCACGGCATCCAGACGGTAGATCTCATAGTCGTTGCCTGCGACGGTGAGTGTGGACTTTGCTTTAAATGTATCGATGCTCATTGGCACTCCTTCGGATGGACCGTCCAAGATAGAAATCGAAAATTATCTTAACGTCAAGATATCAGGTTTCTGCTTGGATTGCGTCACCGTGACGACGCTGTCAGCCACTAGTTTACGGGAGTGCTCGCCGAGCGGTGGCATTCTGCTCGGTTTGGTCCCTATTGCAGAACTGTCACAACCTCAAAGTGGTGCGTGTGAGGGAAGATGTCGAGTGCGTCCATGGACGCGACCTGACGACCTGACGCGATCATCCGTGAAACATCTCGCGCCATCGAAGCCGGATCACACGAAACCAGAACAATACGTTTCGCATGTGAATTCGCTAGTGTGTCAGCAAGGGCGACTCCCAAACCTGACCGTGGCGGGTCCGCGACGACAACGTCGGCAGACACGTCTGAAAGCCCGCCGTCGATCCTTCCCGAACGCGCATGCGCCCACGGGTAATCAACGAGGTTTTGCCGGGCGTCGTGTACGGCTGCCTTTGCACCTTCGATGCTTTCGAAGCTTCCACGATCACCCACGGCCTGCGCCAATGGAACGGAGAAGAGTCCTGCGCCAGCAAAGAGTTCGAGCACAGTCATCCCCGGGCTTACCTTCGCACCGGCGAGAACGCGTGTGAGTAGCTCAGAGGGTGCCCTGTAGTGAATCTGCCAAAACCCGCCACTGCTTACGTGATAGTCATAAAGCTGCTCGCCATCACTCACGCTTTCCCACACGACGTCGCTACCGCGAACCGCCGGTGAGCCGAAGGCACCCTGATCCGTAAACAGTACGTTCTCGCCAGAGGATGGCGATACGGCACGCACGCGGGTACCGGGGGCAATTGAGTCATTCCAATCCTGGCCGAACACAAACGTCGATAGATCCGGGACTGCCAATGGCATGGAGTCTAAAGGCACGAGATCGTGACTCTGCTCCCGGAACATGCCAAATCCACTGTCCATTTTTACGAGGTCGATGCGGGTTCGCGTTCCCCAACCATCGCCGTCGCCTATTCCTACGACCTGCGGAATTCCGGTCCCTGCACGTAGGTGAGCCTCGAGATCTTCTCCCCCGATGCGGCGAATCACGCCTGCCAGAACGGCCGACTTCATCTCACGTTGATAGTCCCATGCTGCGTGCCCAAGGTCCGCGGCTCCGGTCTGCCCGGCACTACCTTCCGGCCACGGGTGGCTCACGCGGTGCGGTGAGGCTTCGACGACATCGACGACGACGGCGTTCCAGAGCTTGGACCGCTCCTTGGTTACCGTCGCCCGGACACGTTCACCCGGGAGTGCCCCGCGCACGAAAACAACCCTGCCGTCAAAGCGCCCTACGCAGACACCGCCGTGTGCGACGTCGGTAATATCCAGTTCGATTGTGGTCATGGTTTCTCCAGTTCGGCTGATTCAAGGGCGTATTGTTCTTCGGCATCATCGCTGATGTTCGGGCCGCTCACATCAAGTCGGTAGGGAACCTCGGTGACCATGACACCCTGTTCGAGGCGTAGTTCCGAGATGATCTTCGGCGTGGTGTGGCGAACATAGAAGCGCTCCCACGAGCCGGTGGAAATCAATCGGGGTATGAACACCATGACCACGTCATTGGCGTGAACCTTGCGGACCATGCGTATGTGCTCAATAAAGGGCCCCCGCACAGCGCCCTTTGGCGTTCCAAGGATAGTCAAAGGGATGGCAAGACGTGCTCGTTCCCATTCCTCGCGCAGCCCGCGAGTCACGTTGGGATCCACGTCCACACAGACCGCTTCCAGACTGGAAAGACGTGCGGCACGCGCCCACGAGATTGCTTTTAGCGCCGGCTGGTCAAATCGCTCGACCAGGACGTAACCGCGAACGCGAGTAGGCACCCGTCGGCTCTGACTTGAATCGCTCACCGCTAAGACCTCGCTCACGCGGCCTTGGCCGCGGCGGTAGGTCCATAGGAAGAGACCTGGAACGGCCAGCCAAATGAGTCCGGCCAACGCCCACAGAGGCTGGGCATAGCTCACCGCAATGAGGATGGCGAGCGAAAGCAGTCCGAATCCAAGGAAGATCCACAGTTGGCCCGTTGCTCGTCGTCGTTCATCCGCAGACGTCGAATCGTTAAGGATTGAACGAGAACGGAACATCATCGCGAGCGAGGCAAGTAGAGCGATAACGAAGCACACAAAGATCAAGACGATCGCGATTGAACGCGTCGAATCGAGCACCGAGGTGACGATGGCAGCCAGCAGCGCGATCAGTGCAACGATCAATCGACGTGGCCGGGATGCATCCTGCGCAGCCAGTCGGCGTGGCAACAACCCGTCGATCGCCAGCTCACGCAGAAGACGAGGGAGCTGGCGATAGGAGGCATAGGTTGCCGCCATTCCCACTGACGAGAACAACACGGCCGCCACAATTTGTCCGTTCTCGCCAAAGAACGCAAACGCCATGGACAGCGCCGGCACGCCGAGCCGGCGCCCCGGCATCTGGAGGAGCACGATGAAGTACACGCTCAGCGCCACCAAAAGGAATGACGGGACGAAGAATGCTAAAAGGCGTCGCGATCCGGCGCGACGCTCGTCCGACTTAACAAGAATGCGCTCGGAGAGCAGGATGAGAATCGCTGCTGATAGGCACGCACCCAAGGTCCCTTCGACATAGGGGAAATACCTACCAGTGTTGAGCTCGGCCTCTAAAGCGTCCCGCCGAGCAGAGAGCACGGAAGAAAAGTCGATTGACCCGATGAGCTCCTGCGCCAATCCATAAAAGAGTATGACGGCTAATCCGGCCACACCTATCACTGTAAAGAGTGCGATCCACGTCAGCCGTCCAAAGAACCGATCGAGCATAACTGGAAGGGCAAGAACGAGGATCAAACCGGCTGCAATCCACGACATCCACGATTCAATCTCGAGGAAGGTATTTAGTGATGCAACGATGAGCTCAACGCCGAGCACGACCACGAGCGCATAGGCCAGAATTCTCGCGGCCGCCACAAACAAACCAGCCCACCCGCCGATATAGCGAGCCGCGACTTGATGAATAGATCGCCGCGGGTTGGCCTGCGTAAATATACGCAGGGCATAAAAGGTAAGTCCAAACACGATGAATCCAGCGAGAAGCACGCCGTAAATCGAGTTGTCCGCAGACCCAAACGAAACGGATCGCAAGATCACCTGCGGCGCCACAATAATGGACAGCCCGATCACGTTGATCGAGGCTGCCACCGATATGGCTCGTGAGGTGTCGGTTTTAGGTGCAGTAGACATCAGAATTCAGGTTACGCTCCAAAACTGATTGCGGTAACGTCAGGAGCGTGCATTTCGTCATTATGGGGTGCGGCCGTGTGGGATCCACGCTTGCCGTTAATCTAGCAAATCGTGGCCACTCAGTGGCCATCATCGATCAGGACTCGAACGCGTTCCGGCGCCTACCGGAAGATTTCACCGGACAGCAGGTCACCGGCGTCGGCTTCGATCGTGACGCCCTTAAGCAGGCCGGCATCGAAGAAGCGTTTGGATTTGCCGCGGCGTCGTCGGGTGATAACTCTAATATCATCGCAGCGCGCGTGGTGCGAGATACGTTCGGCATCGAAAACGTCGTCACGAGGATCTACGATTCGTCTAGGGCGACCGTCTATAACCGACTCGGTATCGAGACCGTCGCTCCAGTTACTTGGTCAGCCGACCAGATGATGCGTAGCCTCATACCACTTGGCCCCCACATCGATTACGTTGATTCTGCTAACGGTATGGCACTGTTTTATGCCGATGTCAACGAATCTTGGTATGGGATGCGAGTGCTCGACGTCGAACGAATCACGCGTGCCAGAGTTGCCTACCTTTCCCGCAACGGAAAGTCTTTTCTTCCTACGAGTGACACGATCGTTCAAGACGGAGACGACGTTTGGCTACTTTCACCGCCGGACATAGTCACCGCTATCCAGCGAATTCTTAACCACGAAGTGAAAGATGAGCAGCGATGAAGATCATGATTGCTGGAGCTGGATCAGTTGGCCGTTCAATCGCAATGGAAATGACTCGACGCGGTCACGAGGTGATCATCATCGACCGCGACCCCAAGGCGATGAGGGTAGCTAGCGTCCCGTCGGCCGATTGGGTTCTGGCCGATGCATGTGAACTCTCCACACTTTCCCAGGTGGGGCTCGACGATTGCGAGGTCGTGGTCACCGCTACTGGCGACGACAAGGCAAATCTCGTGGTCTCCCTACTCTCAAAGACCGAGTTCGGAGTGCCTCGCGTTATTTCGCGCATCAACAACCCCGCAAACGCTTGGCTTTTTGATGAGTCATGGGGCGTCGATGTTCCCGTGTCCACACCGCAGATCATGACCTCGCTCATCGAGGAAGCAGTCTCCTCAGGCGAGTTTGTTCGCCGTCTCGGGTTCTACAACGCTGGCACCTCCCTCTATCAGGGCACGGTTGCTAAACGAGCTCCGGTGGTAGGCATGGCGTTGGCTGACGTTGTACTTCCAGCAGATGTCATCGTTGCAGCGATCATTCGAGATGGAGTGCCTCTGGCAGCCGATCCAGATATCACGATCGACGCCGGGGATCAGATCATCATCATGTCGAGCGATAAGTATGTTTCAGATCTGGCGGAAGCCAATCGGCTCATTGCAGCAGAGCCAAACACCGACGCTGCCCGCACCTAGGACGGGCGAGCTAATCAATCCGCCCCAATGCAGGCGAGCTAGTCA
>CAYOEJ010000009.1:24266-41521 GCA_964403015.1 uncultured Arcanobacterium sp.
CCGCACCTAGGACGGGCGAGCTAATCAATCCGCCCCAATGCAGGCGAGCTAGTCAATCCGCCCCTAATGCGGGCGAGCTAGTCAGACTGAGCGGATTCAGTTTCAGGGACAGGTGGCAAGCCACGTACCGACAGCCAAGAGAACCAAGCCACTAGGGCAAAGAGTGGAACCCCCATTGCTAGCTTGGCAATGCCGAGTGGCCCAGTTGCGTCGAGGAAGTAGAGCGGTGCCTGGACGAGAAGGCGTGCAGCAAAAAGCCCCGCCCACATCCACGTCACCACGGTGTACCGGCGTCGTGTCAATTCCTGAGATGGGTCTTCACGCCAACCTGTGGCGTCCCCTCTGAGGAATCCGATAAGAAGGCCCATAGCTGGCCATCGCACTGCGATTGAGATCAGCAAGCCCGCGAGGTAAGCAACGTTGGTAAGCAGACCCCACGCAAAGAAATCAGATGCCTCGCCGGTGCGCCAAGCAATGAAGGCTGAAAGGGCGATGGCAAATAGGCCACCGAGCGCCGGAGCAATCGGGATGCGCTGTATCGCTCGAATCCCAATGAAAACGACCGCTGAGACTACAGCAATAATTGCCGGAAGATTGATCTCCCCCATGACGGCATAGAGAACGAGGAAAATGATCGTCGGCGTCACCGACTCGATAACACCACGCCATCCGCCAATAGCAGTCATGACATCGAATTCCTCAGCCGCAATGGCAGCGAATCCGGACTTTGCCTTGACTACTTCCTGTGCGGCCTCCTCTACGTTTTCATTCTGCTCACTCAACGGTTTCCCCTAAAATCCGGTACTCCGGGTTGAAAATTGTTGGTACGCCGTCGCGAGTGATAACTGCGCCACGGATTTGAAGAAGCTGGCCGATATCGAGCGCCTCAACGCTTCTACGAGATTGGAAGAAAAGAGCCAGCATTGTGGCTCCCACCTGCACCGTCACTCGCACCACGGGAACTGCATCCCACGCGGGGTAGGTAATTGCGGTCACCGTACCCTTGACGTTGATGTGACGCTTGTTCACGAGGATTTACGCCTTCGATCCCTTTGTTTGCGGAATCTCAAGCGGAAGGAGTTCTCTCGGCGGGTGCGGCGTTTGGCCGCGTACCACAACCACTTGGCGCAGAATTTCCAACATCTCATTCGCAGCAGCTTCATCGGATCCCGCACGCCCATAGAGCGTGGCACGCAAAAGCCAGCGCGGTCCATCTATTCCAAGAAAGCGGTGCGGCGCGGGAGACGTCTGATTCGGTACAGGCATTTGAGCCACGAGCTCCGCCCCAAACGGTCCTTCGGCCTCCTTTGATGAGCCACCCTGCTTGGCGATAGAGGTAAGCATGTCGCGACGTACCTCATCCCACAAGCCGCGAGATCTCGGAGCCGCAAAAGCTTGCATTTGAAGTGCAGAATTGTCCTTGAGATAGACGATCCCGAGCACCTGCTTGCGAGTCTTATCCATGGAGAATTGGAGGGTTGTGCCGGCAACTGCGGGAATCCACAAAGAGCCAGCATCGAGCAGGTTTCCACGCTCGGGATGATCGGCCTCATCCCACGGTCCCTCAGTAGGGGCCTCTTCAGTGCCGAGATGCTCTACTGCCTCAGCCTCTTCGTAGTCCTTTTTGCGAGAAAACCAGCCCATGTGGGCGCTCCTTCGTGGTCAGTAAAATGAAAGCTCGCCGGGGGTACCGGCGAGCTAATCGTATCAGTGGCCTAAGAAGCGCACTCGGAACAAACCGGCAGTCCGCCATCCTCGTAGGCCATCTGGGAGCGGTGATGCACGAGGAAACAGTGAGAGCAGGTGAACTCGTCTTCCTGAGGAGGTATGACCGCCACAGAGAGCTCTACATTAGATAGGTCCGCACCCGGGAGTTCAAAACCTTCGGCTGCCTCCGTCTCGTCCTCGTCCACCGAGTTTGACTGGTGATCAGAACGACGAGCCTTAAGCTGTTCGAGCGAGTCTTCCTTCAGTTCTTCGTCTTGCTTGCGCGGCGCATCGTAATCGGTTGCCATCAAGTTATCCGTTTCATCTACTGCGGCAAGGGTTTTGCTCGCTAATTCTTGGTGCGAATTTTGCTCCTTAAACGGGCATAGTCGCACTGCCGTCCTCCATGTTGTACCAGAGGTTCAGTGAATTGACAAGGTGACTCAATCTATGACCGGATTCAGCGTGAGTTTGATGCGTTAGTTCGTGCACACAAACGAACACACCGCGCGCATTTTGGGACAAATGTGGCGGCGGGTGGCAACCTAGGACATAACCTAGGAGGAAAAGCATGATCGAGCTCGAACTGTTGGGACTTCATCCAGATGGTGACAGGTTGAGTCTTAACGACGACGAAGGTAATCGTTATATTTTGCCGATTACCGACGATCTACGTGCGGCTTTGCGTAAGGACCGTTTGGGGACCGGCCAGTCCGATGAACCAAAGCGAATCACTCCTCGCGAGATTCAAGCTCATTTCAGAGCTGGCCTAACTGTGGCTGAAGTCTCGGAGCTTTCATCGCTACCGCCGTCACAGCTAACCGGACTCGCACACCCCATCTTTGCAGAGCGGCAGTACACCTCCGACCTTGCTCGCCAGTATCGTCAGGGCCAAGAGCTTGGCGGCATGACACTCGAAGAGTTGGTTGTTTCCCGATTAGTGCCGCGTGGCGTGAGTGCCGAAGAGATCGAATGGGATGCCTACCGTGAGTCCGGACATCCCTGGACTTTACGAGCCTCCTACACGATCTCTGAAAAGGATCAGCGAGCGCTGTGGCGAATCAACACGAAGGCACAAGCGGTCCACGCTCTGAATGACGAGGCAACGTGGCTCACCGAAACTCAGATCCCTGCGCCTACCTCCCCATGGCGCCCACTTAACACTCCTTCGATGGACGCCGATGCAGCGCGACTTCAAGATGCTCAGGGTGCACAGGATCGCTCGAGTGACGCAAAGATTACAGCGCTTGATGCCCGCCCGGCAGCGGCCGGCAAACCGGTCAGTATCGACGACGTCCTAGCTTCGCTCGATTCCCAGCGTGGCCAGGTTCGGCCCATGCCTGACGAGGAGGTTTTCGAAGGTGCTCACCCGGCGCACTCCTCCCCCGAGGACGCCGTCGACGCCACCATTTTGGCTTTTCCGAAAATGTCCGACTCGGCAACGTCCAATCACCAGCAAGACCGCTCCACTGACGCAGTTGACTCCGATCAGGATTCCGACAACGGATCGTCTTCAGAGCCCGGATCCTCGCCGTCTGCTGAAACACCGGTGATTGATGAGGCATCCCAGCCGCTTCCGGGCCAGCAAGAAATTCCACTCGACGTCAAGAATGACGATACGAAGTCGAATAGCGCTCAAGGAAAGTCGAAGAAGCGCCGCAACCGGCCGTCTATGCCGTCTTGGGACGAGATCGTCTTCGGGTACAACAAGAACGATTAGTCAGGCGCGCGAGCTTCAGCTCAAGTCAAAGGTTTGAGGTGAAAGCTCGCTCGCTTGAACAGCTGCGGCTGTCATGCCACGAACGTGGTGGTACCGACACAGAACCTCGTAGGCGACGACGTCGTCCACCCTCGTATCTCCCACGACGACCTGTTCACCCTCGGTCACCATGATGCCGTTGACGGTTCGCGCGTTATGCGTAGCGCGCTTTCCGCACCAGCACAGCGCTTCCACTTGAAGTCGCTCGATCCGGTCGGCGAGCTCGAGCATGCGCGCTGATCCCGGGAACAGACGCGTCAAGAAATCCGTGGTGATCCCGAATCCGTAGACGTTGATACCAATCTCGTCCACGACTCGAGCGAGCTGATCTACCTGTTCGCGACTGTAGAATTGGACTTCATCGCAGATCAGGAAATCTACGCGCCCGCGCTGGCGATGGTCGACTACGACCTTCCAAAAATCGGTATCGGTGCTGACTTCGTACGCATCTGATTCAAGGCCAAGACGAGATGACAGCTTGCCCGCACCGGCGCGGTCCTTCATAGCGAACGTCATGCCTTCAAGGCCGCGCTGGCTGTAGTTGTAAGCGGTCTGAAGCGCGAGTGTAGATTTTCCACAGTCCATCGTTCCCGAGAAGAACACTAGCTCCGCCATCACACAACCTCCACGATCAACGGGATATGCATTTCCGCTTCGGTCAAAGAGCCGTGTACGCCAATGAGTCCAATGGCGGTATCTGACTGGAAACGGGAATCGACCAGCACTCGCTGATCGCTAGCGAAGGCAAGTACGTCACCGATGACACTAGCCGTTCGAGCCGAGGTCTTTCCAAGAAGACCCGCCGACATGACCTCGCTGCGCGTCAATACCCACGCCTTGTCACCGAGTTCATTTTTCCAGCGTTCCTTTACGCCGCCTGGATCTTCCGTATAGACGTGTACAGCGCGAGATTCTCCGGCAACAGAGACCACTCCTTGTGAAAGGTTGGTTGAATCTGCGATATTGACGCGTTCATCGACGTCGATCATGCCGTGATCCGCAGTCACAATGACAAGGGTTCCTTTAGGCAACGAACGTAGAAGTCGGCCATATTCTTGATCGAAGTACTCTAGCTCTTGGGTCCAGCGATCGGATTGCCACCCGTGCTTGTGGCCCACCGAATCTATATCGCCCCAGTAGAGGTAGGCAAAGTCAGATTCGCTGTTTAAGACCTCCACGGTTTTATCGACACGGGCCGGAAGTCGCTCCGCCGAATACGTAGGGGCCCCGCGAAGTGCTGCCATCGTCAAACCCGATCCTACAAACTTGGCAGGCTGAATGAGGGCCACTCGTTGTGCTTGGGAACCCAACTGTTCAAACAGGGTCTGTTCGGTCTGCCAATCCTGTGGATTCAGTCCAGGCTCATCCCACGCAATAAGAGAAAAGTTGTTCCCAGTGTGGGGCGAACGCAGCGAGTAGCCTGCCATACCGGTGAGACCAGGCCGTTTCCCTGTACCAAAAGAACTGATTCCCGCGGCAGTGGTTGACGGAATAACCGTTGAGATGTGGCGCTCCACGCCGGAGCGCCGTAGGTTCGGGACATGACCGAGGCGATCGCGTAGCTGGTGGAACCCGAGTCCGTCCACCATGACGACGCAAACTTTCGGTGCTCTGGGTAGCTCGAAAAGCTCGCGGAAATATGCACCTCGCTCGCCATCAAGAGTAGCGGCTTCGAAACCAGCGGCATCAAGCGCAGCGGGTAGCACGCCGTCGATACACTGCTCCCCCGGCAGCGCAGCACCGGAAAGATCCGTCACTAACGCCTCCCCAAAATTCTGACCAGTTCTTCAATAAACTTCAGGCCTGGCTCAAACCAACTGCCATCGTGCTGCCTATCAAGAAAGACTTGGAAGTCCTCGTTTGTGGAAACACCGACATAACCGTGGTCGTTGGTGCACTCAGGGTCATCGCAGCCGCCCGGTTGAAGGTCTTGTGACCACGCCGCGCCCCAGCGTAAGCGCAACATAACGGAGTTGAGCCGCCCGGCGTCGTCGCCCTCTAATTCACGGCGACGTATGAGGTGGTGCTCCTTAATACTGGCGAGATCGACCGACTGCATCGTGGTCACGTACTCGCCGCGCGTAGTCATTTCGTAGTTGGTATCGGAGAAAAGAAGAATCAGGCGATGATCGGTCACAATGAACGCAACGACGCGCTGGTAAACCGAGTCCGCGTCAAACATCAGTTCCGGACGCGTGTAGAAGGCCAGAATCGTATCTGTGCCAAGGGCGTGGGCGATATCGTCGTAGACGAATGAGCCCTCAGGAAGCAGGCGCCCAAGGGCCGAATCAAATTCAGTTCTTCTATCAATACTCATTAGTTTCATTCTTCCATCTGATCTCACTCGAGGCGAAACGTGGTCGGAAAGATCACGTCACTTTGCGGGTGCCCTCCACCGATTTTGCTTTGATTTCAGTGATAATCGAACAATGGCAAAGAGTGGAACGGTACCGAACGCAGAGGCAATTACCGATATCGATGTTTCGCAAGAAATGCGTACATCCTTCTTGGAGTATTCGTATTCGGTGATCTACGCTCGCGCTCTCCCAGATGCACGAGATGGACTCAAGCCGGTGCAGCGACGCATTCTGTTTCAGATGGATCAGATGGGTCTGCGACCCGATAAGGGGCACGTGAAGTCCTCGCGCGTAGTCGGCGACGTTATGGGCCGCCTTCACCCCCATGGCGATACCGCCATCTACGACGCGATGGTGCGCCTAGCGCAGCCGTTTACGATGCGCTTGCCGATGGTCGACGGGCACGGAAACTTCGGTTCTCTCGACGACGGACCGGCAGCTCCGCGCTATACCGAAGTTCGCATGGCTCCAGCGGCGCTCGCGATGACGAGTTCACTCAATGAAAACGTCGTGGACATGGTGCAGAACTATGACAATACCTACCTCCAGCCAGAAGTACTCCCCGCTGCAATTCCTAACCTCCTAGTCAACGGATCTTCTGGCATTGCGGTTGGTATGGCAACAAATATGGCACCTCACAACCTTGTGGAGGTTGTTGCCGGTGCACGCCATCTGCTCGATAACCCCGACTCCTCCCTCGAGGATCTGATGCGCTACATCCCCGGCCCAGATCTGCCGGAGGGTGGAAAGATCGTCGGCTTAGATGGCATCAAGCAGGCGTACGAAACCGGCCGAGGTATTTTCCGCACTAGGGCAACCGCTCATATCGAGAACGTCACGGCACGTAAGAAGGGCATTATCTTCACCGAACTGCCCTATCTCACCGGCCCCGAAAAGGTCATCGAGAAGATCAAGGACGGGGTTCAGTCGAGGAAACTCCAAGGTATTTCAGGTGTACAGAACCTCACCGACCGCCATCATGGAACACGCCTCGTCGTCGAGGTGAAGAGTTCATTTAACCCAGAAGCGGTGCTCGCATCGCTGTACCAGCACACGCCATTAGAAGAATCCTTCGGCATTAATAACGTTGCACTGGTTGAGGGCCAACCGCGAACACTCGGACTCAAGGAGCTACTGCGGGTATTCCTCGATCACCGAATCTCCGTGACCGAGCGGCGCTCAAGGTTCCGCCTTGAAAAGGCTCAAGACCGGCTCCACCTCGTTGAGGGATTGCTCATCGCCATCCTCGACATTGACGAGGTTATTGCCGTTATTCGATCATCTGACGATTCCACGATCGCTCGAGATCGCCTCATGGTGGTCTTCGATCTCAGTCAGACTCAGGCAGAATATATTCTCGAGCTTCGCCTCCGTAGGTTGACAAAGTTCTCCCAGCTTGAACTTGAAAGCGAGAAGAACGACCTCCTTCAGACCATCGCCGACCTTGAAGAGATCCTCGGTTCACCAGAGCGGCTCTATCAACTCATCTCGCAAGAACTTGCCGAGGTCGCACGCATGTATGGCACCCCGCGACGCACCGTGCTTCTCGAGTCCGATGGCGCGACTGCAAAAACCTCCGCGAAGAGGCTCGAGCTGAAGGTTCAGGACGACCCCTGTTGGGTCATGCTGTCGGGAACTGGGCTTGTCGCCCGTGTTGTCACGGAAAGCGAACCATCAGATTCCGGGCCTCGGGCATCACACGACGCGATCATCTCTCGGGTGCGCGCCACAAATCTCTCCGAAGTAGGTGTTGTCACTTCTACGGGAAACATTCACCGGCTCAAGGTCGTTGACGTCCCCGCCATCCCGCAAACCGAAAGCGCACCGGGGCTTGGCGCCGGATCTCCCCTAGCGGAAATTCTCCTGCTTGGTAAGGAAGAACGGCCGCTGGCGCTCGTCTCGCTCCTCGATGACGCGCCGTCTATTGCACTTGCAACCGCTCAGGGTCGCATCAAGCGGGTCAAAGCATCGATCCCCGCGAAAACCCCTGCGGAGATCATCAAGCTGTCCGATGGTGATGCCGTTGTAGGTGCCGCGCCCGCTACAGACTCAGACGTTCTGGTTCTGATTTCCGACAATGCCCAACTACTTAGATTTGATGCGGATACGGTCCGTCCTCAAGGCCGAAGCGGCCAGGGCGTGGCAGGCATCCGCCTCACCGGTAACGCTAAAGTGATCGCCCTTGGCGTCGTTCCGGCTGATGATCTCAGCGCCAACGGCGTCGTAACCATCGCTGGAGCCAGCTCGGCGCTTCCCGGAACAGTTCTTGGAAGCGCAAAGGTCACTCCGTTGGATAGATACCCAGCAAAGGGGCGCGGCACCGGAGGCGTGCGAAGCCACCGATTCATTCGTGACGAAGACTCTTTGCAGCTCGCCTGGGTTGGGCAGCTTCCACCCCGTGCGGTTGGAAGCGGTGGCCAGCCTGTTGATCTACCCGAGATAGACGAACGACGCGACGGGTCTGGCGTTCCGCTGCCCACCGTCGTCGCCGCTATCGGATGATGACCGCTTTACGTCAGATCCATCTGAACGATAATGGTCTCGGATACGCGTTCGAATTCAAAGTGCTCAAAGAGGTTAGCTAACGTCGCCTGGTCTTGCTGCGGGTAACTGACGCTCACATCGATGCCGATATAGCGCATTCCGGCTTCCTCGAAGCGGTCCATCGCCGCACCAATAAGCCCGGTAGCGAGATGCTTGCCACGCCATTCTGGCAAGACAACGATCTCCTCGACGTAACCCTCTTCCTCCTCGACCCCATCGATCGTGGAGGAAAAGCGCGAGGACAAAAGGTAGCCGGCTAGACGCGGACGATCCCCGAACCTGTCGATCGCAACCAAGCACCAGTCCCGTTCAAGCTCCGCCAGCCGGGCTTCCCATGCGGACTTCGTAATCTTCGTCCACGGACCGTCATCACCGAGCAGCCGGTTGTGTGCGCGCCTGACCTCCTTCGCCAGCTGATCGGTCATCGACACTATCTCCATGTAGGGAGATCCGACCTCGAGGTTCCGTTCGCCACCGAGTTCTCTGCGCATCTGGATGAAACTGGAGTCTCGAACGAAGCCAAAAGATTCGGCAAGTTCTGCAAGCCCGTCCTGAGCGCTCTCGATGTACATAATGACGCGAGCTCTGGGGATCCCAGCACTTTCAGCAAGGCCCCGGGCTGTCTCTACCTGCCTGTGCATGAGCTCTGTGCCCAAGCCTTTAAATCGCCATTTCTTGGCGACGCCGCCCGAGATCGTTATCGCGCCCTCGCCCGAGTTTTCCTTGGGTGTGCGGGCAAATCCGAAACACACAAGCTGGTTGTCAACCCAAGCGCCTTGCGCACGCCACAAGTGGGAATCAGAAAAGTATGATTCGACCTCTTGCCGGGTGGTACGGATGGGCGACGCATCGGCGTCTTCGACCTCTTCAATGAGCCGAAGTACGGCAGGGATATCCTCACCGGCCAGCCTGGTCCAATGCCACGTGTTCGTCTCTACCATTAAATATCAATCGCATACATAATCTCGGATGACCCCTCAAGGAAGCCATGTTTTGACAGGTACTGGAACGGAGGCACATCCTCGCTCACGATAGGAACTTCAACTTCGTGCATTCCGGCGTCAAATGCCGGACCTAGGATGCTCAAGATGAGGTCGGTGCCAATCCCCTGCCGGCGCAGGTTACGTTCAACTCCAAAGTAGTACACGCGGAGCGAATCGCCGCCCGCCGTGCGCTCGGTCAGAACGTAGCCGATGAGGCTGTCCTCTTTTGTTAGCAGAAAGGACAGGCCGGTGTCCGTGCGATTGAGCTTCTCTTGCCACATCGATTCTGAAAGTGGCTGGTACCGCTCCATCGACATGCTTAGGCGATTGTGAAGGCGCATGAGTTCGTCTGACACGCCCGGGGCAAAGCTTCGCAGCGACATTCCGCGCGCTTCAAGGCGAGCCTCTGCCTGGGCACTTACGTCGCGATGCGTTTCCTTTGGACGCGTGACTACGTAGGTCAACCGCCCCACGGGCGCGAACCCTCCAGCTGCTAGTAGACGACGCCGTTCAAGGTTTTTCGCTTCGACAGTGGCGCGAATCGATACCGGTAGATCGTGCCCGCAATTCAAGAGAAGTTGGCGGGCGCGCCCATCCTGCCACTCCAACACGATGCGGCCGATTCCTCGTCCCACCCACGTCGGTCGTGTAACAGCATCGAGATCGGCTTGGAGTTCCGTCAACGGATTCTCACTCACACGCACTGAGGCGACCACTTGGAGCTCGCCTTGAGTGTCCCACCCAGAGAGGTTATCGAAATGCTCCTTGTCACCCTGAACGCGTTCGAGCCAGCTTCGCACCGACGTTTCACACACGTGGTCTACTGCACCGCTTGAGGCAGATCGCATCAGCTCAACGACCGCATCAAGATCCTCGGTGTTCAGACGCCGCCACGACAAACCCAGATGAGAGCCGGGTAGCGCTAAATTCGTTGGCGCATCGAGCCGCTCAGCAAATGAACGGCTCGTGAGCTTACCGGGCTCTCTTAGTTCTTGTTGGTGTGGCATAGAAACAGTCTAGCCAATCTAAGCGTCAATCTGTTCGCGCGAGATGTCGTCTGCACCTTCCACAATGAAGTCCTTTCGCGGAGCAACATCACTACCCATCAAGAGCTCAAAGGTTTCCTCTGCAAAACGCAGTGACTCCTCATCGGCCATAGAAATACGCCGCAATGCTCTGAACTTCGGGTCCATGGTAGTTTCTGCCAGCTGGTCCGCATCCATTTCACCAAGGCCCTTGTATCGCTGGATTGGCTCCTTGTACGAGCGGCCCTGACGCTCAAGCTTTGCAAGAACTCTGTGAAGTTCGGCCTCTGAGTAGGTATAGATGTACTCACCTTTTCGCCTGCCAGAACCCGAAACCTCGACTCGGTGAAGTGGTGGCACGGCGGCGTAAACCCGGCCAGCCTCAACGAGGGGTCGCATGTAGCGGAAAAACAGCGTGAGAAGTAGCGTGCGAATGTGCGCGCCATCGACGTCCGCATCGGTCATAAAGATGACTTTTCCATAACGCGCTGCATCGAGATCAAAGGTTCGTCCCGAGCCGGCACCCACGACTTGGATAATTGACGAGACTTCTTGGTTCTTCAGTATGTCCGCCGGTGAAGCCTTCTGAACATTAAGGATCTTGCCGCGGATGGGAAGTAGGGCTTGGAACTCTGAATTTCGTGCAAGCTTAGCTGTACCTAGAGCCGAGTCGCCCTCCACAATGAACAATTCTGTTCTTTCGACATCCTCGGCTCGGCAGTCTGCCAACTTCGCTGGAAGAGTCGATGTCTCGAGAGCGTTCTTTCGCCGCGAGATCTCCTTCTGGGTTCGAGCGGCTACGCGGGCGCGCATCTCCGCGACAACTTTCTCCAGTAGGCGCGTGGTTTCTGTGCGCTGGTCGCGTTTGGAAGAATTAAGGACCTTGTTAAGTTCTGCCTCAACAATTCTGGCCACGATGCCGCGGACGGGTCCCGTTCCCAAGATTTCTTTGGTCTGCCCTTCGAACTGCGGCTCGGGAAAGTGAACGGATATCACGGCGGTCATTCCCGCAAGAATGTCATCCTTTTCGATGCGCGGATCTCTGGCGGTTACTTTGAGCTGGCGAGCCTTAGAGTCAATCAGCCCACGAACCGTCTTGACCAGCCCCGCTTCGAAGCCGGCAACGTGTGTTCCGCCTTTGGGCGTGGCAATGATATTGACGAATGACGCCTCGTGAGTGTCGTACCCGTTACCCCATCGCAGGGCAACATCTACTGAGCATGTTCGTTCAACATCTTTCGACTTAAGGTGGCCCGATCGCTTGTCCAACACCTGCACGGTCTCGGTGAACGTGCCTTCCCCTGTGACGTGCATCGTAGACGTTACGGCAGGATCCTTCGCCAGATACTCAACAAAGTCCACGACTCCGCCGTCGTACTTAAAGACCTCTTCAACTGGACCGTCCTCGCCCGGCGTTCCAGCCACACCGCGCTCGTCGCGGACAGTTATCTCGAGCCCAGGCACGAGGAAAGCTTTTTCGCGAACACGCTCAATGAGCTCATCGAAACTAAAGTGTGTACCCACCGGGAAAATCTCTGGGTCATACCAGTAACGAACCCGTGTACCCGTGTTCTTCTTTGCGACCTTGCCGGTCACGCGCAGCTCAGATGCTTCGATCGCTGGCGTGAATGGCGCATCAGGAGCGGGGGCTCCCCTGTCATCAAAAACGCCGGGTTCGCCTCGCCGGAAAGAAATTTCCCACGTTTTGCCGTCGCGGTTGACGGCAACATCAAGTCGCTGTGAAAGCGCGTTGACCACCGACGCACCTACGCCGTGAAGTCCGCCGGAGGATGAATAGGAACCGCCGCCAAACTTCCCGCCCGCATGTAGTTTGGTATAAACAACTTCTACACCCGACGCTCCACTTCCCGGAACCTCATCCACGGGAATACCTCGACCATCATCAATGACCTCTACCGAGGAGTCGGCGTAAAGATTGATTTTGATCGTCGAGGCGTAGCCTTCAGTAGCCTCGTCAACGGCATTGTCAATGATCTCCCACGCGCAGTGCATGAGTCCCCGAGAATCGGTGGATCCGATGTACATACCCGGGCGCTTGCGAACCGCTTCTAAACCCTCAAGGACGGACAGGTGTCTGGCTGTATACTCTTCTTTTTTCTCTGGTGGCACGCCCAAATACTAGCCTTTATCCCCGAAGTGGTACCGCATTGCCACGCGGAGGTGGACTTCTCACATGTGACTAGATCGCAAACCCGATCGCTCACCGCCGCCTGGCCTATGGGCTCCTCTAGGCCGAGATCGAGTACCCAGACCTAGAGCCACCGCTCTCCCGCTAGTCCAGCGGGTATAAAAAAGGAAGGACTACACCGCAGCCCTTCCCCTCTAGTTCGGATTTAGTTACTGATTCGTTCCGTCTCGTCGACTATATTGATGGCAACTTCCTCAATCTTCGCGCTGTGCTTACGCGCATGATGAGCACAGAAGAGGAGCTCGCCAAAGGGCATCTCTACACGGACGTAGGCCTGCGCTCCGCATGCGTCGCAGCGGTCGGCGGTGGTCATCGTGGATTCTTCTATTAATGCGTTCACGTAACTATCAAAGCATGAATGGTGCATTTTATTCCAAACACGACCCGCGAGTTCGCCCCCGGAGTAACCGAGTGATTTACGTCGCGGCAACCCAAACCTCAGGCTGCCAGATCGCGCACCAACCGCGGAAATAGAATCGATTCCCCCAAGCGAGTATGGTGACAGGTTGAACAAGGGAGCCACATGCCGTTTGCAGTCGTTGACATCGAGACCACCGGTCTAGATCGCGAGAACGATCGCATTGTCGAAATCGGCATTATTTTGCTTTCTGCCTCACTCGAGATCGAAGCCGAATGGTCGAGCCTTATCTTTCCAGAACGCAGTGTTGGCGCAACGAGTATTCACGGTATTTCCGACGACGACGTGGCCAGCGCTCCCAGTTTTGCCGAGGTTGCACCGAAGGTCGTTGAATTACTACGCGGACGACGCCTAGTCGCGCATAACGTCCGGTTCGACATTGACGTATTGAACGCGGAATTTGCCAGAACCGCAGTCGCCAGGCGTATCCCCTATGAGTGTGGGGTATGCACGATGAATCAATCGCGCATCTACCTTCCCCCTGGGCCGCACTCATTAGCGGGAATAGCCCAGCGCACGGGTATCTCGGTAAGCGCACGACACCGGTCTCTGGCCGATGCGCGCACCGCTCACCAACTTTTGAAAATGTTTGTGGAGTTTGAAAGTGCCGGGCAACGGTACGCGGACATCGCGCGAGATCGCAATGACATGGTGGTGCGGCCACGAGAATGGGAAAGAGCCAGCACGTGGCTGGCTCCTTCACTCTAAATTCAGTCCGCCGCTCAGTCGAGGTAGTCGCGCAGAACTTGCGAACGTGAGGGGTGACGAAGCTTCGACATCGTCTTGGATTCGATCTGTCGGATGCGTTCGCGAGTAACGCCGTAGACCTTGCCAATTTCGTCCAGCGTCTTAGGCTGGCCGTCGGTGAGGCCAAAGCGCATCGAAACTACTCCGGCTTCACGCTCAGAGAGCGTGTCGAGTACTTGGTGTAGCTGTTCCTGAAGAAGTGTAAAGCCAACTGCGTCAGCAGGAACGACCGCCTCGGAATCCTCAATGAGATCGCCGAACTCAGAGTCACCGTCCTCGCCTAACGGCGTGTGGAGCGAGATTGGCTCACGGCCATACTTTTGAACCTCCACAACCTTTTCCTCGGTCATATCGAGTTCCTTGGCGAGTTCCTCTACGGTAGGTTCACGCCCGAGATCTTGAAGCATCTGACGCTGAACACGTGCGAGCTTATTGATGACTTCCACCATGTGCACCGGGATGCGAATTGTGCGGGCTTGGTCGGCCATAGCGCGAGTGATGGCCTGACGGATCCACCACGTCGCATAGGTCGAGAACTTGTATCCCTTAGCGTAGTCAAACTTCTCTACGGCACGTACCAGACCGAGGTTACCTTCTTGGATCAGATCGAGGAATAGCATGCCGCGGCCCGTGTAGCGCTTTGCGAGCGAGACAACGAGTCGCAGGTTAGCCTCGAGCAGATGGTTCTTGGCATTGTGGCCATCGCGCGAAATGATTTCGTACTCGCGTCGGGTTTTGGATTCCTCAATCGTTGTGGTGTCGAGAAGATGCTGAGCGTAGAGCCCTGCTTCGATGCGCTTTGCTAGCTCTACTTCCTCTTCGGCGTTGAGGAGAGCAACCTTACCGATTTGCTTGAGGTAGTCCTTTACTGGGTCCGCTGTAGCACCAGCGACGTGAACGCGCTGGGCTGGCTCGTCAGTCTCGTCAGAATCCTTGACAACGTAGGCGCCCTTGCGGATACCGCCGTTCTTGACCTTCTGGGGAAGTTGGGGTTCTGCTTCCGCCTCGTCCGCCGTTTCCGCGGTTGGAGCTGACACGCCATCGGCGGTGTCCCTTTCTTCGTCGTCGAGTTCCATGTCGTCGTCAATCTCAACTTCCTCGTCCAGAACCTCAGGCTCTTCAGGGGTCGAGGCGGTCTCGGAATCTTCCGGCTCGGGAATGACGGTGTCATCCGCTGGAGCTTCATCCTTCTCGGCGCTCACGGACGCGTCAGAAGTCTTCTTCGCTCGCGCCTTCTTCGTAGGCGTGCCCGCGTCATCAGCTTCGGACTTCTTCGAGCGTTTCTTGGATACAGGAGCGTCGGCAGCCTCTGCGGAAGTTGTTTTGCCCTGCTGCGCTCCTTCAAGAACACCCTGAATTGCTGAGACGAGCTCACCCTTCAGGGCCTTTGAGGGAAGGCTCAATCCCAAGGTAGTTGCGAGACTCCTCAGTTCAGGAACGCGCATCTTCGGCACGTCCGATGCAGCCACATCCACGGTGGGCGTTACACCGGCTTCGGAAGAAGACGCATTTTTCGCCTTGGTAGTGGAAGTGGATTTTGGAGTGGAAGCAGCCACGTGGGACCTTTCAGACTGGAAAACTTAGCCATCAGAGCTACCCCATTATAACGGTTAAAGCTCGGGAGAGGCATTCGGGCACATCTCCTTCAACGAAGGAGAACCCCATTTCATTCCCTTAAGGGTGCGACAAAGGGCTTTCAGAAAGGTGGCGCTGCTCCCTCAGGAATGTGGCGTTGATACTTCAGGAACCCGTCGCAGGAACGAAAGAGTCCTCGCGGAGCACGAGAACATCACAAGGCGCCTCAAGCAATAGGCGTTGGACCTGCGAGCCTAGATTAAGTTTGCCGTTGGCAGGCTTCAGCGCCAGCGATACCATGACCACTTCCGCATTCCGCTCAGCTGCTACCTCACAAAGCTGGCTTGCAAGTTCTTCTTCATCAACCCGCGTCTCAATACGAAATGCGATGTCTTCGTTATCGAGATAGTCGGTCAGAGTATCGATTTCAGAATCGATATCGTCTTGGCTGTATTCGGTGTGTGGACGGCTAAGTACCGCAATTAATTGACCATCGGTCCGGCGTGCGTACTTCACTGCCCGCGACAGCGCATAGTTCGCTTTACTGCCGGCAATAACTGGAACAACGATTGTCATGCATTCCCCTCCATATGCGCCCAGCTCGATGATGCGGGGCGTCATCGAACCAATCACTGAATCTACCCCGATATGGGAATTAACACAATTACGGTCCGCAACGCCGTCGCTGCACCCTCCCTTCGGCGTCTTAACCCAGTTGTCCTAGCACCTCGTTGAGAGCCTCTGTCGACGACGGATGGGTCCAAATACCATCACGGAGCTCGCTTGCCGTAACTTGCGCTTTCATCGCCAGCGCAATGAGGTTGATGATCTCTTGAGAGTCGACGTGGAACAGGCGCGCCCCAAGTATTAGGTCACTGTCAGCATCCACGACAAACTTGATGACACCACGCCGATCTTGGATCGCTTTGGGACGTGGCATAGCTTTGATATCTGCCACCATCGACGTGACCGTCCGGATTGCATGGCCCGCGTCGCGAGCTTCGGTCTCCGTCATCCCTACGACCCAAAATGGGGGGGGAGAATGAACGTGGCTGCTGGGATAGCGACTCGTGATGAGACGGTCGGTTCATTGTTTCCACCAAGCGCACCCAGAACTATTCGGCTGTCGTCGAGCGACAGATAAGTCTGCTGGGGCCCTCCGTGGACATCTCCGATCGCGAATACGCCATCAACTGACGTTCGAAGCTGATCGTCAACAACAACCTCCCCATTGTCACCGACCTCGATACCTGCCCTCTCGAGGGCTAGGTGGGCAGTTGCGGGCTTACGGCCCGTTGCAAGCAGGACCGCATCGGCGTCGACCCTTCGACCGTCCTCAAGAAGCACCCGAAGCTTGCCATCATGGTTCTGAATTCGCGATCCCGATGCTTCCGTGAGAATTTCGATCCCAGCTTCGCTCAGTACGTCTACGACGACGGCCCGAACATCCTCATCCTCGTCTTTGAGTATGTGTTCACCACGTACAATGACGGAGACTTTCGCCCCAAAACTCGTGAACATTGCGGCAAACTCGAGCCCAATGGGTCCGCCACCAATGATGGCAAGGCTCTTCGAGAATGGGCTCGCGTGCTGAATGGAAGTGGAATCGTAAACCCCCGGTAGGTTTACACCATCAATTGGAGGAATTGCGGCGCTAGAACCCGTATTGATCACGATCGTCTCGGCTGAGATGTGCATATGGTGGGCGCACCCACGGCCCCGCTCGATGGAAGCACTTCAACCATTTTCGGACCAATAAAACGCGCCTGGCCATCAATGACTTTCACGGATTCTTTGTCGGCAAGCATGTGAAAGTTAACGTCATTGAGCTTTCCGATGAGCTTGTCTCGGTAGGCCACAGCTTGAGAGAAGAACTCTTCCCCCAGCCAATTACGAGCACATCGGCCGTGACCTTCACCGGATTCGAGGAC
>CAYOEJ010000009.1:41621-55795 GCA_964403015.1 uncultured Arcanobacterium sp.
CTTCCCCCAGCCAATTACGAGCACATCGGCCGTGACCTTCACCGGATTCGAGGACGCAGTCAAATACGGATCTTCCAAATTTTCGCAGGGCAAGTTTTCAACGGAATTCAGCGACATCATGGTTCCTCACACACGGCGGTCACGCGGGTTTGATGGCCAGTCATAAGACAAGTATGCACCTCTCGCCTCAACAACACTGAGTGCTCGGTATTTCGAACATGCCCAGCACATTGAGACCCAGTTCAGGAAAACCAAGGCGGAGGTAGTTGAACATCAAGTGCATGGCGGACGAGTTTGGCGAGAGAATATTCGGGATCAGAGGCTAACGCAATGTTGACGTTATCGGCGGCTTTAGATCCCTGTCCAAGCCACCAATACAGGTAGGCGACAACGGCATAGGCACGGCCGTCGTCGTCCGCCGAGTACATCGCTGCCGCAGAGAGCAGATCAATCACTTTCTTGATTCGGGTCTCTGCTACGGAGTCACCGGTGGCCTGAATCAGGAGTTTCTCAGTTCGCTCAGGGGTAAGCGCTGCCACCGAACTCACTCTCGTATTCACCGCGTAGAGCAATATCCGATCCCGAAGTGAGACGTCGCGTAGCGCAGCATTCAAACGCCCGATTCTGCGAGGACCACCAAGCATACGTGAGGCCGCACCCGGAAGGATCGTGCGCTCCTCACATGCCACAAACTTCGCAAGGCTATTGCCCCATAGTCGCGCGCCCGACGTCGGCGTCACCACCTTTTCCGACTCTTCTATAGAGAGGGAACGATGCACCCACGGAAGGCGGGGCCACGCACCCTCAGGCTCCGCTCCCAGCGGCGCCGATCCGCCATACACAAGTTCTGCAGCTAACCGCGTGTGCTCAAGGTCCGCGTAGGAGTGGATGATTTCAGAGATCTTCGCTTCCTCGTAGCTGCCACCAACAATCTCTTGACAGGTTGCCCATTCGTTAAAATCAGTGAGATGAATGGAGACAAAGCCAGTGGTTTCAGACCCGTAGGTGGCGTTGAGGTGCTCCTGAATAATCAGTCCTCCCTCGTGTAAAGAGTGCAGGCTATATTCGTCGTCGATCATGTCGGCGAGCGATCCCCCGAACCAGTTAATTGACAAGGTTGTGACATCAAAATCAACCACGAAGTCCAGAGCTGCCGATATGAAGTCGTCATCGATCCCGGACCGGACGTCAATTTTGACGATGGGACTCGCGCAATTTGGTTGATCTTTGCGATCTATCGCAAGAAGAACAACGCAATCGCTAGGTCTAAAGCCAAGGAGATGAGGGATGAGCAGAAGGGTTTCACGCGGATTCGTTACATGTAGTGTTTCCATACCTCTTAGTCAACGAGTATTCTTCACCGTTCGAACATGCCAGAGCACAATCCGTGGATAGGTTAGGTCACTACCGCCAAGCGTGGACAACTCAGTCGGTTAGGCTTATTCCATGAAGGTTATGGAAGCATACAGGTCAGCGGTCTCGAATCGAATCACAGCAGCAATCGACTCGGCAGCCCCGTTTATCGATAGCCCCTTAGCTAACGAACTGCTCGAGGATTTCCTCGCTCCCGCAAGGGCCATGTCTGAATCAGGTAAACGAACCCGAGCACTCCTCGTAGCTGCTGGCTGGGAGTGCGCAGGTAATACTTCCGAACTTCCCATTCGAGCAGGCGCCGCAGTTGAGCTCTACCAAGCATCAGCGCTTGTCCATGACGACATCATCGATGAGGCTGACACTCGCCGCGGCGTACCCGCCAGCCATCGCGCATTCGAAGGACAACACCTCGAGCAACACTTGGAAGGAGAGCCGGGCAGCTTCGGCCTCAAGGCAGGAATACTTCTCGGCGATTTCTTTCTTTCGCTCAGCGCCACCGAAATGGAAAACGCAGAGCACGTTTCAGATACGGCACACGGACGCGGACGCAGAATATTCCATGCGATGACCACCGAGGTTGCCTTCGGCCAGTTCCTCGATATGCGGGCTGAATTCACCCCACTGCATTCTGACTCCACAAGCGCAATAGGTCAGGCGCTTCTCGTTTTGCGGCATAAGTCTGCTCGATACTCCGTCGAGGTACCCCTTCTCATTGGAGGTGCACTGGGTGGGGGCGACGACGATCTACTTGAACTGCTGGGTCGAATTGGTCGACCACTGGGTGAAGCCTTCCAACTGCGTGACGACGATCTCGGTATTTTTGGCGATCCAGAGGTGACGGGAAAGCCAGCCGGTGGAGACATCACAGAGGGTAAGCGGACCGTTCTCTTAGCCCTAACCCGCGAGCGTGCAGGCGCCTCTGATCTTGCTGTTATCGATTCACTCCTTGGCAGAGAACTCACACCGCAAAATGTCTCGGATATCAGAGATATTATTGACCGCTCAGGTGCCCGAGCTGAGCACGAACGCATGATTGATGAAAGAGAAAGCCAAGCTTGGTCCGCGTTCGATGGGAGCGGTGTCAATTCCGAGCTGCTCGGCGGCGTAATGAAGAATCTTGCGGCACGGCAGGCATAGGTTCATAGGGTGCGCGGTCGGAGATAGGCTGCACTCCTGACCGCACAGTTCTGGCTAACCCTACGTGCCGGCTAGCAGGCAGATATTACGGTCAGATAACTCTCGAGCCCGCACATAGTGCGCGGCAACTTCATTAAAAAGCGAGACCGCGGATGACTCGGCGAACAGCATGGGTATGCCCAGCTACCAGCGCATCGAGTGGAGGTTGGCCTAGCTCCTCATCACTTCGCAGGAGCCAGGACATCGCCTCGTCGTTTGAAAACCCTGAGTCGTGCAATGAAATTAAGGTACCTCTGAGAGCCGGAAGCGGGACGAATATACCGTCCTTTTCCGCGATCTGCTGCCCGTTAATGGCAAGAGCGTTATTCTCTCCTCGTCGCACAGCGATGAGACGATTATCCGAGATCATGGTACGAACATCGCGCTGGCGTACACCAAGGAAATCAGCAATTTCTGGGATCGAGTACCACTCGTGAGGGTCAGGCAGATAAGTCACGGGCAAAATATAACTCGCAATTTTCACAATGCGTTGGCGACACGCCGATGAGTGCGCTATTGTCTCAGTTGGAACAATTATAACAATTACACCACAGTTCACATTTGTCACAGGTGTATCCAGCACAATCACGCGGTCTCGTCCGCTGGAGGTCACATGTCGTCCACTTGGATCAAACGATCCGGCGCAGCAGTTGCAACCATTTCGGCCATCGGCCTTATGACTCCTACCGTCGCTCACGCCACTACAGGTAACCTTGCCCATCAGCCAGATCGGCCTAGCATCTTTCCTGAAGCTCGACTCCCCAAGGCACCCAGTCACATGACCTACCAGGTCCAAGCTGGCGATTCGGTCTGGCTGATCGCACAGCGGACTGGTACCTCAACATCTGCGATTATCAAAGCAAATAACCTTGGCTCTTCTGCACTTATTCATCCGGGCCAGAAGCTAAAGATTCCAGTTCCTTCACAGACAAGCGTGGCTAGCGGCACGAGGGTTAAGGCAAATCCCAAGAGCTCCGAGTCCAAGACCGCACCATCGCAGCCCTCCTCTGCTGCGACCGTTCATGTAGTGAAGAGCGGAGACACGCTCGGCAAAATTGCGCTGCGATACAACACAACAGTTTCAGCAATCGCCTCCGGCAACAACATTTCGAATCCGAACAGAATTTATGTTGGTCAGCGTCTGACAATCGGAGCCAGTACTGCGGTCGCGCAACCCAAGCCGTCATCGCCGTCGTCAACCACACAGCCTTCTAGGCCGGAGGCCAAGCCTGCACAGTCCTCGACTAAGGGCACCACGTACACCGTCAAGCGCGGCGACACGCTCGGTGCCATCGCGCGAGCACACAACACCACGGTGTCGGCCATCGCTGCCGCAAACGGGATCTCGAATCCCAACCGCCTCTCGGTAGGCCAAAGGCTCACGATTGGTGGTTCGGCTCCGGCGTCGTCGAACAGCACTTCAGCGAATAAGAAGCCCCAGCTAGTGACGAATAACTTCCCCGGCTACACCTACGCGGATTCGACCGTGGCAGCAGCGAACGAAAATAAGCACTCGCTCATTTCCAAGTCGGTGCCATCACGGGCTGAAATGCAGCGCATTGTGGCCGATACAGCCCGGTCAATGGGTGTGGATCCGAAGCTTGCTCTCGCGCACGCGTACGTTGAATCAGGTTTCGACGCCACTGCGGTCTCCCCTGCGAACGCGATTGGCACGATGCAGGTCATCCCGTCCTCGGGTAAGTGGGCATCGCAACTCGTCGGTCGCGAACTCGATCTACTCGATCCGTACGACAACGTGGTTGCCGGCGTCGCGATTATTCGTTCTCTCCACAGAAGCACGTCTAACTTCGACCACGCGGTTGGGGGCTACTACCAGGGCCTCGGCGGGGTGCAGAAGTACGGAATGCGATCTGACACGGTTGCTTACGTCGCCAAGATTAAATCGGCGATGAATCGCTTCTGAGGCCACGACACGCTAAGCCGGTCGCCCAAGTAGGGCGGCCGGCTTTGTCGATACTCTAGATTCGTGAAGCCACCAGACCCGCTCCTTGGAACCGTCATCGATGGACGGTATCAAATCAATGCTCGCCTCGCCCGCGGTGGTATGGCGACCGTCTATCGTGCCACGGACACGCGTCTGCAGCGAAGCGTCGCCATCAAAATCATTCACGCACATCTGGCTGAACAATCCGACTTCGTATCCCGTTTTATCCGCGAGGCTCGATCAGCGGCAAAGCTCTCGAGCAATCACCTGGTCAATGTTCACGACCAAGGCGTGGCATCAATGGCCGACGGCGAGCGCCCCTATCTCGTCATGGAACTGATAAATGGTCCAGACCTTCGATCCGAGCTCAACCAGCACGGTTCGTTGCCACTCGGTGTCGCACTAGAAATCACTCGCCAAGTTCTTCTGGCTCTGGGCAACGCACACGAAAACGACGTGATCCACCGGGATGTGAAACCTGAGAACGTCATGCTTGTCGAAGCTCTCGAGCCCACCCGCGTTCTTGCTAAGCCAGACATTCACGCAAAAGTTGCAGACTTCGGCTTAGCCCGGGCAGCATCGGATGCAACCTCGACACAGACGAATACGATGCTCGGCACGGTTGCCTACGTCGCCCCCGAACTCGTTTCCACCGGAAGCGCAGGTCCCACGGCGGACATCTACAGCACTGGCGTGATGCTCTATGAGCTCATTGCTGGCGCGTTACCCTTCACCGGAGAATCTCCACTCGCCGTTGCCTATCAGCACGTGAACGAGACCCTGCCGCGTCTGGCTGAGCAGGCAGACTGGATGCCTCCAGCGATCGACTCGCTCATTGCCCTCCTCACCGCGAAGAACCCTTCCAAGCGCCCACAGAATGGTAAGGCCGCACTCGATGCGCTCACCGATATTATCGATGGTCTGCCCGAGGAAGTCCTCATCAAGCGCATCCCGATCTTCCCTGTTGAGCGAAGTGAGAAAACCAAGATTGAAGGAACGCATGATCGTGGCGAGTTACCAAATGCCACTCAGGTGCTCGAGCGGTCACTAACCGCCCGCACTATGGGTGACGACGACGCCGTCGTCGCCTCTTCCACCGCTCGCCACCGTAAGCGGGCACGGAAGAAGGACCGCGTAGCGAAAGCCAAGCAGGGTGGAAGCACCGGTGCCACTGCCCATCGCTACGACACTGCTGCGATAGAGAAGCCTCGGAAGCGCCATCCGCTGCGATGGTTTATTGCTCTACTTGCCCTCCTGCTCCTCGCGGGTGGGGCCTATGGAGTCTACTGGTGGTTCGATTCCGGTCCGGGCAAGCGTGTGGCCGTTACCAACGTCAGCGGCTTGCCGCTCGAACAGGCCCAGCAGGAGTTGGCCGCCGCAGGCTTCACGAATGTCGGTGAGGAACGTGAATTCTCCGACACGGTGGATTCGGACAACGTTATCTCCACAGATCCCGCCGGTGGCGAGCTTATTCATCCCGAAGAGCAGATCCTCCTTCTCGTCTCGGACGGCGTCGAACATCTTGATGTCCCGGCGGTTGAGGGACTCAGCGGCGAAGATGCTCAGAACACCCTGACGAACGCTCGGTTCGAACCTGTGGTTGAAGAGGCATACTCCGAGACAGTTGCCGCTGGAAATGTCATCTCGCAAGCCCCTGCAGCAGGCGAATCTGTGCCGCACAGCTCCCAGGTGACGATTACGGTCTCACTCGGGCGTGAGCCTATCGCCGTGCCCTCAGTTGTCAACGTGACCCGCGATGAGGCAGTTAATGCTATTAGCGCGCAAGAACTGAATCCGGTGATCACCGAGGTGCACTCAGATACCGTTGCAGAAGGCCTTGTCATTTCGCAGGATCCAACCCCCGATTCAACGCTATTCCGTGGTGACACGGTGGAGCTGGTCGTCTCGCTTGGACCAGAACTCGTCGAGGTCCCCAACGTCTTCTGGCTGCAAGAAGGCCCGGCCACGGACCTCCTAGAAGAGCAGGGATTCCACGTGGAATACGATCGAATCCTCGGAGGTATTTTCGGAACCGTGCGTGATCAATCACCTGCAGCCGGCACACTCGTGGAGCCAGGAACCACGATCACGCTCACGATCGTTTAGCCCAGAGCGGGTGAATCCCTAGAAGTCTTCTTGGAGGATCTCGGAGACGAGGAATGCCATCTCGAGCGACTGCTGGTGGTTGAGGCGCGGGTCAACGAGAGTTTCGTACCTCTCCCCCAGCCTATCCTCCAAAATCTCTTCAGATCCGCCGAGTACTTCGGTGACGTCGTCGCCAGTAAGTTCAATATGCAGGCCACCGGGAACCGTTCCCAGGTCGCGGTGAACCTCGAAGAAGCCGCGCACCTCGTTAACCACGTCACTGAGCCTGCGAGTCTTGAAAGAACCCGCAGAAATCGTATTGCCGTGCATCGGATCCGACATCCACGTCACAGGACGGCCATCGGCATTGACCGCTTCGATAATCGCAGGAAGAGCATCGCGAATCTTGTCGGCGCCCATACGCGTAATAAAGGAGAGCCTGCCGGGGACACCTTCTGGGTTGAGCTTATCCATGAGGCGGCGAATATCGTCCGACGTTGAGGTGGGGCCCAGTTTCACACCCACAGGATTCTTCACGTGGGACAGCATCTCTACGTGTGCGCCTTCGGGGTCGCGCGTGCGCTCACCGATCCATAGGAAATGCGCACCCGTGTTGTACGGATTGCCCGTACGCGAATCGATTCGCGTCATCGCATGTTCGTAATCCAGCAAGAGCGCCTCGTGAGAGGAGAACATCTCCACCACCCGCAAGGAGTCTGTGTAAGCGCCCGCAGCGCGAATGAATCGCATTGCGCGATCAATCTCCGCGGCCAACCGATTGTACTTCTTGTACGCCGGATTGGAGGAAAACCCCTTGTTCCACTCGTGAACCTTGGTAAGGTCCGCAAACCCGCCAGACGTGAATGCCCTGATGAGATTGAGCGTAGCTGCCGAATGCTGGTATGCCTCAACAAGGCGGTGCGGGTCTGGATTACGCACGTCTTGCGTGAACTCAAAGCCGTTCACGGCATCGCCCATGTAGGACGGCAGTTCGATTCCATCGCGCGTTTCGAGCGGATTAGAGCGCGGCTTCGCGTATTGGCCTGCGATACGGCCGAGCTTTACTACCGGGACCGATGCGCTGTAAGTGAGAACAACCGCCATCTGCAAAATGGTTCTGATCTTGGCCCTGATGTGATCGGCAGTCGAATGAGCGAATGACTCGGCGCAGTCCCCGCCCTGGAGCACAAAAGCTTCGCCCCGGCTTGCTGCGGCCATGTGATTTGTCAAAACGTCTGCCTCACCGGCGAAGACCAGCGGAGGGAGGGTACGCAAATAACGGACGGCAGATTCTAGCGCCTCTTGATCGGCGTAGTTCGGTTGGTGCTTGGCGGGAAAATCGCGCCACGCATTGATCGCTGCCAGTGTCTCTTCGTTTGCGTCAGTATCCACATCATGATTGTAGGCCGGACTCTCGCGCAAAAGTGGAGTTGTTCCACTAATTGGGAGGTCCGGCCTACTATCAGCCGTATTTGACGACGACGCCGTTACTCAGACTTCTTGGGCTTCGGCTCCCAAGGCTGGCCGATGTCGTCCATGAGCTCCTTGAACCACGGGACGCTCACATCGAACGCCTTGTGACCGGCGATCCGCTTGAAGTCGATGCACGAGAGCTCGTCGTTGTTATCCTCATCATGGCCAACCACGCCGGACTCGCCGCGCTGTGCACACTCAACGGCCAGGTCGCACATCTCGCCAATGAGCTTCAGGTCGCGCTCGTTCGAGGCGGCCGAACGTGAGAAGTAGCCAGACTTTTGAACCATGACCTTTTCTGCGCCAATGATCTTCGCAAACTGCTCTGCGAACCACTGGCCGGGGTTGATCGTGTCGAGCTTGACGTGACCGAACGGGTCGCGCTCAACCTCGATGCCGTCTTCGAGCATTTCCTCAATAATCTCATCCACACCAGCACCTTCGGACAGGAAGATGTTGACGTTGCCCTGCTCGTCCATGATCTTGCGAAGGCGCGAACCTTCTACGTCAAGGTCGAACGTAATTTCTGGCAGGTAGAGCGCGTGTACATCCCAGCGCTCCTTCTTCAGACCAGCAGACGGAACCCACTCCTGCTCTTCAATCCACTCACGGTAATCGTGAGCGGCCTGAGCGGAGAGGTAACCGCATGCGCGTCCCATAATCTCGTGAATGATCAGCATTCGCGGGTTAGAGCGGTGCTCGCCAATGATGTTCTGAGCAAATTCAGATGCCTGGTCGGCAGCGGTGTATGCGCCCAGTGACTGACGGACCGGAACGATGTCATTATCAATCGTCTTAGGAAGACCAACGACCGTCAGATCGTAGTCGTTTTCCTTCAAGTACGCCGCTAGGTCTGCGGCAGTGGTATTGGTGTCGTCGCCACCGATGGTGTGCAGAACATCTACGCCATCTTTACGGAGCTGTTCGGCTGCAACCTCAAGGGCATTCTCACCGGGCTTGATGAGGCCACGCTCGATGAGGTTTTGAGAGTTGGTGAGCTTGACGCGCGAGTTACCAATGGGCGATCCGCCAAACTTCGACAGGATGTGGGCTCTCTCGCGAGCTTCCCCGTCAAAGACAATATGGTTTCCGGTGAGCAGACCATGGTAACCATACTGGTAGCCAATGATCTCGGCGTCCGGAATGGCCTTGGTGTAACGCTCGATCAGATTGCCTACTGCGGTGGAGAGACAGGGGGCAAAACCGCCTGCGGTCAGCAGGGCTACACGACGGACAGTCATCCGTTTCCTTCCGTAGGTTGTGGTGCGCCCACTTTGGGCACACGGCATCGACTCGGATACCTGTGACCAGTCTACCGGTTGTAGAGTGGGACCATGTCTCGGCTCAACCAGTTTCCTGACGATGTGGATCGCGAGTGGCAGGAATTCAATTCAAGACGCGACTCTTCGCGTCCTGCTCCGCAGGAACCTGCACACCGCGACTTTCCCATGCCCGGCCGCCCGACCGGGCCACGGAACCGTCCCGCGGAACCACCAACTCAGCCCGACGTGCCGAGCCAACGTACGAGTGCTCATCAGCCCACAGGGCCTAACCCTGCTGCCGGTCCGCGAGATTGGACTCCGGCACCGGAAGTGGACGACGCATTCGATCCCACCGATCTGCCACCACAAGACCCCGCTGCTCCCGCCGCCCATTCCGCAAGCTCCTTCGCTCTCTTTATCATTTCGCTACTTCTGCTCGCGCTTTGCGTTATCGGAATGATCGGGCTTCTCGATATGCCACGTTTTGCGTGGATCATCTGCGGAATGGGTGGGATTTTGGCTATGGCTGGTTCTGTTTACTTAAACGCACCGACCGTCCGAGATCCCGACGACGACGGCGCCCGGCTATAAATCTTCGACCTCGGCTATGCTCACACCGTGTTCAGTTATGGATCTTTCGCCTATACAGTTCTAGAAAGTGTCGGCACCTAGCTTTACGGTAGTTCTATGAAGCAATCCCTCTATGCGAAGTCACCGGGAGCTCGTCTTGAGTTCGGCCCGGCCGTTCGCCATAGAGAGGGACAGGGCGTGCCCCAAGATGTTCAATTATCATTTGGCGATCTTGGCCCCAACCTCTTTGACGTCACCTTTGTGGTGGTCGATCTTGAGACGACTGGCGGTAAACCAGATCTGCGTAGCATTACCGAATTTGGTGCGGTGAAGGTTCGCGGCGGAGAGGTCGTTGGGGAATTTGGCACTTTGGTCAATCCCTGCATGGCAATTCCCGCATTCATTACGGTTCTGACGGGCATCACTACCGCCATGGTGGTTACTGCTCCGAAGATCGAAGAGGTCATGCCCTCATTCCTTGAATTTGTTGGTCACGATCCCAACGTTGTGCTTGTCGCACATAACGCACGCTTTGACATGTCCCACCTCAAGGCTGCCGCAGCAGCTTTGGAACTTCCGTTTCCCAAGGTTCGCGTACTCGATACCGTGGTCCTCGCTCGGCGTACCTTCACGCGCGATGAAGTTCCAAATTACAAGCTGGGCACGCTAGCTCGAGTTTGCGGTGCAAGCGTTACCCCTAATCACCGCGCACTCGACGATGCTCGGGCAACTGTTGACGTCCTTCATGCGATCCTGTCAAGACTCGGCGGGCTTGGGGTGTCACACCTTGATGACCTCGTGAGCGCAGTGGATCCAGTTCCTCAGCACAGGCGCATCAAGGCACACCTTGCAGATGGGCTGCCTCGCTCTCCCGGCGTCTACAAATTCATCGGACCTCGTGACGAAGTCCTTTATGTGGGAACGTCTCGGAATCTTTACAAGCGCGTCCGGCAGTATTTCACCGCTGCAGAAAAGCGCAGGCGTATCGGTGAAATGGTCGATTTATCGGTCCGCGTTGATCACATTGCAACGGCCACGGTTCTCGAGGCAAACATTCTCGAGATCCGCCTGATTGGCGAGCTAGAGCCGCAATACAATCGACGTTCCAGAGCGAGTGTTTCGCGCCCATGGATCACCCTCACTGCCGAGGCACATCCCCGGTTGAAGGTTTCGCGGCATGTTCCAGCGACGGCGATGGCGACGTCAATTGGACCATTTAGTTCAACCTCCCAGGCTAAGAGGGCACTCGAATTGCTCGGTGATGTAACAAATCTTCGTGGCTGCATCCAAAAGCTTCCGGTACAACCCGACGGGCGGCCAGCCTGCCATCTTCTCGAACTAAATAAGTGCAGCGGGCCGTGCATCACCGGAGCCCCTCAAAGCGACGAACTAAACCTCATTTCTGAGGCCCTCGAACACAGGGTCGGTACCTTCGTAGAGCGTTCGATGGAGCGCATGCGTGAGCTTGCGAGGTCGGAACGTTATGAACAGGCGGCTACGGAACGTGAGCGACTTTATGCATTAGTATCGGGCTCGCGATCAGCGGCTCGCAGTGCGTCTCTCATCACCAATGCGCGGGTAATTGCTGCCGCCCGCGAGTCGCACGGCTGGGAAATTGTTGTGATTGACTACGGAAGACTTGTCGCTACCGGAGTCGCGAAGAACGGTGACAGCCCGCAAGAGTTGGCATCGTGGCTATCGGCCACCCATCCTCAGAGCCCACCTCCCGAGACACTGCTTAAGCACGTCACCACGGACGAGCTGCGACTAGTCTCTGATTGGCTGTGGCGAGAGAACGTTCGATTCCTTGAGGTTGCCGATCCTGATTCCCTATCGTGCTCTGTCAGAGGTCCAATGCGGGTTCAGTTACCAGCAATTCCGGGGTCAAAGAGCATAGACTTAGATCATTGAAAATCTTGGAGGAAAAATGATCACAGCAATTGTATTGATCGACGCAGAAGTAGACCACATTCCTGAAGTAGCGGATGCGGTGGCAGCTGTTAAGAACGTCAAGCAGGTGTACTCGGTTACTGGCGACGTTGATCTCATTGCTCTGGTCACCGTCACGGAGCATGACCAGCTAGCTTCAGTGATTCCAGATCAGATCGCCAAGGTCGAGGGCGTCAAGAACGTCAAGACCTACCTGGCATTTCAAGAGTTTTCTACTGCCGATCTAGATGCAGCGTTCGATATCGGTCTTGACTAGTTCAGGCGCTCTTCGCCTCGCGCGATAGCTCAATCCAGCGAGAGAGAAGTTGGCTGGCCCGGCCGTCGTCGATAACCTTCTCGGCGTAACCCACCGCGTTATTCATCCGACTGATGAAGTCGCCGTCGCCGATCTCAGCAATGGTTCCATCAGCAACAAAAGCGCCTGCGGCGTTAAGAACAACGGCATCGCGAACTGGTCCGGTCAATCCGTCTAGGACCTCACGAGCAATGCGAGCGTTATAGGTCGCATCTTGCCCACGGAGCTCATCGATGGTGGCTGCAGAAAGCCCGAGATCATCAGTGGCGTCAAATTCGTGATAAGACACGTCCCCATCGCGTACTTCCCATACTTGGTTACGAACTACCGAAGAGAGTTCGTCCAAGCCGTTCTCGCCGCGGAAAACGAGTGCGCTATTGCCACGCTTCGCCAAAACACCTGCAACAAGAGGCGCCTGCGATGCGTTTGAGACACCGATTGCTCCAACACGCGGGCGAGCCGGGTTGGTGAGTGGGCCAAGCACGTTAAAGGCCGTCGCAACCGCAAGCTCTTTGCGAGTCTGAGCAGCATACTTCATTGACGGATGGAACTTATTGGCAAAGAGGAAGGTAATCCCGATCTCGTGGAATATCCGTTCAACATCCGCTGTTTCAAGGTTGAGGTCCACGCCGAGCGCCTCGAGGCAATCAGCAGAACCGGACGCCGACGACGAGGCTCGGTTGCCATGCTTGACGACCTTCAAACCACCAGCGGCGATGACTATCGAAGCGGTCGTGGAAATATTGACAGTTCGTAGACGATCTCCACCCGTACCGACGATATCGAGGGCATTCTCAGTCAGGTTAACCTTTTCGGCGTGCGACTGCATCGAGTCTGCCAGACCCAGCAGTTCCTCGACTGTTTCGCCCTTTGTTGCCAACGCAGCGAGGAATCCGGCAAGGACGATCGGAGATGTCTCGCCGGTCATCACACGATCCATTGCCCAAGCAGTATCTTCGGTCGAGAGATTCTCACCCCGAATGACCTTGGTGGTGAGTTCAGGCCACGTCCGCTCGGTCATTAAGCAACGACCTTCGCCGAAAGCACCCGAGCGACCTCCTGGGATAGCGCCTTTGCATCCACGGGGAAGGGAAGAATTCCGTTTGGCTTTGATACGCGCGCGAGCCACTCATCCTGAGGGCGGGCAATGAGAATGATGAACGGCATGTTCGGGTCAATCTCATCGCGAACCATCTTGCCGAGCCCGATCCCTCCGAGCTTCGCAGCTTCACCGTCAAGAATCAGAAGATCGTACTTGTTCTCCTGAATCTTCATGTAAGCACCTTCGTAGGTTGCCGACTCGGTCCAGCGGATCTCGGTCATGCCCTTACCGACGCGACGGCCAACAGCTCGCATGACGTCGCCTCGCGTGTCACGGTTGTCCGAGTAAACAAGAATATCGACGACGCCGTCGTGATCCGCAGTCCGGTCCGTCATGGCTACCTCCGTGGTAAAAGTTCATCTGATCGCTGCAATTCTATCCGCTTTCAAGCGAAAGCAACGAATTATGCTCGGTATGAGAGCACTCCAGCCGCGCAAAGCGCTTTACGCTATTGGCTTTGCCACCGCCGAGAGGCAGCCGAATCGCGATAAGTTGAGAGGTGAAAGATCGTGGATCACAAAGGATTGCACGATACGCAGAACTTTTGGAGGAAGTTATGGCTCTTTACACTCTGCCCGAACTTGATTACGACTACGGTGCTCTCGAGCCCCACATTTCCGGCAAGATCATGGAGCTGCACCACAGCAAGCACCACGATACATACGTGAAGGGTGCCAACACCGCACTGGAGAATCTTCAGGCCGCTCGTGAAGCTGATAATCTTTCCAAGATCAACCAGTTCTCGAAGGATCTCGCTTTCAACCTGGGTGGCCACACCAACCACTCCGTGTTCTGGAAGAACCTGTCCCCCAACGGCGGTGGCGAGCCAGAAGGCGAGCTCGCCGAAGCTATCAAGGACGCATTCGGTTCGTTTGACGGTTTCAAGAAGCAGTTCACCGCTGCAGCGACCGGCATTCAGGGATCTGGCTGGGCAGTGCTTGC
>CAYOEJ010000010.1:0-14121 GCA_964403015.1 uncultured Arcanobacterium sp.
GCCACGGACACGGTGGTGGCGGATGCGGATGCGGCGGTCACGGCGCAGGCCACGGCCAAGGCCGAGGTCACGGACACGGTGGTGGCGGCTGCGGCTGTGGCGGCAAGGGCCGCAAGCACGGTGTGCGTACCGAGGCAACGCCCGAGGACGCACCGGACGACATTTCGGATGGTCGTCCCCAGCTCGGCCTTCGCGGCGAGTAATACTAGATGAGAGTGTGGCATCGTGCCGAGGATCTCGTTGACCTCGGCAAGACAGTCGTGACTATTGGAATTTTTGACGGTGTACACCGGGGCCATCACGCCGTGCTTCGCGAGACGGTCTTTCAAGCTCGCGAGCGTGGTCTGACCCCAGTCGCGCTTACGTTTGATCCGCACCCCACCACGATCCATCAGCCCGATGTGCCCGTCCATCTCATTGCCACACTGGGTGATCGGCTCGATCGCTTAGAGTCGGCGGGCATTGAAGGTGTCTTTGTCCAGCACTATGACCGAGACTACGCACAGACCAGCCCCGAAGATTTTCTAAATATTCAGGTAAAGCAGCAGCTCAAGGCTGCGGCGGTGGTCGTGGGCGAGGACGTACGCTATGGCAAGAACAACGTTGGCGATGCTGAGATGCTTCTAGCCTTTGGCGAAGCGAACGGTATCGCGGTCACGTTGGTAAGAGACCTGTGCGACGACGGCGGTCGGCGCTGGTCGTCGACCTGGATCCGTGAGTTGCTCTCACGAGGCGATGTAGCAGAGGCAGCAAAGGTTCTCGGGCGTCCGCACAGGCTGCGCGGGGTGGTCGAGCACGGATTTAAGAGGGGTCGAGAACTCGGCTTTCCCACCGCAAATCTTCCGGGGGAGGGGATCGGCGAAATCCCCGCCGACGGCGTCTACGCTGGCTGGCTCATCCAAAACGTCCCTCACACGAAAGCAACTGTCCACCTTCCGGCAGCGATCTCAATTGGTACAAACCCGCAGTTTGACGGTGAAGAACGCACGGTGGAAGCACACGTTCTTGGCCGAAGCGATCTCAACCTTTACGGTGAAGAAGTTGCTATCGACCTCATTGATTATGTGCGACCCATGCTGAAGCTAGATTCGGTCGACGACCTGCTTAACCAAATGGACGAAGATCTACGAAAGACCGCAGAAATTTTGGGTGTGCCCGTCGCGTATCGCGTGGACCCGGCCGAAGTTACCGCGAGCTAGGTCACCGCAAAGACTGCAGAGCCGCTTCCGGCGTCGTCGTGTACTGGACGTCACTCTGCTAAACAAAAAGTGCCTAACTTCGCCATGGTAAGCTAGCTAAGCCGTTTGATCGGCCACGGAGCGTCATCGCTCGGGAGAACATGCCCCGGGCTCCGTGCAACGAGACAAAAGGAGAAATGTATGGCTCTCTCTCAGGAGCGCAAGGATGAAATCATCAAGGAATACGCAACCCACGAGGGCGACACCGGTTCTCCGGAGGTCCAGGTTGCACTGCTCTCGGCTCGCATCAAGGAACTGACAGAGCACTTCCGCAGCCACAAGCACGATCACCACTCACGTCGTGGTCTGATGCTTCTCATTGGTAAGCGCAAGCGTCTGCTTGGCTACCTGGCTCAGGAAGACATCGAGCGTTACCGCTCCCTGATCGCACGTCTCGGCCTGCGCCGCTGACGAAATTATCGGCCCGGCCAGATGGCTCGGGCCGATAGTCGTAATTAAGGCGTAATTGCGACACTTAGCGACGAGCCCAAGCTCGTCGCCTGGAAACCCGGAGGAAAGGCCTGCTAGGCCCCACCTCCATGAGAAAAAAGAAGCGCCCTTGAGGGTCCGGTCCTCGGTTGTGGTCAACACTCACGAGAGTGTTCATGACAATCGATGGCCGTGCCTAGGGCAAAGAATAAAGGAGGTCCCATGGAGGGTCCTGACGTTAAGTACACGGAAGCCGTTATCGATAACGGTTCATACGGTACACGTACCATTCGTTTTGAAACCGGTCTGCTTGCACGCCAAGCTGCTGGTTCCGCACTTGTCTATCTGGATGACGAGACCGTCATCCTGTCGGCCACCGCCGTCTCGAACCAGCCGAAGGAGCACTTTGACTTCTTCCCGCTGACAGTCGACGTGGAGGAGCGTTCATACGCTGCTGGCCGTATTCCTGGCTCGTTCTTCCGTCGTGAAGGACGCCCGGGCACGGATGCCATCTTGGCAGCCCGCCTTATCGACCGTCCGCTGCGCCCCGCATTCGTCAAGGGTCTGCGTAACGAGGTTCAGGTCGTGGCCACGGTTCTTTCGGTGAACCCGGACGACGCCTACGACGTCGTCGCAATCAACGCCGCATCCATGTCCACCCAGCTTTCCGGCCTGCCGTTCTCCGGCCCGGTCGGTGGCGTTCGCGTTTCGCTGATCGACGGCGAATGGATCGCGTTCCCGCGCTACTCCGATCTTCCGCGTGCAACCTTCTCGATGGTTGTTGCCGGACGCATCGTTGAAGATGACGTTGCCATCATGATGGTCGAAGCCGAAGCCGGCGAGAACGTTGTTGAGAACATCGCCAAGGGCGGTGTCACCCCAACTGAAGACGTTGTTGCAGATGGACTCGATGCCGCTAAGTCTTTCATCCGCGTTCTGTGCGAGGCACAGGCCGAACTTGCCGAGATGGCCGCGAAGGAAACCGAGGAGTTCCCGCTCTTCCCTCCATACGAGGATGAAGAGTATGCCGCTATTGGTGAGAAGGTTGGCAACCGCTTCCAGGAGATCTGGGGCATTGTCGATAAGCACCAGCGCGACGACGCCCTCAACGAGCTCACCGAAACTCTTGTGGGTGAGGTCATTGAACAGTTCCCAGATCGCGAGCAGCCACTAACGCTGGCTGTGAATGCGCAGTGGAAGAAGGCAATGCGTGACCGCGTGCTCACCGAAGGCATCCGCATGGATGGCCGTACCCCGGTCGAAATCCGCACGATCACCGCAGAGCCCGCAGTTCTTCCACGCGTGCACGGTTCTGCACTGTTCCAGCGTGGCGAAACCCAGATCATGGGCGTCACCACCCTGAATATGCTCAAGATGGAGCAGCAGCTGGACAACCTGTCACCGGTAACGTCCAAGCGCTACATCCACCACTACAACTTCCCGCCGTACTCCACGGGCGAGACTGGCCGCGTTGGTTCCCCCAAGCGTCGCGAAATTGGCCACGGCATGCTCGCTGAGCGTGCGCTCGTACCAGTTCTGCCGTCGCGTGAGGATTTCCCCTACGCCATCCGTCAGGTGTCCGAGGCTCTCGGATCCAACGGTTCGACGTCCATGGGTTCCGTCTGTGCGTCCACCATCTCGTTGCTTAACGCGGGTGTTCCGCTGCACGCTCCCGTTGCCGGTATTGCCATGGGCCTCATTTCGGGCGAGATCGAAGGGGAGCAGCGTTTCGTCGCTCTGACTGACATTCTCGGCGCTGAAGATGCTCTAGGCGATATGGACTTCAAGGTAGCAGGTACGCGTGAATTCGTGACCGCTCTCCAGCTCGATACGAAGCTCGATGGCATTCCGGCACAGGTTCTCGGTGCTGCACTTTCCCAGGCTCGTGATGCTCGCTTTGCGATCCTCGACCTCATCGAAGAAGCCGTTCCGGCTCCGGACGAGATGGCCGAAACCGCACCGCGCATCATCACCGTCAAGATTCCTGTGGACAAGATTGGTGAAGTCATTGGCCCCAAGGGCAAGATGATCAACCAGATTCAGGAAGACACCGGCGCGGATATCTCGATTGAAGATGACGGCACAGTGTTCATTGGCGCAACCAATGGACCGGCTGCCGACGCGGCTCGTCAGACCATTAACGCCATCGCAAACCCCCAGATGCCTGAGGTCGGCGAGCGCTTCGTTGGCACGGTCGTGAAGACCACCACCTTCGGTGCATTCGTTTCGCTCAGCCCTGGCAAGGACGGCCTTTTGCACATTTCGCAGATCCGTCGCCTTGTGGGTGGCAAGCGTGTGGAGAACGTCGAAGACGTACTCAACGTTGGCGACAAGGTAGAGGTCGAACTTGCTGAGATCGATCAGCGCGGCAAGCTCTCACTGCATGCGGTTCTAACTGACGAGCAGCTCGAAGCCGAGAAGGCCAACGAGGAAGAGAACAAGGAACGCGGCGGACGTCGTGATGGCGAGCGTCGCGAGCGCGATGGTGAACGACGCGATGGTGAGCGTCGTGAGCGCCGCCCGCGTGAGCGTCGTCGCACCCGTCGTGATGACGACTAACGAGCGCTTGTAACTAGCACTCGATAAACTGAAGAACCCCGGGGCCTCGCCTCGGGGTTCTTCAAGTCCATGACCGAAAGAATTACTTCATGACCTTCACCCGCGTTGATTTGCCGCTCGATGATCTTAGTGACGTCACCTTTGACGAGGACGGAATCATAGGCCGTCGCTCCATATTGCCGGGAGGAATTCGCGTACTCAGTGAGCTCGTGCCAGGCCAAAGGTCAGTTTCGGCAGGATTTTGGGTGGGCGCCGGTTCTCGCGATGAATCGCAGGGTTATGAGGGGTCGACCCATTTCCTAGAGCACATGTTGTTCAAGGGCACACCCACACGCACGGCTCAAGACATCTCCAACGAGGGCGACTTCCTAGGCGGCACGCTCAATGCTGCCACGTCGCGCCAGTCAACGTCTTACTACGGCCGTGTCTTTTCTGCCGATCTCCCGCAGCTTCTTGAACTGCTGGTGGACATGCTTACCCACTCGGTGCTCGACAAGGATGAAATGGAGGTAGAGCGCGGCGTCATTTTGGAAGAGCTGGCAGCTTCTGACGACGACGTGACAGAAGTTGCCGAACATGCGCTGCTTCCGCTAGTGCTTGGCGACCATCCGCTAGCGCGACCCGTGGGAGGCACCGCTGAAAGCGTGAAGGCACTCGATCACACTCACATGTTTGAGCATTACACCTCCGTTTATCACCCATCAGAGGTGGTGTTTACAGCCACTGGAGATGTGGACCACGACGAGCTATGTGCCATGATTTTGGCACTGCTTAACTCCGCGGGGTGGATTCTTGCGGAAGGAAAACTCCCGGCACCGCGGCGTCGTCTGCACGATGTTCAGTACCCGCGCGGTTCAGAACTGCGAGTTGAGCGTCCCGGGAGACAGACGGCCATTGCTCTTGGACTACCGGGCCTGCCTCTGGGTGACGATCGTGAACAGACACTGACTGCCTTGAACCTGATCCTTGGTGGAGGTCCGTCCTCACGGCTCTTCCAAGAGATTCGCGAAAGGCGTGGCCTCGCATACTCGACGTATTCGTGGTCCACTGCTTCTGCGGAGGGTGGCGCTTTCATTATGGAGGCTCAGTGCTCACCCGACAACGCAGAGGTTACCGCCCAGATCATGGGCGAGTGCCTCGATAGGCTTGCCCACGATGGCGTGTCGCAACAGGAGGTCAACACGGCTTTCAATCAGTATCGTGCTCAGCTCGTCTTTGCATCGGAAAGCAATGGTTTTAGGCGTTCGCGGCTCGGGCAAGCTGAACTCTTGCGCGGTTACCTCACATCAATGACGACCCTACTGGAGTGTGCTCGCGACATCACGGCAGAAGAGATTCAAGGTTTGGCTCAGAATGTGGCTGCTGGTGAGCGATCCTTGGTGATTGTGGGGCCTTCACACCTAGACTAAGACCATGACTAAAGTTGCAGTAGTTGGTGCCCGTGGCCGGATGGGTTCTGCAGTGGTGCAGGCCGTTCGCAGTGCGGAAGATCTGGAGGTTGTCGCGCAGATCGATGCCAGCGACAACATTTCCGTAGACGCGCTGCGCGGTGCCGAGGTAGCGGTGGAATTCTCGGTTCCGTCTGCCACAGAGGCAAATGTTCACGCTTTGCTCGACGCCGGGGTCCACGTCGTCGTCGGAACCACGGGGTGGTCGGAGGAGAGCTTAAAGCAGGTGTCCGAGCATGCCGAGGAGGCCGGAAAGGGCCTTATTATCGCCCCGAACTACTCGCTATCTGCAGTGCTTGCCATGCATTTTGCGCAGAAGGCTGCTGCTCTGTTCGAATCCGTGGAGGTCATCGAGCTTCATCACCCGGATAAGGTCGATGCGCCATCGGGCACCGCGAGAACAACTGCCCAGCGCATCGGCAAGGCCCGCAAGGATGCCGGCGTTGAAAGCGGCCCGGACGCGACCGAAACGGATGCTCTTGGAACGCGCGGCGGCGTGATAGAGGACGTGCACGTGCACGCCGTCCGCCTGCGTGGTCTGTATGCGCACGAGGAGATTTTGTTTGGTAACCCAGGGGAGCAGCTGACAATTCGTCAGGACTCTTTCGATCGGGTCTCGTTCATGCCAGGCATTCTGCTTGCCGTGCGCAAAGTTGGCAAAATGACCGGCCTCACCTATGGCCTCGAGGCGCTGCTGGATTTATAGCGGATTGATGCACCCGACGATTTTCACTTCTCTGCCCATATGTCGGTTATGCGAACAATTGCATTTGTTTCTGATTTGCAATTAACAACCTTGTTAGCCATGGAAATCTGTTGCTCGTCAATGGCCATTGTGTCAGCGCCGGCGATTACTAATGGAATCCGTCCGTCGCTGCCACTATCGTCGGCGGAACTGGAGATCGAGACCTCAAGGCCCTCACGCTCATAGCAGGACTTCAATTCAGACACGATAGTTTTAAAACGCTCATCTTCCAAGGCAGAGTCCCAAGTCTTACTGAGTTCGCTAACCCACGGGCCGTCGTAAAACCCATCCATTTGGAAATGCTGATTGCTTGCGCCGCCACACTCCTCAACAACGGTGTCGAGCTCGTGATCGGGAATTGTGTACTGAGCGTATGCGGCATCGATCTCATCATTATTCTTTGGTTTGGGACCGATACCATTTGCACTTAAGTATCCCTTGGGACCCGGCTTTGCAAATCCGAACCTGTCTGCCATATCAGGCGTCCACGGTCCAAGCTCAGCAAACATCAATGATTCGGCGGGCACTACATCCCAATTAGAACTGCCATAGTGCTGAATTCCAAGCTTCTCGCGGGCGCACTTAGCTACAGAAATGCTGTTAGCTGAGAGCAACTCGCCCTGCTCCCATTCTGTCATTGTAAAACGATCCGCAGGGAGTATTACCGACGACGTCTCTGCATCAATTTCGGCCTCCACTACTAGGCCACTGCTTCCTGTGGCCGTTCTGGTTCGAGGGAGCGCTCATTGGTTTACTCGGTGGCGCCGGGGGTAGCGCGGTGACAGCTTGGGTAATCGTCATCGTTGCCTGGCTCAGCGGATGGACTGCAATTATCAGCCCCGTCTGGATTGCTCTGGGTCCGTTGCTCGGAGCGGCGGTCGGTCTCGTCGGCTCAGTCTATCCAGCCCTCCGAGCCGCCAGAATCCACCCCGCAATCGCAGTCAGATCAAACTAAGAGCTATGCAGCTTCCGGTTCTGGATTGAGCAACGTCCACCACAGGTGCTCGGCGACCTCTCCGCCGTCGACCTCCGCCACCCTCCGCACAGGTCGGGGTGCGAATCCGGCACTATTGAGAAACTGGGTTTGCGCGTCGTTTCCGGCGATCACCCACATATGAAGTTCGGTTCCGCCGGAGTCTTTAATGATGTCTGTTATCGCGGCGAGAAGCCTTGCTTCATGTTCGGCGTCAGCAAAGCGCTGGGGGACATCGAAGTTGGTGATCTCAAAAGCAACTCGCGGTTCGCCCGTGTCGGCATCTAAGCCAGCGGGGTCATCGCCATCGAGGATGATGGGCTCGGCTGGCACAACCGCGGCGAATCCCTGAACGGTACCTCCGCTATCAGCAACCAATACATGGTGGTCCTCCGAAGGCATGTTTCCAATCGTCATCATCCATGTTGATGCCAGTTGGGAACTATCCAGCGATGCGCGGGTCTCGGGCGAGAGGTCGCGTTCAAGGGCAGCGCTCAGCGCCTCGGCCATCGCATCCGCTTGAACTTCGCCGATTGCTAGGGCGTCATTGGGAGTTGCTGGTCGGACTGAAAGTTTGATGTCGCTCACCGTGTCATTGTTGCAGACGCGCGTCCAGATCGCGAAAGCTCTTCAACATGTTCGCTGGTAGCCACTATGGTGACAATATGAGTAATACAACGTTGTCTCGCCCCTTTGGCTCAGTTTCCGTTGCGATGGTGACTCCCTTCCACTCCGATGGTTCGCTCGATATCGAGACCGCTTGCAAGGTGGCGGATAAGCTCGTCATTGATGGCTGTGACGCCATCGTGCTATCCGGCACCACGGGAGAATCTCCCACTACCCATCAGCCGGAAAAGGATCTTCTTGTGCGTGAGGTCAGAGCAGCGGTTGCTGGGCGCGCGATGATCGTAGCCGGTGCGGGATCGAACGACACGGCTCATGCCGTACGTATTGCTCAAGGTGCGGAAAAGTCTGGCGCTGAGGGTCTGCTCGTTGTGGCGCCCTATTACAACCGTCCCTCCCAAGAGGGGATCTACCAGCACATCATCGCGGTCACGGAAGCAACGAGCTTGCCGGTGATGGTGTATGACATTCCGGGGCGCACCGGCGTCGTCCTCAAGGACGAAACTCTTGACAGACTCGCTGAGCATCCGCAGATTCTCGCGGTCAAGGACGCCACCGGCGACGTGCCGGGCGGGTTTGAAAAGATGAACCGTACCGGTCTCGAATACTATTCGGGCGACGACGCATTGAACTTTGCGTGGCTTGCTCACGGGGCTTCCGGCGTCGTCTCAGTCGCAGGGCACGTGATTGCTTCGGGCTTGCGGGCTCTCGTCTCGGAAGTAGATTCGGGCGATCTGCCTGCCGCTCGCGCAGAATTCCACAAACAGTCGGCCATCATTTCCGCGATCATGGGCGGGGGTCAAGGTGCTGTCATGGCAAAGGAAGCACTGAAAATGCAGGGCGTCTTGCCGTCGGCGACAGTCAGGCTCCCACTGGTTGGTGCCAGCGACGTGGAACTGGAAGGTTTGCGATCAACGCTTGAAGCTGAGGGATTGCTCTAGTTCGAGGCGTACATTCCGTCGCAGAGCCGGAACGTGACACAATGGATGCGTGACTAAGACTCAAATGCCAGCACCGCTGAAGAAAGACACCGTCCGCATCGTTCCGCTGGGAGGTATCGGAGAAATTGGTCGAAACATGACCGTCTTCGAGCTCAACGGCAAGATTCTCATCGTGGATTGCGGGGTGCTCTTCCCCGAGGAGTCCCAGCCCGGAGTGGACCTTATTCTTCCGGACTTTGACTATATTCAGGATCGGCTTGACGATGTCGAAGCGATCATTTTGACGCACGGCCATGAGGACCACATTGGCGCCGTTCCCTACCTGCTACGTCTGCGTAAGGACATCCCCATCATCGGTTCTGAGCTCACAGTCGCCCTGATCGAAGCGAAGCTCACCGAGCACAAGATCAAACCGTATTCCATGGTTGTGCGAGAAGGGGACGTCGAACAGATCGGCCCATTTGAATGCGAATTCGTGGCGGTCAATCACTCGATTCCAGATGCTCTAGCAGTAGCGATCAAGTCGGTTGCGGGCACAATCTTGCATACTGGCGACTTCAAGATGGACCAGCTGCCTCTCGACGGCCGCATCACCGACTTGCGTGCATTTGCGCGCCTCGGAGAAGAAGGAGTGGACCTCTTCATGGTCGACTCGACCAATGCTGAGGTCCCAGGTTTCGTTCGCTCTGAAAATGAAATTGGCCCCGTGCTTGAAAATGTCTTCGCGCAGGCTAAAGGACAGATTGTGGTGGCGTCCTTTGCCTCTCACGTCCACCGTGTCCAGCAGGTGCTCGATGCCGCAGTGAAATACGGGCGTCAGGTGTGTTTCGTGGGACGGTCGATGGTCCGCAACATGGGTATTGCCGAGGAGCTCGGATACCTCAATGTCCCCCCGAACACCATTGTTGACCTGCGAGAAGTCAACTCTGTCCCCGATGACCGTATCGTCTTCATGTCAACTGGTTCCCAAGGCGAACCCATGGCCGTGCTTTCGCGCATTGCCTCCGGTACCCACCGCAGCATCGCCGTGGGCCCCAACGACACGATCGTTTTTGCTTCCTCGATGATCCCCGGTAACGAGAACTCGGTATTCCGGCTTATTAACGGACTGACAAAGCTCGGCGCTCGCGTGGTTCATCAGGGTAATGCGAAGGTGCACGTCTCGGGCCATTCCGCGCAAGGCGAGCTACTGTACTGCTACAACATCGTTGAGCCCGAATACGTCATGCCAGTGCACGGCGAGGCCCGCCACCTTGTTGCCAACGGCTCGATTGCTGTAAAGACCGGCGTTCCTGCAGAGAATATTCTCCTGTGTGAAGACGGCACGGTGATCGACATGTTCGACGGCGAGTGCAAGATCGTGGGTGAGGTTCCCTGCGGTCTCGTTTTCGTTGACGGCTCTTCAGTGGGCGAGATTACCGAGGCAGAGCTAACCGACCGCATGACGCTCGGTCAGGAAGGCTTTATCGCGATTTTTGCAGTGGTGGATGCCCAGGAACGAAAGGTCTTGACCGGACCGCACATTCAGGCCCGTGGCATGGCCGAAGACGACTCCGCCTTTGATGAAATCCTGCCAGCCGTCACGAAAGCGCTGGAAGATTCAGTGGCTAATGAATCCTCGGATACCTACCAAATGCAGCAGTCGATGCGACGCGTGGTGGGCCGTTGGGCAGCTAAGAAGCTACATCGCTCGCCCATGATCATCCCTACCGTCATTGAGGCATAGTTAGCCCTAGGTAATCCCAATAATTGGGTTCGCTTAGTAGTCGATGAGGTTCGCCGGGCTCTGCCCGGCGAGCACTCGCTCGAGTTGGGAGTGGAGGAGGCGCTCAAGACGTGGCTCCATCGCTTCGGTGTAGCCGGCGGTGTGCGCGCTAATCAGCACGTTCTTGTGGCTGTAGAGCGGGTGTTCGTCCGGCAGCGGCTCGGGATCCACAACGTCGAGACAGATTCGCAGGCGATCAGCATGGCGAACGAGGGCATCCGTATCCGCGATGGTTCCTCGGGCCATGTTGCACAGCACGGCGCCGTCTTTCATTTTGCTCAAGAAGGCATCGTCAACCATTCCCACTGTCTGTGGTGTTGCGGGGACGATGAGAATGACGATATCCGCATCGGGAAGCAGTCCCTCGACGCGATCTGGACCGTAAATTGTTCCCTTCGGATCTTCCCGTGTGGAGGACGCCGTGCGGACCAGATCCACTTCAAATGGCTCGAGGCGCGCCTCAATGGCCTTACCCACGCCACCGTATCCGATCATGACAATCCTTTTATCTGCCAGGCCAGGGCTAAAGAACTGATCCCACCGTCCAGCATCTTGGGATCTCACGGCGCGGGGGATATCGCGCTGGACAGCGAGTAAGAGCGCAAGCGTTTGTTCGGCGGTCGCGGTCTCGTGAACGCCTGCCGCATTGGCAAGTGGGCGCTTATCATCTAAGTAATTCGTGACGTGGTCATACCCGATCGACGTTGTCTGTACGAGGCCGCACGTGACGGGCTTCAAATAATCGAAGTTTGGATGAGCGGAAAGAAATGGAGTAATGACCACGTCGATGCTGTCTCTCGGCGCGGGGGACTCAATATCCCAGTCAACGATCTCAATATCGCCTTCGAAGCGGTCAAGCATGGCGTGAACTTTGGCGTTCGGTGTAGAAACAGTAACAGTCATATTCCCAGCTTAGGCGCATCTGTGATCAGTAACTGAAAATGGCCAAATCGGCGCGCCAGCCTTTCACGATGCTCCATGTTGTTTAGGCTCACTGTGAAGCCGTATGCCCTCCGGCATGCAGCGCAAACAACAAGGAGATATTTTGAGTCGGGGTAATTCCGGATCGAAGAAACCAGCGCCGAAGAAAGCGTCGTCGCCGAAGCAGCGCACGCCGAGAACTCGGCCAGTTCAGCCTGCCAAACAGGTGGCAGATGATGCTCCGCGCTCGCGTGATGGCTTAGCGCTTGTGCTTATTGGCCTCGCCATTGTGGTTGCGTTGCGTGAGTGGTTCGGGCTGTCCGGCCTTTTGGGCGATGTCATCCACCACGCCACCGCCGGAATCGTGGGCGAGCTGGCGCTCTTCGTCCCGGTTCTGCTAGTAGCGGTTGCTATTAAGCTGTTCCGACGATCGACGGCAGCCACCAACACACGTTTTGTGGTGGGCCTTCTCTTGCTCGTTCTCGCACTGTCCGGAATCTTGCATATCGTACTTGGTCAACCCAATCCGTCTGACAGCTTCGCCGCCGTGGAAGACGCCGGCGGCATCGTTGGATTCCTGCTTGGCGGGGGACTAGTCGCACTCGTATCGGTGTGGGGTGCAATCCCGCTGCTCGTCTTGCTTGGCGTGTATGCAATGCTGCATTCCACCAATACCTCAGTGCGTGACATCATCGATTGGTTCAAAGATCGCGGATCTGCTGAGGAACACGATCCGGATTATTCCTCGTCCAAGCCATTCGATACTCCGGAAGAGATCGATGAACAACCGCGCCGCGTGCGTCGGCCCAAGCAGCAGGTCGAGGAGACTGACAAGACAGTCAAGATGCCTACCCCCGCTCAGGATCCTGCCGAGACGGCGCGGGCCGCGACCAAGCAGCCGGAAACCAAGAAGGTTCCGGCTCGCAAGCCCGCACTCAAGGCTCCAAAGACGGAGGCTCTTCCCGAGCGTGTTGAGCAAATGGAGCTTGCCTCGAACATCACCTACACGCTCCCTCCCATGGACATGCTGGTCGAGGGGCCCCCGCACGTGGAGCGCTCTGCAGCTAACGATGCCGTGGTTAACTCTCTGACTCGGGTATTTAATGAGTTCTCGGTTGACGCTGAGGTGGTCGGCTTCTCCCGCGGGCCCACGGTCACGCAGTACGAAGTGGAGCTCGGCCCCGGCGTCAAAGTTGACCGCATTACGTCGCTGTCGAAAAACATCGCCTACGCAGTAGCAAGTGCGGACGTACGTATCCTTTCGCCGATTCCTGGCAAGTCCGCGATTGGCATTGAGATTCCGAACTCCGACCGCGAGACGGTCATGGTAGGCGACGTACTTCGCAGTCAGGTTGCTCACAAGCAAACGCACCCGCTCGTCGTCGGCGTCGGCAAGAACGTTGGTGGCCAATACGTTGTCGCCAACCTTGCCAAAATGCCCCACCTTCTGGTGGCCGGTGCGACCGGAGCTGGCAAGTCATCCTTCATCAACTCGATGATCACCTCCATCATGATCCGCTCCACCCCGGAGCAGGTCCGAATGATCTTGGTCGATCCGAAGCGAGTGGAGCTCACGATCTATGCGGGGATTCCACACCTGATCACTCCGATCATCACGAACCCGAAGAAGGCTGCGGAGGCACTGGAATGGGTTGTGCGCGAAATGGATCAGCGCTACGACGACCTCGCAGCGTACGGGTACAAGCACATCGATGACTTCAATGAGGCGATAAAATCTGGCAAAGTTACCGCCCACGAAGGCTCGGAACGCAAGCTCGCGCCGTATCCGTATCTACTCGTGGTCGTCGACGAATTGGCCGATCTCATGATGGTTGCGCCACGCGATGTTGAAGCCTCGATCCAGCGGATCACCCAGCTCGCACGCGCCGCAGGAATCCATCTCGTGCTCGCCACCCAGCGCCCGTCAGTGGACGTCGTGACAGGTTTGATCAAGGCCAACATCCCGTCGCGCCTAGCGTTCATGACCTCATCGCTGGCGGATTCGAGAGTCATCTTGGACTCATCGGGTGCTGAGAAACTCATCGGCATGGGCGATGCGTTGTTCCAACCCTCAGGTGCCTCCAAGCCCATGCGTGTACAGGGAGCGTGGGTGACCGAGGACGAGATCGCCCAGGTCGTTCGTCATGTCAAGAAGCAGATGCAGCCCGTTTACCGCGAGGATGTCATACCCAAGGCCGAAGCGAAGAAGATCGACGAGGAGATCGGTGACGATCTTGAGGTGCTTCTCCAAGCCGCAGAACTCGTCGTCAACACGCAGTTCGGCTCCACCTCAATGCTTCAGCGCAAGCTCCGCATCGGCTTCGCCAAAGCTGGTCGCATGATGGACCTTCTTGAGACCCGTGAGATTGTTGGTCCGGGTACTGGCGGCAAGGCTCGCGACGTTCTTGTTACTCCAGAACAGCTGCCTGACGTCCTGGCGAAAATCAAAGGTGAAGATGTCGATCTGCATCCGGACGA
>CAYOEJ010000010.1:14221-29069 GCA_964403015.1 uncultured Arcanobacterium sp.
ACGTCCTGGCGAAAATCAAAGGTGAAGATGTCGATCTGCATCCGGACGAGGAAGCCGACGACGATCGCTACGCTGACGCTGATTTCGGCGATGTAGATGTGGCCCGTGAACCTGACGCCGAATCTAAGCCGTACGCAAATTCACCGGAAGGTGCCGGCGTCGACACTGAAAAGTTAGCGGAAGACGAATCTGACATTGATGATTTCGATGACGGCGAAGGCGAGAGTCGCACGGTCGTCATGCCAGTCGATGATCGTTACGCCAACGATCCCGTTGGGTCTTCCACGCGCCCCGTCGTTCACAACTATTACGATAATGAGGATGACGAGGGAGAGTCCGGCGAAGACGCTTGGCAGCTGACCGGGCGCTAGTGTTACTCGCGGCTTTGCGTAATTGACGAAGCCGAAGGCGTCGGCGCCTGCGTCCTTTCGGGACCGGAGCCCGCCATGACTGGATAGGTGACATCTGCGCGGTCGCGGATCTCCTGTGCGCCCATCGTCATGCCCACAGGGTAGTTGGCGTCAAGGAGCTCATTGAGCAGGTAGAGCCTTTCGCCCGCGGGACGATCTTGGGTGACGACGGTCCAGTCAAGCTTAGCCACCGTCGCTGGGCCCTCTGCGGGCACGTCCACCGTGGCGGTAGTCATGAGACCAGTAGTCACGCGATAGCCATGATTAGCCACTGTCTGGCCGGAAATCTGATTGCCCATCGACCAGACCACCCACATGCCTTCACCGCGCGGCCCGCCCTCGAGCTCAACGACTGGCTGGGGCACGTGCGAGTGGTTACCGAATACCAAATCAATCTCGCCAGAAGCCGCAAGCTCGTCCGCAATCTCGAGCTGTTCCGTGATGGGTTCATTGACGTACTCAGTTCCCCAATGCATTGAAAGAACAACGAGATCGGCGCCGAGCTCGCGGGCGCGTTCGGCGTCGTCAATAATCGCGCTCACGGGATCGCCGAGCTCACCCACAACATCCCAAGAATAGGGATGATCGCTCGGAATGGGGATTCCGTTCGTCAGTGTGGTGGCGGAAAGGTGAGCGATCTTGACATCGCGACCGCCGGATTCGAGCGTATAAAACTGAATCTCGTCGGCCTCCTCCTGCGAACGTGCGGATCCAGCCCAACCGAGCCCGGACTCTTCAAGCGCCTCGATCGTCGTCGTCACCCCGTGGAACCCACGATCCATCGTGTGGTTCGTGGCGACCGCGCAGCCGTCGAAGCCAATGCGGTCCAGCGAATCCGCAAGATCCTTCGGTGCGCCAAAGTTCGGATAGTTCGACGGAGCTTCATCCTCACCGACGATCGGAACCTCAAGTGCGCAAATAGAAAGGTCGGCGCCGTCGATCCAGTCGGTGATTTTCTCGTAATAAGGCGCGTAATCATAGGTATTTGGACCGGTACGAGCGCCCTCGGTCACCGAAAGGTGGAGCAAGATGTCCCCGCCGGAAAGGATCGTCAATTCGCTGGGATCGGCTGTCGGCTCGGGGCTTTGGGATGGGTTTTGATCGGCTGACGGCGCTTCAGCTGACGGCGCTTCAACTGACGGTGTCTCGCTGGCGCCATCTTGCGGTAAACGTTCGCTCGCTTCTCGATCAGTCGCGTCCGAGCAGGCCGCGAGGACCAAGGTGGCGGCAGCGAGGGCTGTAATCCGACGATTCATCATGCTCCAAACGTCATTTAGTGTGGCTAATTCGAGTATAGGGCTGCGAGTCATCGCGGGTCATCTTTGAGACGATGGCCTAGGCTTGAGGGGTGACCCAGAAAGATGAAGTACCCATCGTCAATATTGCGAACGCTCTGACCGTGTTGCGGCTCGTTCTCGTCCCCGTTTTTATTGTCGTTTTTTTGGAGACGACGACGGGGCACCGCTGGGCCGCTTGGGCAATTTTTGGTATTGCGGCGGCAACCGATCAGTTAGATGGCCATCTTGCCCGCTCACGCGGTCTCGTGACGAACTTCGGCAAGCTTGCTGACTCGATCGCAGACAAGGCGCTCATTATTGGAGCCCTGGTCATGCTCTCGTGGCATGGCATGCTTTGGTGGTGGGTGACGATTGTATTTATCGTCCGTGAACTCGGCATCACGATCATGCGCATGTTCATGGTCAAGAAGAAGGTCATGGCCGCCGGTATGGGCGGCAAGATTAAGATGACCGCGCAGGCATTTGGCATTGCCGGAATCATTTTGCCCTGGCACAGCTTCTTGCCGGAGATGGCAGCCGACATCATGCTGTGGTTGAGTTACGGACTTATCGGTGTCGCTTTGGTCTTCGCGCTTACCTCTGCGTGGGAATACATCCGCGAGGCTCGCAGAATCGCCACAGAGCATGAATCCGCCAACGCTCCGGATGGCGAGCAGGTATCCTGACCTGTATGAACGATAGTGCCGAACGCGACGTCGTCGTCACCGACGATGAACTAAAGGAGCTCTCGGAAGAGTGCTGCCGCCTTCTCATCGAGGCGGGTACCTCCTTCGCCGTTGCAGAGTCCCTCACCGGCGGGGATCTTGCATCGATCTTTGTGAGCGTTCCGGGTATCTCGGAGGTATTCCGCGGTGGAGTGGTCGCTTATGCAACTGAAACAAAAGCGTCCGTGCTTGGCGTATCTCAAGAAAGGTTAAGCGAGTTCGGGCCGGTCGACGGCGTAGTGGCGGCTGAAATGGCGAAAGGTGCGGCAGATCTTTTCGACGCGAGAGTCGCTCTATCTACCACCGGTGTGGCTGGGCCCGGGCCGGCCGATGGCCATGCGGCGGGCACGGTCTGGGTTGGGCTTTGGGTTGCGGGTGAGAGTGAGAGTTTCACCGCTAAGCACCGAAGCGAGACAGTGTCTGACGATGATTTTCTCTCCGTGGAGGGCCCGCGGGGCACAGCTCTTGCAAAGAAATTTCGCTTGGCGGGGGACCGAGCCGAAGTGAGGCGGAGCACAATAGTTGCCGCCCTCAACATACTATTTCGCGAGATATCAACAGTAACGTGAAATTTTGAGGCCGTCCCCAGCAAACTTTCAGGTTCGCTTGGGAAGATATCTCTATAAGCAGACGTTGAAACCAATGAAAGCCAAAGGCTACTGAAACGTCAGTGGTCGGAAACGAAGAGAGTTGAATCTTGATTAACATGAACGAATCTCACGGCCGTTCCGAATCTGTCCTATTCCGTCGTGATCTGGGAGACGTGCTTCGCGAGTACCGCCAGCGTCAGGGTCGCACGCTTCGTGAGGTTTCCTCCGACGCCCGTGTCTCGTTGGGCTACCTCTCTGAGGTTGAGCGAGGCCAGAAGGAAGCATCGTCTGAACTCTTGCACTCAATCTGCCGCGCTTTGAATGTTCCTATGAGCCACGTGCTGCGTCTCGTTGCTGATCGCATCGATGTTGCCGAAGGTCGTACCCCGCCAATGATGCGTAAGCCAGTTGGCGTTCGCATTCCGGATGCGGTTCCTGAGTCGATCGTGGCAGCGGAGCTCGCAGCATTGCGAGCATGAGACATACAGAATTCTGGGATGTTTTAGACCGGGCATTTCCCAATGGTCGGGGTCGTGCACTAGCGAAGGACCTAGCTCTTCCAGAGCTGAATTCGCGAACTGCCGAAGAAGCGCTCGACCAGGGGGAGAAGCCGCAAACCGTATGGAGGGCGATCCGCATAAATATGGATCTTCCTGAACGATTTGAGTACCTCCACAAAATCAGTCCGAAAGATCTCTAATAACGTTGTGGGCGATGGCCGCTTGGTCATTGCCCACACTCATGTCTTGATGACGTGTTGTCTTGATGGCGTATTGGCGCGCGGGCTTATGCAAGTATTGAGCGTTTCACTTGCGCGGTAGCTGTTCTTCGGCGCGTTGTTCGATTTCGAACGCGTGTTCGGTTAAGCTTGTCCACGGACGGACGCTGCACCGGATATCTCCACCGGTTCTGGAGCAGATGTTTTTATGTCGGAGGTCGGGCATAACGTAGTTCGTGAAAGCAGTTCGGAGAGGACCAGCTAACACAAGACCTGTTCTACCCATCGGCGCAAGCCACGTTTAAAGGAAACTCATGGTTGTTAAGAGTTCAGAAGATCGCTCAAAGGCGCTTGAAGTTGCCCTAGGTCAGATTGACCGCCAGTTTGGTAAGGGCTCAGCAATGCGCCTCGGTGACAATCCGCCCCAGAAGGTCAAGGTTATTCCTACAGGCTCACTGGCTTTGGATATTGCACTTGGCATTGGTGGCCTTCCACGCGGTCGAGTAGTTGAGGTCTATGGACCCGAATCGTCGGGTAAAACAACGGTCGCACTCCACGCGGTGGCTAACGCTCAGAAGGCGGGGGGCATTGCTGCATTTGTGGACGCGGAGCACGCACTCGATCCGGAATATGCAAAGAAGCTCGGTGTAGACACCGATGCGCTCATCGTGTCCCAGCCTGATACCGGAGAGCAGGCACTCGAGATTGCGGACATGCTTATTCGCTCTGGCGCGCTGGATATCATCGTCATTGACTCGGTGGCAGCACTGGTTCCAAAGGCTGAAATTGAAGGCGAAATGGGAGACTCGCACGTGGGTCTACAGGCTCGCCTCATGTCGCAGGCGCTGCGTAAACTCACCGGTGCAATCTCGGCTTCCGGCACCACGGCAATCTTCATTAACCAGCTGCGTGAAAAGATCGGTGTTTTCTACGGAAACCCGGAGACCACCACGGGTGGGAAGGCCTTGAAATTTTACGCGTCTGTTCGCCTAGACGTTCGCCGTATCGAAACGCTCAAAGAAGGGTCCATGCCGGTGGGTAACCGTACCCGTGTCAAGATCGTCAAGAACAAGATGGCTCCGCCGTTTAAGCAGGCGGAATTCGACATTCTTTATGGTCAGGGAATCTCTCGCGAGGGCGGCATCATCGATATGGCAGTTGATGCGGGCGTCGTTCGTAAGTCTGGCTCGTGGTACACCTACGAAGGCGATCAGCTTGGACAGGGCAAGGAGAAGTCGCGTCAGTTCCTGAAGGACAACCCCGAGATCGCCGAGGAAATCCAGCAAAAGGTACTTATTCAGCTGGGACTGGCTGAAGGCATTGAGGAAGAAGCTTCGCCGGCAGATCCGGAAACCCCCGAGTTCTAATGGTCAATTATGCCGAGGAGGCTGACTTCGTCGGTCGAGCTCGCCCGCGTAAACATCGATCTCCCAAAGAGATTGCTGAACGCCGGGCAGCTCGGGCTGCCGAGCGCAGCGAAGATGATTGGCGGTCATATGCCCGCGATCTGTGCTTTCGCCAGCTCGGCATGATGGAGCGATCCGTTGACCAGCTCCGTAAGTCGATGGAGAAGAATTTGGTTCCCGCGGAAATTATCGAAGAGACTCTCGATTCGTTTCAGAATTCCAACCTCGTCAACGATGAGCGGTACGCCGGAATGTACGTTCGATCCAAGTTCAACGAAAAGGCCACCTCGCGACGAGCTCTCCGCCAAGAGCTTCGTCGCAAGGGAATCGACCAAGAGGTTGCTGATGAAGCACTTTTGGAGATCGATGATGAAGCCGAGACGCGGGCGGCAATGGATTTCGCAATGCGGAAAGCGCGCTCGATGAGGTCGCTCGAATATGAGGTAGCTAGGCGCAGGCTCTATGGTGCTTTGGCGCGGCGCGGATTTAGTCCGGACCAGATTCGCCAAGCTGTAGGTAAGGCTTTAGCGAATGATGACCCTGAGGAGTCCGAAGACTTCTCTTTGTAGGTATGTGTTTGCAAAGTGGGTGTCCGAGTTAAGCGGATTGCGGTCAAGCTCGCACCACTCGAACAGGCCGCGCAGTGTGTGGCTGGACTAGACTGGCGGCGATGACTGAGCAAACACTTCCCAAGACATACGCGGTGCGCACACTCGGATGCCAAATGAACGTTCACGATTCCGAACGTCTCGCTGGCCTCCTTGATCAGGCTGGCTTCGTTCCGGTGGAACTAGTTCCGGAGAAAGCTGCACGAGCGACCAACGCGGGCGATCAAGGTGCGGACGTGCTCGTTATTAATACTTGCTCGGTTCGCGAGAATGCAGCGAACAAACTATTCGGGAATCTCGGTCAGCTGGCCGCAGTTAAGCGTGAGCGTCCCGAGATGCAGATCGCGGTTGGCGGATGTCTCGCCCAGCAGCTTCGCGATGGGATCGTTGAACGAGCTCCCTGGGTGGACGTAGTTCTTGGAACACATAATCTCGATGTCTTGCCTGCTTTGTTGGAACGAGCCAAGCACAATAACGCCGCAGCGGTGGAAATTGAAGAATCACTGAAGGTCTTCCCATCGACGCTTCCCACACATCGCGAATCCGCTTATGCTGCGTGGGTGTCGATCTCCGTAGGATGCAACAACACCTGTTCATTCTGTATCGTTCCTCATCTGCGTGGGAAGGAACGCGATCGTAGGCCGGGGGAGATCCTGGCTGAGATTGAAGCCGTTGTGGCCGAAGGCGCGATTGAGGTGACACTTCTTGGTCAGAATGTTAACTCCTATGGAGTTGGCTTCGGAGACCGCGGCGCATTCGCTAAGCTTCTTCGGGCGGCGGGTGCAATTGAAGGCCTAGAACGGCTGCGCTTCACCTCCCCGCACCCCGCAGCATTTACGGATGACGTGATCGATGCCATGGCAGAGACCCCCACGGTTATGCCATCCCTCCATATGCCACTGCAGTCCGGATCGGACCGCGTACTTCGCGCTATGCGGCGCTCCTACAGATCCGCCAAATTCCTTGAAATCCTTGACCGTGTGCGCGAGAGAATCCCACATGCCGCCATTACAACGGACATCATTGTGGGATTCCCCGGTGAGACCGAAGAAGATTTCCAGCAGACTTTGGATGTTGTCGAAGCATCGAGATTCTCGTCAGCTTTCACCTTCATCTATTCACCGCGCCCGGGTACGCCAGCGGCAGATATGGACGATCAGATTCCTGCAGATGTCGCTAGCGAGCGCTTTAATCGACTTCAGGCTCTGCAGCAGCGGATTGTGACCGAGGAGAACCAGAAGCTCGTGGGAACACGCGTAGACATCCTCGTCTCGGCGGGCGAAGGCCGCAAAGATGCAGAAACAGATCGCGTTTCTGGACGAGCCGAAGATAACCGCCTGGTCCATGTGGCACTCCCTAAGGGTCTCGCTGAGCGGCCCCGCCCGGGAGACATGGTCAGTGCCATCGTGACCTACGGTGCGCCTCACCACCTCGTTGCTGACTCGGCTCGTGAAGGTGGGTTCTTCGAGATTCGCAAGACTCGAGCTGGCGATGCGTGGGAGCGTCAAAAGGCGCGTAAGTCCCAGCTAGAAGCGGAAGCTGCGGGCAGGGCCCCAGTGAGCTTGGGTGTACCGACGATTCGCACGCGAGTCTAACGATGACAGCCGGGACGAACCCGAATCAGGAGGCGACGCCGCGTCCTATCATCGCCGTCGTCGGCGAAACGGCTTCTGGGAAGACGTCCCTATCGCTTGAACTGGCAGACTTGCTCGGAGGTTCTCGCCGCGTCGAAATCATTTCCGCGGATGCGATGCAGCTCTACCGTGGCATGGATATTGGAACGGCGAAGCTCCCACTTAATGAACGCCGTGGAATCACCCATCACCAACTGGACGTTCTGGAAGTGACGGAGACGGCCTCTGTTGCCGCTTACCAAGGATCAGCCAGAGTCGATATCGCGAACATCCTCGACGGAGGAAAGATCCCATTGGTTGTGGGCGGATCCGGTCTTTATGTTTCTGCACTCTTGGACGAGTTGAATTTTCCGGGCACGGACGAGGCTGTCCGGTCTGAACTGAACGAGGTATGGGAAAGTGAGGGATTGGAGCCACTCATCGCTGAACTTCGCGAGAAGGACCCTGTCTCCGCATCAACAATAAACCTTGCAAATCCCCGGCGCGTCATCCGTGCACTCGAAGTTGTTCGCCTGACCGGTGAATCTTATACGCCGGTCTTTCCGCGTCACACGAGCCATTATTCGAACGTCCTTCAGTTTGGGGTGACGCGCGATCGCGCCGTGCTTAATGAGGCAATCTTCAATCGGGCCCATGGCATGTTCGACGTCGGTTTGATCGAAGAGACCCGCATGCTTATCGATCGCGGGCTTCGTGACGGGGAAACTGCCCGGAAAGCTACCGGCTACGCGGAAGCAATGGCGGTTATTGATGGAGAGATGTCTATCGCAGAGGCGATTGAGTCCGTCGCTTTCCACACCCGCAGGCTAGCGAAGAAGCAGCGCACATGGTTCGGTCGTGATAAGCGGATTTCATGGTTTGATCTCACGGCTGATACGGAAAACCAAGCCAACGTGATTGCGCAGACCGCCGCGCAGATGGCCCATTTAACTCTTGCGCGCCTGCAGAACCCGGAATCCCTTTGAGGATCCGATTTTCCTCGTGGGAAAGCCCTGCTCAGTCAACCAGTTGGCAAGAGAATCGGCACCGAGATTGCGCTGGACCACCAGATAGGCCCGCCCGTCGTCATTCAGCTGCGACAGCCAGCCCGTCAGTAGATCGTGGAGAGCAGCTTTCCCAATGCGAATCGGTGGGTTGGCCCAAATGAGGTCGATTCCTTTACCTTCGCGGGCGAATTCAGCGAGTGCTTCGTTTGCTTCGCGGACAGCAACATTGTTGAAGCCAGCCTCAGCGGCATTCAGTTGTGTAAGTGCGAGAGCGCGCTCGTTGACGTCCACCGCGGTGACGCGAGCATGAGGGTACTGGTCTGCGAGGGCTAGCGTGATTGGCCCCCAGCCACACCCAATATCGACGACGACGGCGCCCGGTTCAAGCTCGTCGGACGGAACCTTGTCCAGGAGGACGGCAGTTCCCTTATCGAGACCGCCGGGAGAAAATGTGCCGCCCTGGGTGGTCACCTCGAATTGGGAGCCACGCAAGGTGACGGTCAGGTTACGCGACTCGGAGTCGCTTTGGGGGTTCTGACTAAAATAGTGCTCGCTCACGCGTATTAGAGTACCCGTGGGAATGTTTGGGTGAAAGTTTGCGTTTTTCCACACGGGCGCGGGCGGATGTCGGTGCATCGTGAGACTATAGAACCAAGCAATAAAGGAGTCCTCACATTAACTCACAAGTTTCAAAAGATGGCGTCGAAGTCCATTCCCGTCGTGGTACTGCTCTTCAGGCAGACCCGGCATATCACGGCACCTGGGCGGGCGATGATTTAGAACGCGAGGAGCGTTCCTCGCTTCGGCGTGTTGCTGGCCTTTCAACTGAACGGCAAGACGTCACAGAAGTTGAATACCGCCAGCTTCGTCTTGAACGAGTCATCCTCGTGGGCTTGTGGATGGACGGATCACTCGATGATGCGGAAGATTCACTTCGCGAACTAGCGGCCCTAGCCGAAACGGCAGGCTCGACCGTTCTTGACGGGCTGATCCAACGCCGCCAGCTGCCAGATCCTGCCACATACCTCGGATCTGGCAAAGCGAAAGAACTTGCCGACCTTGTCCGGACTCATAACGCGGATACCGTGATCGTCGATTCGGAGCTCGCTCCGTCCCAGCGTCGAGCTTTGGAAGACGTGGTGGACGCCAAGGTCATCGACCGCACGGCACTCATTCTCGATATTTTTGCTCAGCACGCGAAGTCGCGCGAGGGTAAGGCTCAGGTTGAGCTTGCTCAGCTGGAATACCTGTTGCCTCGATTGCGTGGTTGGGGTGAATCGATGTCACGTCAGGCCGGTGGCCGAGTCGCTGGTGGTGAAGGCATTGGCTCGCGCGGTCCCGGTGAAACGAAGATTGAACTTGACCGACGCCGAATCCGCACTCGTATGGCCAAGCTACGTCGCGATATTAAGGATATGCGCCCTGGTCGCGAAGCTCGCCGTGCGTCCCGGAGGAAGAACTCGGTGCCGGCGGTCGTCGTCGTCGGATACACAAATGCCGGAAAGTCGTCTCTCCTGAACACGCTGACGGACGCGGGTGTGCTTGTCGAAAACGCACTTTTTGCAACGCTCGATCCGACGGTTCGCCGTACCGAAGCTGAGGATGGTCGCGAGTACACGATCACGGACACGGTGGGTTTTGTGCGTAATCTACCCACGCAACTCGTCGAAGCGTTCCGTTCGACGCTCGAGGAGGTTGCCGACGCCGATCTGCTGCTTCACGTGGTCGACTCCTCCCACCATGACCCTCTCGGGCAGATCGCGGCCGTTCATGAGGTGCTTCACGAGGTTGAAGGGACGGAAGACGTTCCAGAACTCGTCGTGCTTGCCAAGTCGGATATCGCCGATCCGGTCGATTTAGCCGCACTGCGTTCGAAGTTTCCTGAGGCAATCGCGGTCAGTTCGGTTACTCGATCGGGGATTGAGGAGCTCACCGAGCGGATCGAATCGATGCTCCCGCGGCCGAGCATTGATATTGACACCACTATTCCCTTTGATCGAGGTGATCTTGTGTCTCGTATTCACTCGGACGGCGAGATTATTTCGGAAACGTATACCGAGCATGGCACACACATCGTCGGCCGCGTTACCGAGGAAATCTACGGCATGTTGGGAGACCTGAACAACGGGTGAGCGCGGATCTCGATACGCTTCTCGCGGATGTGGTCGGCTCTGTCGGCGGTACTCGACGCGAGGGGCAAAGCGAGATGGTCCACGCGGTGTATGACGCCCTCGTCACCGATGGTCATCTCATGGTAGAAGCAGGTACTGGTACCGGAAAGTCGTTTGGGTATCTGGTACCCGCGCTTGCATGGGCGGCCAAAGAGGGAAAGCGAACGATCATTTCCACCGCAACCCTCGCGTTGCAGCGCCAGATTATTACTCAGGACGCCCCGCGGGTGGTCGACGCCGTCCGCAAGCTTCACGACAGTCATCTTGAGGTAGCCCTCCTGAAGGGATGGAACAACTACGTCTGCTTACGGAAAGCGACCGGTGGCTATCCTGAGGAAGGTGCTCTGCTTTCGCGCGCGGAAGGTGAGTTTGGCGCGACCGCAACCGGTGAGGAAGTCGTGCGGGCACGCGAATGGGCGATGGGTACGGACACCGGCGATCGAGACGACCTCGTGCCGGGCGTCAGTGACCGAGCCTGGTCCCAGGTTTCGCTTCCGAAACGCGAGTGTGTGGGTGAAGCCTGTCCACTTCGTTCCTCATGTTTCCCGATTCTTGCGAGGGAGGCCGCAAGTGAGGCAGACGTCGTCGTCACCAACCACGCCATGCTCGGCGTACAAGCCACCGGAGTGTCGGTACTACCCCCGGCGGATGCCTTCATCATCGACGAAGGCCACGAGCTTGTAGACCGCATAACGTCCCAGCTCACGAGGTCACTTTCGAAGTATGACCTAGTGTCGCTCGGTCGAATTATGCGGCGTAGTGGGCTGGACTCGAGTGACCTAGATGATTCTGCCGACGAACTTGACCAGCAGCTTGCCGAGTATGACGAAGGCCGACTGCGAAAGATCGATGTGGCGTTAAGCGACGTAATTGCTCGGTTACTTGGCCGAATTCAGGCCTCGGGTGAGGACGTCTCGGCGCTGTCGTCGAAAGATGAAACGCAAGCAATTGCGAAGCAGGTTCTTCGCACGCGTCTTCAAGAACTAAGCGAACTGTGCCATGACCTTCTCGGTGACGGCATCGCCAATGAACTCCTCGTAGCCTGGAAAGCGCAATTCGGAGATGAAACGCCCGCGCTGTACCTTGCTCCCTTGGACGTATCAGGATCGATAGCAGATAGTCTTTTTGAACAGACGCCAACAGTGCTGACCTCCGCAACACTACAAATCGGCGGAACCTTCGATGTCATGGCGAACCGGGTTGGATTCACCTTCCCTAGCCAGGGGCCGTGGCAGGGAATTGACGTGGGAAGTCCATTTTCACCAGAAAAGCAAGGCATTCTCTACGTGGCACAGCACCTACCGATACCGGGTAAAGAGGGCTACGGAAACGAGCAGCTGGATGAGATTGTTGATCTGATAAAGGCTTCCCATGGGGGAGCTCTGTGTTTATTTACCTCACGCGCCGCTGCCGTCCGAGCTGCTGACTATGCTCGAGAGCGGCTCGAAACAACTGTGCTGTGCCAAGGTGATGATCAGCTATCAACTCTCGTCAGCCAATTTGCCGCTGAGGATTCCACTTCTCTTTTCGGGACAATCTCGCTGTGGCAGGGAGTCGATATTCCCGGGAGAACATGCAGACTTGTGATCATTGATCGCATACCGTTCCCTCGGCCGAACGATCCACTAACTCAAGCTCGCACGGAAGCCGTTTCCAAATCTGGCGGGAATGGCTTCATGGCTGTGGCTGCAACACAAGCCGCTTTGCTGCTTGCTCAGGGAGCGGGCCGACTTCTTCGCAGGACGACGGACAGGGGAGTAGTGGCGGTTCTCGATCCGCGTTTGCGCACTCAGCGTTACGCGGGCTTCCTACTTGCGTCGATGCCGCGAATGTGGCCGACCACTGACCCTCAGGTGGTTCGTGACATCCTCACGCGCCTAGGCGCCGACGAAGAATAGTCTCGGCACGAGGCTGACAGCGCGACGCGATTTAGAGCGCGCAAGCACTTAGAGAGCGCGGAAGCACTTAGAGAGCACGCAAAACAGTGACTACGCGGCCAAGTACCTCGGCGTCGTCACCAGGAATTGGTTGGAACTCAGGGTTCCGGGGGAGCAGCCACGTATGTCCGTCCTTGCGCTGAAGCACCTTTACAGTAGCTTCCCCGTCAATCATGGCGGCAACTATCTCACCGTTCTCGGCAACCGGTTGGCGACGGACAACAACCCAGTCACCATCGCAGATAGCGGCGTCGATCATCGATTCGCCTGTCACGCGAAGCATAAACAGATCGCCACCACCGGTAATCTGCCGCGGAAGTGGGAACACGTCCTCGACGAGCTGGTCTGCTAACACAGGCCCGCCTGCGGCAATCCTGCCGACCACGGGAACATTCACCGGCGCAGTAACTTCGACATCGGAGTCATCCAAGCGATAACTATCGAGATGAGCAACTTCTGGCGGGGTAGCGGATCCTTGCGTGACATTGCCCGTCGCGCGCCCACGCTCGGTAATCTCGATAGTTCGTGGACGACGAGGGTCGCGGGAAATGAGGCCTTCGCTCTCGAGAATATCGAGCTGATACTTCACCGAAGAAGGAGATGCTAACCCGACTGCCTCTGCGATTTCTCGCACGGTCGGTGGAAATCCACGCTCAGCGATGGAGTCTCTGATCTTTTCAAAGATCAACATCTGGCGCTCGGTCAGCTTTGCTCTGTTCCCTGCCATGGAGTCTCCCTTGTCGGTGCTCAGCACGCTCGCGAAAGTTGTCGGAGCCGGTTGTTTAACTTGAATCAAGCCTATCGGGGATGCTGTCAGTATTCAAACATTTGTTCGGGAGCGTGTCGAACAAATGTTCTGGACATTGAGGGTTGCTCGATATAAGATCTGAAACAGATGTTCGACGAACATATGTTCGAGGAGGATAATATGACTGCTTTACAGGTGCACGCGGCCAAGGGTAAGAGTGCTCGCCGGCCAGCTATGAGAGTTGTCAGTGGCGTACCCGCTCGCGAGCGTCGGGAGAACTCACGTCGTGGCCACATTGTCCGTCCTGACCGCCCAGGCTCACGCGGGCAGAGGATTCTTTTTGCTGTACCCACCGCCCATTCTGCGGCAGAGGCGGCGGAGAATACTGCACGGTCAGCCAAGTGGGCTGTTGCTGATCCTTATCCTTTGCGGACCGACCGCACCGTCCGGACTTCTGGTGCTGCGCAAGATCGAACGTCTGGGGCCGCGCAGGCCTTGCGGCGAACCGCTGTAGAGCATCCAGTGTCACGTGCTACGAGGTCCTCCGCAGTTGCGGGCCAAGCTCCGGTGATTTCTCTTCATAAGGTTGTTGTCGGTTCCTTGATGGTCACGGCCGCCATCGTCTTGTTTGCCGTAGGTGTAGCGTTAGCTGCGCTCATGGGTTTGGGCCCGCAGGCGGGTGAACTTATTTACGTCAGTCCTGGCGACACCCTTCTTTCGATTGCTGGTGCCATGGGTGTGGACGTCAGTCTGTCTCAGATAGTCTCTGATATTCAGTCCCTCAATAACCTCAGCGGTACGGAGATTCTGGCTGGTCAAGTTCTGGTACTGCCCGCATACTAGATGGCCGCGTGGCCCTTTATCCTGTTTCGTTTGCTGCTATCGGCAATGAGCGTATAACTTTGGGTGCATGAACTGTCCTTTCTGTCGCCATGAAGACTCTCGAGTTATCGATACCCGAACAAGCGACGACGGCCTCGTTATTCGGCGACGTCGTGAATGCCCGGAGTGTAAGCGTCGTTTTTCGACATCCGAGAGCGCCGCGCTAACGGTCGTCAAGCGATCTGGCGCCACGGAGCCCTTCTCTCGGGAGAAGGTCATGTCGGGAGTGGGTAAGGCATGCCAGGGTCGGCCCGTGACGGATGATGAGTTAGCGTTGCTCGCGCAGCAGGTCGAGGAGACGTTGAGGACCCATGGCTCGTCTCAGATCGAGGCTCATGAGATCGGACTCGCTATCCTCGAGCCGCTCAGAGATCTTGACCAAATTGCATACCTTCGCTTTGCCTCCGTCTACTCAAACTTTGACTCTCTCGAAGATTTTGAGGTTGCAATAGCGGAACTTCGCTCTGAAGGTGTCTCTGAAGTCCGTTTTGAAGGTCATTCCGAAAACTGATCCGAGCCGGGATTGCGACTCCACATTGCCGGAATTGCACGGCTGCTCGAACTGTATAGCTAACGAAGGGCCTGTTCTCAACGGTTAGTGAGAACAGGCCCTTCGAAGTTTTATCGCGTTGCAGTTATGACGTCGTGACGCGACACCAGACTAGTTTGAGCTTGCTCCCGGTGTATCGCCCGTGTGTTCAGGTGTATCGCCCGTGTGTTCAGGTGCAGAAGAGGAGTTAGGCGCATTCTTCCGTG
>CAYOEJ010000010.1:29169-55462 GCA_964403015.1 uncultured Arcanobacterium sp.
GGTGTATCGCCCGTGTGTTCAGGTGCAGAAGAGGAGTTAGGCGCATTCTTCCGTGAGTCTAGACGGTCTTTGAGGTCCGACTTGTTCTGTGCAACCCACGCGCGGAAGTGATCGGCTGAAATCTCCGCTTGCTCGGCCAGCTTATGGAGATCTTCGGAACCCTGTGCAGAAACGCGGGCGCGGAACTCGTCGAACTTCACGCGATTCGCGTCCGTCCATTCCTTCCACTGATCGAACGTAGCGTTGCTTCGTTCCCGCAGGCTATTGAGATACTCGTCGATACGGTTGCTTGCATCCTTCGAAGTAACATTGAGTCTCTCACGCCATTGGCCCGACTGGAGCTCAAAATTCTCCAGCTTTTCGCGCACTGATCGACGCATAACCTTGCCCAACTGTGATCGCGGCAGGTCGTCGAGAATGGCGATCGACTTCGGCATCGCATAGTGGGAGAGCTTGTCTTCGGTCCACTGGCGCACAGAATCGAGATCGACCTTTGCTCCGGGTTCAAGAACCAATGCTGCGACTACAGATTCGGAGAAGGAATCGGTAGGCATGCCCACCACGGCAACGTCGATGACACCGGGCATATCCCGGACGGCAGATTCCACTTCGGACGGGTAGACGTTGAATCCGGCATTAATGATCATTTCCTTGCGACGGTCAGCCATGACAAGGAAGCCATCGTCCCACTTCGCTAGATCTCCGGTTCGGAGCCATCCACCGTCGATGAGAGTGGCTGAGGTTTCCTCGGGGTTCTTGTAGTAGCCCTGGAATACCTGGGGGCCGCGGGCACACAGTTCGCCGATTTCGCCCTCTGGTAGTTCGACGTCAGGGTTCTCGGGATCGATAATCTTGACCTCCGTATTGGGGAAGGGAATACCGAGCGTGGAGGGCCTGCGAGCTGGCGAGGAGGGGGAGCCGGAGATGACTGGCGAGGCCTCGGTCATGCCATAGCCTTCGATGATGTAACCCTTGGTGGCTTCCTCCCATCGCTTTGCGAGGTCGGGATCCAAGGGCATAGCACCACACACGCAGTAGTGAATCGTGCTGAGGTCAACGTCGGGGCGCTCGTCTGCGGCGTCAAGAATCTTCTTGTACATCGGAGGCACGCCGCCAAAGAAGGTAATCGGATGACGCTTGTGCCCGGCAAGAAGAATATCGACGTCGAAGCTTGGCGTCATCACGATGGTGGCGGCGCCGTTGACGCACACGGAAAGAGATAGCTGTAGTCCAAACGCGTGGAAGAAAGGCAAAACCGCTCCCACGGTCTCCTCACCACGCTTGAAGCCGACCAGCCACGCCTCAGTCTGCTTGGCGTTGATGACAACGTTGCGATGGGTGAGCATGACAGCCTTTGGGGTTCCGGTAGTTCCGCCGGTCTGGAGGAGAACAGCGAGGTCGTCCGGGTGTGGGCCTTCAACCTTAGCAATATCCATCGGCACTGCGTGCTTGACCTGGTTATCCCACGAGTGGACACCATCGGGAACCGTCCCGCGCAGCTTCTTGCGCTGTTCTCTAGCTGCCGTGATGGGCAAGCGAAGAAGTAACTGTGACTTCTTGGGCAGTGCCTTGGTCAGGTTCACGGCGAGGTACGTGCGTCCCTTGAAATCCTTACCGGAAATCAATTTCTCGAGAGTCTGCTCCCAAGCAATGACCACTTTCGACTCAACGAGCTCGAGCTGGTTTTCAAGCTGGCTCATCGGTGCGAGGGGATTGTGCTCCGCAACTACGGCGCCGAGAGAAGCAATGGCATAGAACGCCACGTAGTGCTGGGGACAGTTGGGCAAAATAATAGAAACCGTATCGCCCTTGCGTACGCCGCACATGGCCAACACCGTGGCGGCACGCTTTACCTCGTCATAGATCTCAGAATAGGTGTACTCGCGTCCGAGAAAGTCGATGGCAATTCGATCGGGAAAATCGGCAACAGCGTCTGGAAGAAGCGAAGCGATTGTTTCATCGGTGATGGGCAACTCGAAAGGGACGCCTTCCGAGTAGTGCTCATGAGCGCGTACCATCTGGTCCATTAATGGCCTCCTCGTCCCTTGTCAGCCTCGCTGCCGATGGGATAGTGGGTGTAGGGCGTGGCGAAATCGCAACGCGGTTGGTCCAAGGATACCCGGAAGTCCGGGGCGACGACGAACTCAGAGGAAGGTCAGTGGTCTCGAGTTAAGACTCGCAAGCGGATATGTGCCGGAGCCTGACGGAGTTCTTCGAGAACCTGGGGTGGAATCGCAGTCGCCGTGTCCATCACCATGTATCCGTACTCTCCCGAAGTCGCCAGCGACTGGTACGTAATGTTGGCACCGGCGTCGGCGAAAAGTTGGTTAACTCGTGCGAGAGCGCCCGGCGTGTTGCGGTGAACCCACGCAACACGATGGATAGCTTCTTCTGACGGTCCCCCCGAGATGTTGGGCAGATTGACGGACATGTCAGTCTCGCCCTTTCGCCAATAGTTGGCGAGCTTGCCCGCAACGAATTGGCCGATAGACTGTTGCGCTTCGAGCGTGGACCCGCCGATATGGGGAGTCAAAATGACATTGTCGAGTCCCACAAGTTCGGATGCGAAGGGGTCTCCGTTGGCGTTGGGCTCTTCGGGGAAGACGTCGACGCCGGCGCCTGAGATTGATCCGTCCTCCAGCTTGTCGCGCAGGGCCACTAGATCGGCCACGTGCCCACGCGCTAGGTTAAGGAACACCGCGCCGTGCTTCATCTTGTCGAATTTTGCGCGATCGAAGAAATTGGTGTTCGACGGCCTACCGTCGATGTGGAGACTCACCACATCTGACGCGGCCAAAAGCTCATCGAGCGAGTCTGCGCGGCGCGCATTGCCGAGCGCGAGCTTTTCGGCAATATCATAGAAGATGACGTGCATTCCAAGAGCTTCTGCGACGACGGACAGCTGCGAGCCAATCGATCCGTATCCGATGATGCCGATCGTTTTGTTGCGGACTTCGTGCGAGCCTTCAGAAGACTTGTTCCAAATTCCCTTGTGAAGGGCGGCGTTACGCTGGGGGATATGCCGGGTGAGTGCGATGAGTTCAGAAATCACCATCTCAACCACGGATCGCGTGTTGGAGTAAGGGGCGTTAAAGACGCCGACGCCGTGTTCGGACGCCGCTTCCAAGTCAATTTGGTTTGTGCCAATGCAAAACGCGCCGATGGCTGCCAGTTGCGGGGCGGCGTCGAATACGCTTTGGGTCACGTGAGTCTTGGATCTGATTCCTAGGATGTCCACGCCGTCGAGATGCCTGATGAGCTCATCTTCACTGAGGGCGCCCGGGATGCGGCTCACCTCGAATCCATAGCGATTAAAGACGTCGTCTGCCACGCCGTGCGGATTTTCGAGAAGTAGTATGCGAGTCACGCTTCCACCATCCAATCTTTGGCTATCAACGGCAAGGAGCGCTCACCATGTGGGATGTCCGGCTCAATTGTTGAGAAGCGCATCAGGGAGTTCAGTGCTCGTCACCACGTGCATGCGCTTGGTTGCCCGCGTCATTGCCACGTAAACATCTCCGGGGCCATTGTTGAAAATTTCGCGCGGTTCAACCAGCACAACCGCGTCATACTCGAGTCCTTTAGATGTACGTGCCTCGAGGACGTGGATTCGCGAATCGATATCGGAGCCTTCGGGATCGATGCTCCATTGACGAAGCTCTGCGGCCTGTTCGATGGCGGAGGCGAGGGCGGAGTGTTGTTCGCGCGGAACAATAACCGCGATCGTCCCTGCATTTTCGCCGTATTCGGCGTCAAGTCGGCGAGATTCCGAAGCTACGACTCCGGGCAGAGTGGCTGCCACGTCGTCCGTTGCAGTCACCTCGTAGGCATCTGGTAGATCACGAACCGCGCGTACGGGACGAACCGGGAAACCGGCGTCGTCCATCGCATCTTGCGCACGATCCAACAGCGAGGCGGGCGTGCGGTAGGAAATGGTCAACTCGTCAACCCGATGGAATTCGGCGAGTCTGCCGAGGGCCTTACGCCACCCGCCATTCGGCGCACCTGCGGGCCTCTGATCGAGATCGCCAACGATGGTCATGGAGCGTGCTGGGTTACGGCGAGCGACCATCCGCCACTGCATGGCGGACAGCTCTTGGGCTTCATCGATCACGACGTGTCCGTACGTCCAGCTGCGATCCGAGGCTGCACGCTCTGCGAGTGATTCGGCCGCGCCACCGCCAGCCACGCGGCTGAGCATCTGATCGGACGAGACGATTCCCCCGCCCAAGCCCATAGACGACATCGTGTCGGACACGTAACTCGCTAACCTGCCTTCCTCTTGGTCAGCTGCGGCACGTTCAGCGCGCTCCCGATCGGTGGCGAACGGCCCTAGGTGTTCTGCGAGTTCATCGAGAATCGCGATATCTGCGCGAGTAAAGCCTGAGCCTTGGGGGCGGTAAAGAAGCTCGCGTTCGCGGGCAGAAAGCTCGGGAGCGATGCGTGCAAGGAGTTCGGGGTAGTGGTAAATCCGTTCGAGCAGACGCTGGGGCGAGGAGGGAAGCCAACGGAGGTTGATCTCGCGGCGGGCATCGATTGATTCGGCGATGTCGCCGAGGAGCCACTCATTATCTTCCAGCGTCGTGTTCTGTGCCGCAGCTAATTGGCTCGCCAAGTCCTCCATCAGTCTCTTGGCATAGGTATCGCGCGCCTGATTATGTGTTTTGTTCGTGCGCCGAGCACGTTTCTGGGCAGCCTCCACCGCGTCCGGTGTGAGACGCAACGTCTTGCCGTCGACCTTGAACTCCACGGCCGATCGCAGCGGCTTTTGCAGGATGCGACGAACCGCGCGCTTGGCGAACTCCGCCCAAATGGAGCGCCCCTTGATCGCTGCAACCTTTTCGGACTCAGTAGCACTAACGCGGACACCAGGCAGAAGATCATCGAGCGTCGTAGAAACTACGTCCGACTCGCCAAGAGCTGGCAGGACCTGATCGATGTAACGCAGGAATACGGGGGAGGGGCCAATGATCAGCACACCAGAGCGTGCAAGGCGCTCGCGATACGTATAGAGAAGATATGCGGCACGGTGCAATGCCACTGCCGTCTTTCCGGTACCCGGACCGCCTTGAACCACAAGAATGCCATTGACATCGGAGCGGATGATTCGATCTTGCTCCGCCTGAATAGTCGCCACAATATCGCCCATACGGCCATCGCGCGCCTTGCTCATGGCCGCCATCAGAGCTCCCTCACCAGTGAGGTTCAGATCGTCATCGATCGCCGCACCGTCGGTGAGTAATTCATCTTCCACGCCCACCACATCACGGAAACGAGTCTGGATGTGACGACGACGGACCACCGTTCCGGGTTGAGCTGCGGTCGCTTGGTAGAAGGGTTCCGATTGGGGTGCTCGCCAATCGACCAAAATAATCTGCTGATCGTCATCGCGCAGCGTCATTCGGCCGATGTGCGCCACACTGCCGTTCGTGTGGTCAAGCCTGCCAAGGACGAGGCGGTTTTCCACGTTTCTAAGGCGGAGGAGGTTATCCTCGTAGTGCGAGGCGAAAGAATCTCTTTCGGAAACTTGGCCCGGCGTTCCATGACCTCCTTGGGCGCGAACGCGGCGAAGGTGATTTTCGTAGTAAGCCCGCTGGCTATCGAGCGCCTCGTATGCGTCGTCGACGAAACTTTGCTCCTCGTCGATCGCTTTCGAGAGTGCGTCATTCGATTCAGTCAAGGTAACCCCTTTGGAATTGGGAGAACCTTATTATTCCCGATTTTTCCCGGCGACGCATTTTATGAAGGGGTGCCCACGAGGTCCACCAGAACGGTGCCTGTGAGCAACTCGATTATGGCTAGCTTGCATGCCCGTTGTGGAATTATGGCAATCTTGAGGTTGGAGGCAGCATGTCGAAATTTGTCACATTCGAATCAGTGTCGGATCTGCAGGTGTCACGACTCGTGATGAACCTTGTGGATCCGCTCGTGGACGCCGGTGATACGGCCCAGGCGATCCACGCAGCTATCGATTCGCTGGATTCGGTGGAGATCGCAACTTTCGAGTCGGATTCCCTCTTTGACTACCGCGCACAGCGTCCCATCGTGAGCTACGTAGACGGATTAATTGTTGACGTCCAAGAATGCGGAATGGCGTTAAGCCTCGTGACTGACGTAGTAGGCGAACGTTTCCTCTACCTGCATGGCCAAGAGCCAGATTTCCATTGGCCGAGCCTGACGCAAGACATCCTGGAAATCATTGAGCGTTTCGGAATCGAGCACGTCTACTCCTTTGCCGGAATGCCTGCTCCAGTTCCGCACACGCGCCCCGCAGACATGCTCGTCCGCACCACACAGCACCAGGAGAACCCCAGTGTGGTTTACGGCAGTGCCGACCACTACGGTGCGCTCTCGGACTACATGGAGTTTAAAGCGGGACAGGCGGGGATTAAGGTCACGAACATTCGCGTGCGCGTACCGCTCTACATGGCGCGCGGTGACAGCCCATTCTTTGCTGGTGCGCTCGCGGCGATCAAACTCCTCGCAACGCTCGAGGGCCCAACCCTTCCTTTGGGAGATCTGGAACAGCTGGCAGATCAGCAGGCCATGGATCTCTCGGCGCTCGTGGTAGAAGGTTCGGATTTTGCAGGTCTGCTTTCTCGGCTTGAGGAGGAATACGACCGGATTCCATCAGAGGCGGGCTTCGTCAAGAGCTCGGAGACCAGCCCGGAGATTCCAACCTCGGACGAAATCGGTCGTGCCGCCGAGACCTTCCTCGCGCTTCGAGACCGTGATCCTCTTGAAAATGGAGCAACGAAGAATAAGGCACCTGAGACGAGTGACTTCAGGTCGCACATCGTAGACAACATTGGCCGCGCAGTTCGCCGCGGCCGCCACCACTGGCGCTTCAACTCCAACGACAACGAGCAGCCTGAGGCCGAGGACAACTCATGATGCCAAAGCCCCAGCGGTCATCCCTGATCGTGTGGGGATGTGCCGTCTTCATCTATGTCGTTGCCATGGCGGGACGAACGAGCTTTGGCGTGGCCGGGCTCGACGCCATTAACAGATTTGAGATTGGCGCAGGCGTACTCTCGCTCTTTACGGTTATTCAGATTGGCGTTTACGCAGGCTCACAGATTCCGGTGGGTCTAGCGCTCGATCGAATCGGCTCGCGAATAGTCCTGTCAGGTGGCGCGGTTATCCTCGCGCTCGGGCAATTCTTGCTCGCGTATGCAGACACGTTGGGTCTGGCTCTGACAGCACGGGTTCTCATCGGCTTTGGTGACGCGACCGCGTATACCGCAATTTTGCGGCTCATTCCCGCGTGGTTTAGGCCCTTTCGCGTTCCAATTATGACCCAGCTGACTGGTCTTACAGGTCAGCTCGGTCAGGTGATTTCGTCATTACCGTTCGCTTTTGTTCTGTACAACGCCGGGTGGAGCCCCGCCTTCGCTGGCTTGGGTGCTCTCGGCCTTTTTGCTGCCGCACTCGGCGGCTTCTTCATCAGGAACACGGTGAAGGACTGGCCGTTCTCGCCAATTTCGCGAGGGCACGCTGAAGCTGTCAAGGATCCTGAAGAGTCCGACTCAAGCCCGTCGGTGGCGAGTACGTTGCGCGAACCCGGTGTGTGGGTAGGGTTTTGGACGCACTGGACCGGCAACTTCCCTGGCACAGTTTTCACACTCTTGTGGGGCGTACCTTTCCTCCAGATACACAACGGATATTCACTGGGAAAGGCCTCGGCGACCCTCATCGTCATGTCGATCTCGCTCATCACGGTCGGCCCCATTATCGGCGAGTTCGTTGCTCGCTTCCCGCACCGTCGCATCGTGCTTATTCAATCCACCAATGCTCTAGTTCTTGGCGTGTGGACAGCGATTTTGCTCCTACCCGCGCCCTCACCAGACTGGCTGATCATCCTCTTGCTCATCGCTTTAGGCATCGCCTCCTCGGCATCGGCCATCGGTTTTGACTTTGTCCGCACCACTATCGATCGGCGACGACTCGGAATCGGTAACGGCCTTGCAAACATGGGCGGGTTCATAGCCGGCCTGATATCGGCGGGCCTCATTGGAATCCTTCTCGATTACGCTTCTGGAGGGGCGGTGCTTGAGCCGGGCGATTTCAAGATCGCTATGGCAGTTCAGGTGCTGCCGTGGCTTATCGGCGTCGCTGCGCTCGACTTCCAACGCAGGCGGCTTCGACGGCGCGATTAGCTGCATGTCCGGGTGAGACGAGAGATTAGCCGCCAGTACCGTTCGGTTCTTCCGGGGGCCAGTTAACGTCGGAATCCCGCGTGGCTTTGAAGCCTTGAGCTGCGGTGGTGAGGTGCTTTTCGCTAACGACGACGGTGGGCAGCGGTAACTTTCGCACCATCCTGTCGATCTCATCCATAGGTAGGGGAGACTGCGCAGCCATGAGGATGACATTGCCGAACCGTCTGCCCTTAAAAATCGCCGGATCGGAAATTGCGCCAATGTGAGCGAAGGATTCTGTCAAGCCTTGCACCTCTCGATAAACGGGTGCCAAGCCAGCCTCACCAGCGACGTTCAGAAAGTAAACGCCGTCGTCGGTAAGAAGCCTCGCTGCCTGCGCATGAGCCTCCGCCGTGGCGAGCTGGGGAGGAATTCGCCCCTCCCGAAACGTATCGCGAACGATCGAGTGCCACGATCCTTTGTTGGTGTCGAGGGTGATGCGTGCGTCTTCGGAGCGAATGCGCAGCCGGGGCGATGACGGTAAATCGAACCAAGTCCGAGCAAGTTCTGCCAACTCCCGGTCGATTTCAATCGCTAGTTGGCGTGAACCGGGGCGATCGGCGTCGAGAGCCCTCGGTAGTGCACAACCTGCACCGCCGAGGTGGAGCAGGCGCAGCGGGCTGGGGCGAGCGAAGATGGAATCGAGCGCAATTCGAATATGCTGCATGTATTCAAACTCAAGGTGGTGCGGATCATTGGGATCGATTGCCGACGATTCCACTCCATCAACGTAAAGGGTAAGAATTCCATCGCCACGCTGGTCACCGATGAGTTGAAGAGACGACATCGCGGTTTCAACTGCTTGGGGATGGACACTACTGCTTCGAGTCACGAACCCATCCTACGGCAGAAGTGTGGGAGACGAACTCTATGATGGGACACGGAGGAGGTAGCAATGTCACGTGCACCGCGTACTGCGTCGGCTCGCCGGTCGTGGGGAGATGACGATTCTGAGACGAATATTCTCCACGTGGATATGGATGCCTTCTTCGTGTCGGTCGAACTTTTGACGAAACCAGAACTACGCGGAAAGCCGGTGGCCGTGGGCGGTCAGGAGCGCGGGGTAGTTGCGGCCGCCTCTTATGAAGCGCGAAAGTATGGCGTCAATTCCGCCATGCCAGTGGGGCAGGCTCGCAGGCTCTGCCCGCAGCTCATCATTCTTCCTGCCACCAAGGGGCTGTACGGGCAGGTTTCTTCCCGAATCATGGAGATTTTGCGTAACGTCACGCCGCTGGTAGAACAGCTATCAGTTGACGAAGCATTTCTCGATGTCGGTGGAGCACGAAAGATCTTTGGATCGCCAGTCGCCATTGCACAACAGCTTCGTGAACAAATCCGCACCCAGGAGCACGTGCCGGCATCCATCGGGATTGCTGCCACCAAGCACGTCGCCAAAATTGCCTCGGCCCACGCAAAGCCCGATGGGCTCTTGCTGATTCCTAAAGAGGCCACCTTGGATTTTCTTCATGGTCTTGACGTGGCGGCTCTGTGGGGCGTGGGAGAGAAGACTCGCGAGAAGCTCCAGCGCAGAGGAATTGAGACGATTGCCGACCTCGCAAATTTGGGGGAGCAGCGGCTCGTGTCCTTGTTAGGGCAAGCGTCCGGCACACATCTCTACGCGCTCGCGATGGGTCTTGACGATCGCGCAGTTCAGGTCCAGCGCAAAGAGAAATCCATGAGTAGGGAACAGACCTTCTTTAATACTCTGCGCTCGATTGATGAGGTCGAAAAGGTACTGCTCTATCAATCCCATGATGTTGCGCAGAGACTGCGCAGGCAGGGTTTCGTTTCTTGGACGCTTGCGATCAAAGTGCGGTTTGCGGACTTTTCAACCATTAACCGCTCCATCAAGCTTGGTGCTCCCACATCGAACGGGGCGGACATTTACCGTAGCGCTCGTCAATTGTTTAGCGACATCACGATTCCTCGCGATGGAATCCGACTATTGGGTGTGAGAGCTGAACAGTTGGCCGATCCCGGGGACGGTATCCAACTCACGATCGACGACGACGGGCGGCAAACAAAAGCCGAGGAAGTGATGGATAGCATTCGCTCACGATTTGGAGCATCTTCCCTCTCTCCGGGGACGTTGATCACTCGTCATGACCTTCCCGAACAGGAATAATGCCCGGATGTTCGCCGACTTCCCCGCGGCATTTACATCGGGTATTGTTATAGCGAAGTAGCCAGCGAAGGGAGAACACGATGGCACTTTCCGATTATGAGCGCAGGATGCTTGAAGAGCTAGAGGCGCAGCTTACGGACGACGATCCGAAGTTCGCTGAAGCCCTCGCGCCTGAAGATGGCGGCGATACCCGCCTCGCTATCTCCCCTCGCCATCTCGTTTTTGGTCTCATTGGTGCCGTGGTTGGCCTCCTCGTTGTGGTGGCTGGAATCGCCACGGAATTGATCATCCTTGGTGTCGCAGGCGTCATCATGGTTTTCCTCGGTCTGTGGTACGTCGTGGGTGGAACCAAGCAGGTGCCGGTAGCTGCGGGGTCAAAGCCGACTCGGCCGCAAGCAGGCGGACCTGGCTTCATGGAGAAGCAGGCACAGGAGTGGATGCGCCGCCGCGAGGGTGGCAAGTAGTTCTAGCAACTAAGCATTGAGGGCAACCCGTCGGGGTTGCCCTCTTTTGTGCTGTCCTCTTTTGTGATGCTCTCCGTGCCCCCCTTCTCGAATTTATGTGATTTTTCCTCCACCTGATTTTTCTTTGATCTTCTGCCGAAATCTCTCGGTCAAAAAGTGTGTTTTGACTTGACCGTGGGGCAATGTGGAGTAAAGTGGAGTCAGATTTAGGGATGGGGGTGAATTGGGTGTTTCTTGGAACCTACGAACCACGGCTGGATGAGAAGGGGCGTCTTATTCTCCCAGCCAAATATCGTGACCAACTCGCGAATGGCCTTGTGGTCACTCGTGGTCAGGAGCACTGTCTCTACGTCTTCCCCATGGGGGAGTTCGAGAATATTCTCGAACGCCTCCGTCAGGCGCCCATGACTTCGAAAGAAGCTCGTACCTACACCCGTGTCTTTCTCTCTGGAGCCAACGACCAGATTCCAGATAAGCAGGGACGCATCACGATTCCCGCCGCTCTACGTGAGTATGCGGGACTTAACCGAGAGCTGGCGGTCATTGGATCGGGCAGCCACGTTGAGATCTGGGATATGGATGCCTGGACCTCGTTCCTCAACACAAATGAGGATGAATTCGCAGACCGCGAAGAAGAACTCATTCCAGGAGTCTTCTAGGCTCGGTTGGCCCTCTTCCGTCGCCCTGAGGTAATTCCCCAACTTCAGGCCAACGGTGGAGGACCTGCCGATCCCAAGGGGCAACGCAAAGAATAGAAAGGAGAACCGGCAGTGCAACAGCTTGACGCAGCAGGCAACGCCCTTCACGCCCCGGTTCTCCTTTCTACTTGCCTCGAGCTTCTCGCGCCCGCTCTCAGCGACGGGGGAGTGCTCATTGACTGCACCCTCGGCATGGGTGGCCACACCGAGGCCTTCTTGGAGGCATTCCCTACGATCACAGTGGTTGGCATTGATCGGGACCCGCAAGCTATTGAGCTTGCATCCAAGCGTCTCGAGCCCCATGGATCGCGATTTGTTCCCGTACACGCGACCTACGACGACGTCGACAAAGTCGCGGCTACCCATGGTCGCGAGGGTAAAGCGGACGCCATCCTCATGGACTTGGGTGTGTCTTCACTGCAGCTCGACGAGGTCGAGCGTGGATTCTCCTATGCGCACGATGCACCACTCGATATGCGTATGGACACCACTCAGGGGCAGAGCGCTGCTGAGCTCATCAACGCTGCGAGCGTGCAGGATCTAGCGCGAATACTGCGAGTCTACGGAGAAGAAAAGTTCGCGAAGAAGATTGCGGACGCCATCGTTCGTCGTCGTGAAGCACAGCCCTTGACCAGCACGGGCGAGCTTGCCGAGATTGTTCGTGACTCTATTCCCGCGCCAGCGCGGCGCACAGGCGGCAACCCTGCTAAGCGGACATTCCAAGCACTGCGGATCGCAGTCAACAACGAGCTTGACGTTCTCGAATCAGCGATGCCGCGAGCCATTGGGTCACTTCGCGTCGGCGGAAGACTCGCGGTCGAATCCTATCAATCGCTTGAGGACCGCATTGTCAAAGATGCGATGAATGCGGGTTTGAAGTCCACCACTCCGGCGGGTTTGCCCATGGAGTTGGACGATCACAAGCCCTACCTACGCGCCCTGACCAAAGGTGCACAAAAAGCCGACGAAAACGAGCTAGCTCAGAATCCGCGTAGCGCCTCAGTGCGTCTACGTGCAGTTGAGCGAGTGCGTGAAACACCACCCCACCTTATCGATACCGACCATTACCGAGGGAGTACGCTATGAGCTCCGTGGCTGCTGAACAACTTTCGCGTGTCCTACCAAAGTCTCGCCCGGTTATTGACACCCCGGGTCTTCAAGTCGTGCCAACTCCGGCACCGGCTCGCGGGTTTTTTGGCACAGTGCTCCTTTGCGCGCTGCTTTTCATCGGCGCGTTAGGCGTTGCATTTCACCTCAACACGCTCATGGTGCAGGGTGCATACGAGCTAAAGAATATTAGGGTGGAACTGAACGAAGTAGCTGCCCGTGAGGCGACGCTGACCAAGGACGTTATCGCGGTATCTACTCCGGACCAGCTTCGTACAAGCGCCGAGCGTATCGGCATGGTGCCTGCTACGGAGATGGCGCATCTGGATATTGAGACTGGGGTGATTTCCGGTCACGAGGAGTAAGTGAGAGAACATGGCAAAGCGTCCAGAGGCTGAACAAGCCTCGGTCTTCTCTTCTCTTCGTTCGTCCGTTCACACAGGTATGGGTTCTGGTCGGGGCCCGGATTCGCAGGTGCGCAAGGTTACGCATCGGCGTCTTCGCTACATCATCGTCATTGTGATCGTGACCGCGCTTTTGCTTGCGTCACGGCTCTTTTACGTTCAAATTGTCCAGGGCTCTACTCTTGCTGACACAGCGCGGGAGTTTCGCAGCCGTAGCTATTCGTTAGAAGCCAAGCGTGGCGACGTCATTGATGCAAACGGCGCCATTCTTGCCACCTCTGTTGAGCGCTACAACGTTCGCGTTGATCAGCAGGAGATCAGCCAGTATCGCGAGGTGGACGACGACGGAAACCTCGTTGGCACCGGAGCCGCAGCTGCCGCGAAGGCCCTAGCCCCCTTGCTCGATATGGACAGGGCGCAGCTGGGCGGACTGTTGCTGGGCGGCGAAGAAAAGTCACGTTGGCGGCTTGTTAAGAGCGATATCTCTCCCGACGAGTGGCGGGAGATCAATGCACTTGGAATCCGCGGAATCTACCCAGAGCGCTACATGCAGCGCGAGTACCCGAACGGCACCGTGGCTGGAAACATCTTGGGCTACACCGGCGAAACTGCAGAGGATCCACAACCACAGGGTCGAGCCGGTATTGAACAAACCTTCAATGAGCTCTTGGCGGGTGAAACCGGGACATTGACGGTTGAGGTTGGACCTGCGGGCACCATCTTCCCGCAGGGCACGCGTCACGAGGAGCCGGCGGTAGACGGCGGAACCGTACAGCTTTCCATTGATCGCGATCTCCAAGACGCTACCCAGAAGGCGGTCGACGACATTGTTAAGTCGTCGGGTGCCGAGTGGGGCACGGCGATCGTCATCGAAATTGGCACTGGCCGGGTTTTGGCACTTGGGGATTCTGGGTCACCCGACCCATCGAACCTCGCCAGTGCGGATCCCGAGGACTGGAACTCCCGTGCCGTCCAAGGCATCGTTGAGCCTGGTTCTACCGGCAAGATCATTACGATGTCTGGCGCGCTCGATGCTGGCGTGGTTACTCCCTTAGACGTCTATCCGACGCCTCCGCTCATCACGATGCCCAATGGGCAGACGATTCGCGACAACAATCATCACGCCGCGGAGAACATGACCGCGGCTGGCATCCTCGCGAAGTCCTACAACACGGGACTTGTCCAAATCGGTGACGAGATGAGCGATGAGCAGCGTTTCCAATACATGGTTGACTTCGGACTCGGACAGCCCACAGGTATTGAGCTTCCCGGTGAGCAATCAGGCATTCTGCATCCTTGGGAGAGCTGGGGGGATCGTACCCGCTACACCACAATGTTCGGGCAGGCATGGTCAGCAACGACGCTCCAGTTAGGCCAAATGATCGCAATTGTGGGTAACGACGGCGTCAAGATTCCACTTCACATTGTTGACGGAACCTATGACCGTGCAGGGAACTTCACCCCGACCGCCATCGAGGAATCCGAGCAGGTGATCTCCAAAGAGGCAGCCCAGACGATGAACCAGATGATGCAGGGCGTGACCACTGACGGATCAACGGGCTGGCGTGCACGGGTTGAGGGCTACAACGTTTCAGGCAAGACCGGCACCGCTCAGGTCCCGGACGAGCAAGGCCGCTTGACCAAGCGCGTCGGTACGTTCACCGGCTTGTTGCCGGCCGAAGACCCCCAAATCGCTGTGGCTGTGGTTGTTTACAACGCCAGTGGAGCCGGTTACGGCGGGGATACCGCCGCGGTTGCCTTCGCTGATATTGGATCGTTCGCAATGCGTCAGATGGGCATCCCGCCCTCGACGCAGGAGCTATTCCTCTATCCTTGGTTCGAAAGGGAGCTTGATGATTCGGCCGACTAAACCGCATTCCATATCGTTGCAAAGCCTCGCGCAGCACTTTGGTCTCGACTGTGAGTCCGACGCCGTCATCACAGGTATTAGTGCGGATAATCGAAATGTCTTGCCCGGCGACCTTTTCGTTGGTGTGCCCGGAGCCAAGCTACATGGTGCACGATTTGCAGACCGCGCGGTCGAAGCGGGCGCAGCCGCGGTTTTCACAGATCCGCATGGGGCAACGCTAGTCACTGCCGATGTGCCTGTTCTGGTGATGGAGAATCTCGCAAACTGGGTGGGTGAAGCTGCCGATGTGGTGACCGGACACCCATCGAGCAAACTCACTTCATTTGGGATCACCGGTACGAACGGTAAGACCACCACCGCGTTCATGATTGACTCAATTCTTCGCGCCATCGGCGAGACCACGGGTCTCATTGGCACGGTTGCATTGCGCATCGCTGAGGAGGATGTGCCTGCAGAACTCACCACTCCACAGCCTGCAGACCTCCACACGATGCTCGCCAAGCTGGTTGAACGCGGGGGCACGTCGCTGGTCATGGAAGTTTCCTCGCATGCGCTCGAACAGGGGCGCACCGAGCCAATCCGATTCTCTGTTGCGGGATTTACTAACCTCACCCAAGATCACCTCGATTACCACGAGACGCTCGAGGAGTACTTCGCCGCGAAGTCCATTTTGTTCGACGAGGCGCACTGTGAGCGCGCCGTCATTACGGTCGACGACGAGTGGGGACGTAAGCTCTACGAGCAGACTTCGACTCGCCCTGGTGTAGTTCCGCTCGCTATGTACGGCGAGCTTCCCGCAACTCATAGCCGTGGGTGGCGCGTTTCTGACATCGCCGTAGAAGCAGACGGGTCAAAGTTCACGCTGATTGGAACTGACGGCACCACAATAGTCACAAGAACGACCTTGCCAGGAGATTTCAATATCGCAAACGCGGCTCTTGCTGCGGTTATGCTGATTGAGTCGGGGCTTCCGATAGACAAGCTCACGCCTGCTCTGGAAGATGGAATTACACCTCAAGTGCCCGGCCGAATGGAGATCGTGGGGGATACGCCGCGAGTTGTGGTGGATTTTGCGCACAACACCGACGCGCTGGAAAAAGCGATTGAGGCACTTCGACCGACGACGTCGGGCCGGCTCGTCGTCATTACAGGTTCGGCTGGCGATCGTGATCGTTTAAAGAGACCAATGATGGCGCGCGTAGTTGCGCAACACGCGGATCAGCTTGTGGTCACGGACGATGACCCACACTCCGAGGACCCGGTCTCCATTCGCAAAGAACTGATCGCCGGGATACCGGAGGGCTTTGATTGGATCGAAATAGGAGATCGTGAAACCGCAATTCGCGAGACAATTCTTCGCGCTGAGCCAGCAGATACAATCCTTGTTGCTGGCAGGGGCCACGAGACAATCCAGGAAGTTGCAGGCGACCTTGTGGAGATCGACGACCGGGTGATTGCCCGCGAAGCACTCGCGCAACGTCACGACGAAAGGACGGCGTCATGATTGCCATCACGTTGGAGCAGATAGCCAAAGACTGTGGTGGGTACCTTTACGACGAGGAGACGCCGTTCAAAGCCGAGATTGTCACGTCCGTATGCACAGACAATCGTCAGGTTACCGGCGGTGAACTTTTCGCCGCACTTTCCGGTGAGCGGGCGGATGGAAACAGATTCGCTAATGACGCCCTGCTCGCTGGAGCGGTAGGAGTTCTCACGGCAAACGCGCACGCTGCCGTAGATGCGGGCGCCGACCCGGCCAGGCTCGTCGTCGTCGACGGCGACCCGATTGAGGCTGTAGGAAAGTTGGCTCGAGCTGCGCTGGTACGTGTGCGAGAACAGGGTGACCCGAATCTTGCCGTTGTTGCGGTAACCGGATCCGTAGGAAAGACGACGACGAAGGACCTCCTCGCGAGCCTATTGGACTCGCGTGGGCCCATCATCGCGCCACCGGGCTCCTTCAACAACGAACTCGGGCTACCGCTGACGGTTCTTCGGGCAAATGAAGACACGGCGACTCTCGTGCTCGAAATGGGTGCAGACCACGTGGGCAACCTCGGCTACCTCACGTCCATCGCACCCCCGGACGTTTCCGTGGTTCTTGCAGTCGCTCGCGCACATCTTGGCGAGTTCGGCGGAATCGACAACGTTGCTAAGGCAAAAGCTGAGCTTGTCCAAGGGACGAAGGACTCCGGCGTCGTCGTCCTCAATGCGGACGATCCGCGTGTCGTGGCGATGGCCGAAGTCTCGCCAACGCGCGTCCGCTACTTCTCCTCGAACAGTCGTGCGGATCTGTATGCCGCCGATATCGAACTTACCGACGAGGGCAAGGCGTCGTTCGTTCTACATGCAGGGGAGGAGTCGGCGGCGGTGCAACTCCAGCTCGTTGGCCGCCACCACGTCTCAAATGCTTTGGCTGCGGCTTCTGTAGCCCACGAGTTGGGGAGCTCTTTGGACGACATTGCCACGATCCTCAGCGAAACTGGACCAGCTAGTCCACATCGCATGGATGTCTTTACTATCAACGAAGCCGTGATCATTGACGATTCGTACAACGCCAATCCGGATTCGATGCGAGCAGGCCTCGACGTTCTTGCACAGCTTGGCCAAGGCAAGCGTCGCATCGCCGTTTTGGGGGCGATGCTGGAGCTGGGCGAGGCGAGTGATCAGGAGCATGAGGATATTGGCGAGTATGTGGCCGCCGTGGGTACAGACGTCCTCGTGTGCGTGGGAGATCACCTCGATTCAGCATCAAAGGCTGCATTCAAAGGGGGCGTTCAAGTTTACGACGTGGACGATGTCTCAAGTGCGACGGAGTTGCTTTCCACGCTCGTGGTTCCCGGTGACGTAGTCTTGCTAAAAGGCTCGAACGGTTCGGGCGTGTGGCAAGTTGCCGATGCCTTGAAGGGAATGAAGTAGTTCAATGCTAGCTATTCTCATCGGCTTGGCCTCGTCGCTGGTCATCGCCCTCTTTGGAACACCGCTCTTCATTCGAGTTCTGCAGCGACGATCCTATGGACAGTTCATCCGCGAGGATGGGCCAACCACCCACCTCGTTAAGCGCGGTACGCCCACCATGGGCGGCGTGGTCATCATTTTGGCAACTATCGCGGGCTATATCATCGCGAACCTCGTGACGGGCCGAGGGGCAAACGCGTCGGGCGTGTTGCTTCTGGCTCTCATGGCCTCATTGGGAATTATTGGCTTTCTTGACGACTACATCAAGGTCCGTAAGGAACGATCCCTCGGACTGTCGCCGATTGCGAAGATTATTGGGCAAGGCGCGATTGGCATCGCCTTTTCCGTACTCGCGCTCCAATTCCGCAACGATCTCAATCGCACTCCCGCCACGACTCGAATCTCCGTGGTTCGCGATACCGACATCAATTTGGCCCACTGGGGCATTGGTATCGGCATCATTCTTTTCATCATCTGGGCAAACTTCCTCATCACGGCATGGTCCAATGCTGTGAATCTGACGGATGGTCTCGATGGGCTTGCTGCGGGAGCTTCGGTTATCGCCTTCGGATCCTATGCGATTGTCACCATTTGGCAGTCCTACCAGACCTGTACCTCGGTGGTTTCCCCAACGCCTGGGTGCTATGACGTTCGCGACCCGCGCGATCTCGCCATCATCTGTGCCGCGATTGTTGGCGCGTGCTTTGGATTCCTTTGGCACAACACCTCACCGGCCGCAATCTTCATGGGGGACACGGGCTCTCTCGCGCTAGGCGGAGCATTCGCCGGCGTATCCATCCTGACGCAGACCGAAGTTCTTGGCGTTTTCCTTGGCGGACTTTTCGTCATCATCGTTTTCTCCGATGTCATTCAGATTGGAGTTTTCAAAACGACTGGCAAACGTGTGTTCCGAATGGCACCACTGCATCACCACTTCGAACTCAAAGGCTGGCAGGAAGTGACTATCGTGGTGCGCTTCTGGCTCATTCAAGGGCTTGTGGTCGCAGGAGGTCTGGGTCTGTTCTACGCCGAATGGTTGGCCCAGCAATGACGCTCACAATTCCTGGCGCATCCCAATTCGCAGATCGCAGAGTAGCGATTTTGGGCCTAGGCATGTCTGGCCGGGCTTCGTTTGACGCGCTGGCAGAGCACACCAGCGCGATCCTGAGTGTGTGGGATTCGAATGCCGACGCCGTGGCTAAGTTTTCGGATCACCCGCGCGCTACGCGATCTGGAGCTTCGTTAGATCCGGCCGAACTTATGGAAGCGCTACTCGCGTGGTCGCCAGATCTCGTCGTTATCGCGCCGGCATTTCGCCAGACTGGTCCCGAATGGGCCGCATTACTCGGCGCGGATATCCCAGTATGGTCAGAGATTGAACTGGCGTGGCACCTGCGCGCCCAGCGGCCAGACGGGTCTTACGCTCCTTGGTTATGCATCACGGGCACGAATGGCAAGACAACGACTGTCACCATGCTCGCCGCGATTTTGCAGCAGGCTCAGCTACGCGGAGTCGCTGTAGGCAACGTTGGAAATCCAGCTGTGACCGCAGTCAGCGACACGTCGCACGAGGCTCCTGACGCTTTCGCATTCGAGCTGTCCTCATTCCAACTTGCTGCGACATACTCGGTCGAACCCGAGGCCTCTATCTGTCTGAACTTTGCCGATGATCATCTCGAATGGCACAGTTCTAGAGATGAGTATCGGGATGCCAAAGCTAACGTGTACAACCGTACCCGCACCGCTTGTATCTATCCGGTGGGCGACAGCGTGGTTCAGTCGATGGTCGATGACGCGGATGTTATCGAGGGCGCACGTGCGATCGGCATCTCCTTGGGGATTCCAAGCACGGGCCACATTGGCCTGGCTGAAGATGTTGTCGCTGACCGTGCGTTTATTGCGGAGCGGAGAACTCACGCCGCCGAACTCTTCACGGTTGATGACCTGAGCCATCTCGCGCCCAGCGGAGCAAACCTACCCATCCACATACTTAAAGATGCGATGGCGGCAGCCGCGCTTGCGCGCGCAATTGATGTATCGCCGAGCGACATTCGTGACGCTCTTGCGTCTTTTGCCCCCGGCGCTCATCGCATTGAAACAGTTGCAGTTCGCGACGGCGTTCAGTGGGTAGATGATTCCAAAGCAACCAATGCGCACGCCGCCCAAGCCTCGCTTCTCGCGCAAAAGGATGGGTCAACCGTATGGATCGCCGGTGGGCAGGCCAAGGGCTCCCGCTTCACTGACCTCGTTGAGCGCGTGGCAGACAGGTTGCGCGCCGTCGTCGTCATCGGCGTCGATCAAGAGCCGTGGACAGAAGCGCTCCAGAGCGTCGAGGTCCCGACCATCTTTATTCCAGCAGACGCAGAGGATCCCATGGGTGAGGCTGTGATAGCGGCTGACGCACTTGCTCAGAACGGAGACACCGTGCTACTTGCACCCGCCTGCGCGTCGATGGATCAGTTCACTTCGTATGCGGACCGCGGTGAGAAATTCGCGCATGCCGTTTCAGATCTTGGCGGAACTCATGAGTGATCTTGCAGATCTCACGCAGCGCGAACGCGACCGGCGAGACGTCGTAGTCCAGTCCATTCTGGTGATGGTTATTGCTTCACTGGTGCTGGTCATTCTTGGCGTTTTCATGGTCTTTTCCGCAACGGCACCCGCATCCATCAGGCTTGTGGATTCTGATCCAACTCAACAGCTCTTCTCGGTCGCGATCCGACAAGCGCTGTGGGCTGGAGTAGGAGTCATTGGCGCATTGGTGCTCGCCGCGACCCCGTATACGTTGATCAAGAAATTCGCGTGGGTGTTTTTTGGGATAGGTCTCGTACTCCAATCCCTCGTTCTGCTGATCGGCGGCGAGGGAGTTGGCGGTAACAACAATTGGATTAACATCGGACCCGCATCTCTCCAGCCATCGGAGTTCCTCAAGCTCGCAATGATCATTTGGCTGGGACTCATGCTGTCGAGACTCAGTCTTCGCGAGATAGAGAACGTTAAGACGCTTGCTATACCCGCCATCGGGTTTGTTGGTGCGCTCGGTCTCGTTGTTGGCGGTGGAGACGTTGGTACAGGATTGATCTACGTTCTCATTGGCGTCGGAATGTTCTGGCTCGCCGGCATGAAAATGCGGCATCTCATCGTCCCAGCAGCAGTCGGATTTCTCTTAGCGGGTGTTCTAGTTGCCATTCGCCCCTCGCGTCTTAACCGCGTGTGGGAATACTTCCAAAATCTTTTTGTGATGCCAGACATCCACGCACCAACCCAGGCCGACTACGCGCTCTTTGCATTTGGAAGCGGGGGAGTCGCCGGCGTCGGCGTAGGCGCCGGTAAAGAAAAGTGGCGCGACCTGTCCGAGGCACATACTGATTTCATCTTTGCGGTCATTGGCGAAGAGCTCGGCTTCTTTGGTGTCTTGACCGTCATTGCGCTTTTCATTGCGCTGGGTTGGGCAATCGTTCGCATTTGTCTGTATCACACCGATCGTTACTGCCAACTTGTCACGGCCGGTGCAGGCCTGTGGCTGTGCGGCCAGGCTTTTGCCAATATGTGGGTTGTCGCTGGCCTCCTGCCGGTCTTCGGTGTGCCGCTTCCCTTCGTTTCCATGGGCGGCTCGTCTATGATGGCAACTCTGTTTATGGTGGGTGTAGTTGTTTCTTGTGCACTAGGTGTACCCGGAGTGAAGGAGAGCTTCAGGGTTCGAACGAACCTTGCTCAAGGTGCCCGCGCACTCATTAGGAGGAAGTAATGTCGTTAAACGTAGTTCTAGCCGGTGGTGGCACAGCGGGTCACGTGAATCCGCTGATCGCCACAGCCGACGCCCTGACGCGTATCGATCCTTCCATCACAGTCACCGCAGTCGGGACACAATCGGGTTTGGAGACCCAACTCGTACCTGCCGCAGGCTACGACCTAGAAACGATCACCCGGGTCCCCTTCCCTCGTCGCTTGAACAAGGAAGCCGCATCCTTTATTCGACGCTTCCGAAACGCGAGCAAAGAAGCCGCCGGCATCCTCAAACGCTCAGGGGCAGACGTCGTCGTCGGATTCGGTGGTTACGCCTCCACCCCGGTATACCGCGCCGCGAAGAAGCTCGGAATTCCCGTGATTGTGCACGAGGGTAACGCGCGGCCAGGTATGGCAAACAAGTGGGGAGCCCGGTTATCGGACGTTGTGGCATTGACCTTCCCCTCCACTCCTTTGGAATCCGCGAAGGGGCTAACCATCTGTACCGGCTTACCGCTGCGAGCCGAAATCGGGGAGCTTGCCAATTCTGACCGCGCACAGCGGCGTAAAGAGGCAGCCGAGCGATTCGGGCTCGATCCGCGCCGTCCAGTCATCCTCGTGACCGGAGGATCTTCGGGGGCACAAAAGCTCAACGAGGTTATCTCCTCGATCGCATCCGAGTTTGGCGATAAGCAGGTGCTGCACGTGACCGGCAAGGACAAGGACGGACCCGTGCGCGAATCAGCCGCCGGCAATCCCGATTATCACGTGCTCGACTACCTCACGGACATGGAAAATGCCTATGCAGTTGCCGACCTCGTGATCACGCGTGCCGGAGCGGGGATGGTGGCCGAGGTGTCGTCGTTAGGGATTCCCGCTGTGTTCGTTCCGCTCCCGGTCGGAAACGGTGAGCAGGCTCTTAACGCTCAAGACGTGGTGCGTGCCGGCGGGGCGCTGCTCGTCACCAACAAGCAGTTCACCGCGCAGTGGATCCGCGACAATGTCTGGCCACTGTTCGATGGGCACACACTCCACAATATGTCCCGCAAGGCAAGCGGCGTCTCTCCGCTGGATGCTGCGGACCGGCTAGCAAAACTCATCATCAAGCAAGGAAGCCACCAGTCATGAAGTTCCACCTCATCGGTATAGGCGGGGCTGGCATGTCCGTTGTGGCGGACCTGCTATTGGCTGCCGGTCACGATGTCAGCGGGTCGGACCGCGAAGAATCAGCGAATGTGATCCGATTGGCTCAGGCTGGCGCGACGACCTACGTGGTTCAGTCCGCAGATCAAGTCGCACCGGATGCCGTCGTCGTCATATCTTCGGCAATCAAGGAATCTAATCCTGAACTGGCGGTTGCTCGAGAGCGGAACCAAGAAGTATGGCACCGATCCGAGGCTTTGGCGTTCGCCGCTCGTGGACGTGATTTCGTAGCCGTTGCCGGAGCACACGGCAAAACATCGACATCCGGAATGCTGGCGGTAGCACTGGACGACCTTGGGCGGGATCCGTCGCGAGCCATCGGAGGGTCACTCTTTGGCGGAAAGTCAGGCGGCTACCTGGGCACAGGATCGATGCTTATTGCTGAAGCAGACGAATCTGATGGCTCCTTCCTCAACTACGAGCCGCACATAGGCCTGGTCACGAACGTCGAAGTTGACCACCTTGACCATTACGGCTCGGTTGACGCTTTTGAACAGGCATTCGAAGACTTCGCAAAGCGGATAGTCAAGGGTGGCTACCTGATTTGCTGTGCGGATAACGAGGGCTCGGCAAGGCTTGCGGAGCGTGCGCGCGACGCCGGAATTCGCGTGTGGACCTACGGGCGTGCACACGGGGTTGGGGATCATATTCTTCTTACCGACATGGTCGATGCCGAATCCAATAGCGCAATGATTGAGTTTCGTGGCCAGACCTATCGGGTCGACCTTTCGGTGCCCGGCGCACACATGCTGCTCAACGCCGCAGGAGCATGGGCTGTGGGGGTTGCCCTAGGTGAAGATGGATCTGAGATGGCGAGGGCGCTTGCGGCGTTCCGTGGTACCGGGCGACGCTTCGAGCTCCGCGGTGAAATCAACGGCATTCGGATAATCGATGACTACGCCCACCATCCCACAGAGGTCGCAGCTACGCTCAGCACCGCGAAAGAACTGTGCGACGGCGCGCTTCGAGTTGTCTTCCAGCCTCATCTGTACTCGCGAACGCACAACTTCGCGGCGGAGTTCGCTGCCGCGCTGGATATTGCCGATGAGGTCATAGTGACCGCGGTGTACGCGGCTCGTGAGGAGCCGGAAGACGGCAGCGAGGGTGACGTAATTGTGGCACGCATGCGCAATGGCCGATACATCCAAGATATGCGCGATGCCGCCCGTGAAATCGCGTCCGGTGCACAGGCTGGCGACATCATCATGACCATGGGTGCGGGCAGCATTACCAGCTGTGCGCCAGAGATCGCGGCAGAACTCAGCCGATCAGCCAAGGGACCAGAGGGCCAATGAGGGAACCCCGTAAGCCACCGAAGCCGAGCCAGTTAGGAAGTTCGGCTCGTTCACGTTCACGCGGTGGGGAAGTCCCCGCAAAACCTACTCCGGCGCGGCCCGAAGACGTGATCCCAACCGCGCCCATTGATCCCGACGATTTCGACGACGAGTATGACGACTTTGACCACGAATATGCCAAGTGGGCGGACAGAGTTTCCGCGAGTGACTCGCGCGGCTCGGAAACTGAATACGGCGCCGGGGTCTATGTAGATTCGTCCAGTAGTGGCGCCTCACACGTAGCCGACGACGACACCGAGGAGCTTTCAGGGGCTCGTGCCGAGAACTCGGCCTCGATATCCGCGCGGGGACGCGCGCTTGTCAAGCGCAGCCGAGATGCGGCTTCCGCTGGTCTCGCGCGCGTAACGGGCCGGTTTAGCTCCGCTGATCGCCTCGCGCATCCGCAGCAACCTACGCGCCTGAGCGATCGCCGTCGCGAACGCACCCGCGAACGGCGCCGCATCCAGATTAAACGAGTCGGGATTGGTGCTGGCTTGATTGCACTGATCATCGGGCTCGTGTGGGTTGCGTTTAGCTCACCACTCTTCCAGTATCGGTACTCGCCGGAACATATCAGCGGAATTGACGATGATTCGATCGTGGATCGCGCAGCCGTGGAATCGAAACTGGCGTCCTATGACGGCGCAGCGCTGTTGACCTTGAATGAAGTTAACCTCGCCCGCGATATCGAAGAGAGCATCCCCGAGATAGATAAAGTTGAGATTGGGATTGATTTGCCGCGCTCGCTACGGGTCGTGGTGACGCCGCATATCCCGGTGGCGTGCGTTGTCGAGGGTGATGGGTGCATTGCGCTTTCTGAAGATGGCACTCGCCTAGATATCGATGCAAGTGCGGCGGACGCTCTTCCGCGCGTTGGCTCCATTACTGACGGTCAAGATCCTGCCCAAACTCTCACCACGATGCTCGAGGTTCTCGGTCATCTGGATGAACCCGTGCGCGCTCAGGTTGAGCAGGTCGATGTTGAAGCAAACGGACTGATCACTATGACGCTGAGCGAAGGTCGCACTGTGAAATGGGGAACCGAGGAGCGATCCGACTTCAAGGCACAGATCTTGCAGACGCTTTTGACCGTGCCCGCAAGCGTTTACGACGTCTCCGTACCTGATGCGCCAGTGACAAGCTGACGCAATTGCGCAACACACCGCCTGGGTCGTTGATTCTTTCTTTCGTGATCTCTACCTTTTGCGCGAGGTTGGAGTCAGAAAACCTCAAGTAAGACTTGAGGTCTTGGAAGGAAATACTTATGTACGCATTGAACAACTCGGCGAACATCAAAGTCGTCGGAGTCGGCGGCGGCGGCGTCAACGCTGTAGACCGCATGATTCAAGACGGTCTCGCAGGCGTTGATTTTATCGCTGTCAACACGGACAACCAGTCGCTGGCCAAGTCCGAGGCTGAGACAAAGCTAGATATCGGCCGCGACGTATCGCAAGGTCTTGGTGCCGGTGCGGATCCGGCTGTCGGACGCCGCGCGGCAGAAGAGAACATTGATCTCATCCGTTCCACACTTGAGGGCGCAGACATGGTGTTTGTTACCGCGGGTGAGGGTGGCGGAACCGGCACGGGCTGCGCTCCTATTGTCGCAAACGTCGCGCGTGACCTCGGCGCACTCACCGTGGGTGTGGTTACCCGCCCGTTCACGGTCGAAGGCATGCAGCGTGCGCGCAATGCAAACAACGGTATCGCGGAGCTTCGCGAAGCTGTCGATACCCTGATCGTGATCCCCAATGATCGCCTTCTAGAGATCGCAGAAGACGATTTGAGCATGATCGAGGCCTACCGCATGGCGGATGAGGTACTTCTGTCAGGCGTCAAGGGCATCTCCGATCTCATCACCAAGCCTGGCGTGGTCAACCTCGACTTCGCCGATGTTAAGGCAATCATGAAGGACGCTGGCACCGCACTTATGGGTATCGGTTCGGCGACCGGAGCGGATCGTTCGCTACGTGCTACCGAAAACGCAATTTCCTCCCCGCTTCTCGAGGCTCGTATCGACGGTGCACACGGCGTTCTTCTCGCCTTCACCGGCTCGACCGACTTCGGTCTGCGCGAATATGAAGAGGCCTCGCGCTTGGTCAAGGAAGCTGTGGACCCGAACGCCAACATCATCATCGGTCTTAATATCGACGAGTCCTTGGGCGATGAGGTGCGCGTAACCGTTATTGCCGCCGGATTCGACGAGTCCGAA
>CAYOEJ010000011.1:0-1427 GCA_964403015.1 uncultured Arcanobacterium sp.
TAGGGCAGTGAGTCGACGACGACCGCCGTACCTGTCGCGATAATCATGAGCATATTCCCGTCGCCCACGGCTTCGTAATCGATGTCGACTCCGATGACGGCGTTTGCTCCCATGGCACGTGCGCGGTCAGCCATTTCGGAAAGCGTGCTCTCGCGAGCGGCGACAATCTCATTTTCGTATCCCGCGCTGCGACCACCAAAAATGTTTCGAAGGCCCGCTCCGATATCGAGAACGAAGTTAATTCCGATGACGTTCTCGCCGCTGACCACGCCCAGATAGCGCGAGATCGAGTGACCGTCGATGAGCGGGGTTGTCGTCACAAGCATTGTGTCTCCTTAAAAATGGCCGACTACTTGGTGGTCGGTGTCAGCCTCAGGATAGGCCACAGGCCGCCGATCTGTTATTAAACGACCGTATTTGGGAAGTAATGCCAAGGGCGGGAGCGACAATCGTCGCTCCCGCCCTCGAGGCTAGGATGCACCCTGCAGGTGCCATCCCTCATCTGAGATGAGTGCCGTACATATTTATCAGACGCGGTCAGGCTGGGGGCCAGGGTTGCCCTCTTCGCCTACCTGCCCATCGATGTGGTCACCATCATGCGTGACATCACGATCGGCTGTGTCTGGACCTGGATTTCCCTCGTTGCCGAGACGCTCATCGATCTTGTCGCGAGCGCCAGATACCTTATCGGAGTGCTTGTCACCGAGTCTGTCGCTGGCAAAGGTCTCGCCCTTGTCGAGGGCCTGGTCAGAGTACTGTTCACCCTTGTCGCTATTGAGTGCATCCTTGGCCTTGTCAAAAATGCCCATGGGATACCCCTTTCTCTAGACAACGCCGATCGGATCGTCGGCCTGCTTATGAGTCTAAGTGTGATGCCGGATACTCGAAAGTGGAACGTGAAACTGGCTTTGCCATTTTCCTGTCAGCGTATTTGCTGAGCTTGCGAAGCAAATGTGGAGGTCATGAGGGAACCGTCGAGGTCGTGAGCCGTCCGTCGGAGTTCGGAAGGCAGCCCTGGAGATCGCGAGCAAGCAGGGAGCGTCGGAAGAATCAGCGCTGGCAGCCCGGACACCAAAAGAGCCGCCGACCCTGCATGAGTGCTTCATTGATCTTCGACTCGCAGCGGAGACAAGGTCGTCCCGTGCGGTGGTAGACCGCGAAACGTGAGGCTTCGTCGTCGCCGTCGATGGGCTCGACCGGAGCGAGCTCGTCGGGGACCGTCCAGATCTTGCCGGTGCGAACGCCGTCGTTCATGGTCTCCACGAGGTCGTCCCAGAGCAGTCCCAAGCGCTGCACCGACACCTTCGCGCCTTGGCGATACGGGTGGATGCCCACGCGGAAGAGGGATTCAGCGCGGTAGATGTTGCCGGGCCCGGCGATCACAGACTGGTCCATGACGAGTCCGCCGATGGGGGAGCGACGCTTTC
>CAYOEJ010000011.1:1527-7180 GCA_964403015.1 uncultured Arcanobacterium sp.
CCAATCGAACTGCTCCCGGCGAATGTTGAGTCGCCCGAGAACGTCCACGATCCATAGAGGCCAAGATGGATCTGAATCCACGTGGGGATATCTGAGCCAAGCTCGCCAATTTCGCTGAGGTCTGCTTCCGCGTCCGTTACCTGCTCCGCCGAGACGAATGGAATGAACAGGTGCTTGCCCCATGCCTGCGCCGGAAGCGGCACGTGGCCGTTGACGAGGGCGGCACCCGCGGCGAAACGCCCCTGAGGCGATGATGCCCGAACGGGTGAGCCGGAGAACAGCTCGGTAATCGCAGCGGCGAGTCGATGAATGGAATGTCCTTCAGGCATGGAATCAAGCCTAGCGAAGTTCTGTTTTGCGGGCGCTTTGTGGAGTATCACCACCGCATGAAGCGCGGTGTCCTGACCGCCCGGCAGCGTCTCATGGGGCGTGCGTGAAGTGCGGTAGCCACGGCCGCCCAGCAGCGTCTCATGGATCACATGGACGCCTAAAGTTGAGTGGAATAGACTCAACCCTATCGACGTTATACCTATCGGAATAAATCTTTACTGGAGGTTCGATATGGACAAACTAACTACAAAGTCGCAGGAAGCGCTTTCGGACGCCATTAGCCTGGCGAATCAGGCCGGCAATCCGCAGCTTGAGCCGACGCATCTCCTGTCTGCGCTCCTAGCCCAACAGGGCGGAGTTGCAAATGCTCTGCTCGAAGCAGTTGGCGCAGATCGTTCTGCGATCTCATCGCGGGTGCGCGCGTCGCTTGCCACGCTGCCATCAGTATCGGGATCGTCGGCGGCGCAGCCGCAGGCATCCCGCAACATGTCGCTGGTTCTCAGTGACGCTGGTAAGGAAGCAACCGCTCTGGGGGATTCCTATATCTCCACCGAGCACCTGCTTCTTGCTATTGCGAGCAATCAGCACTCTGCGGGCGAGATTCTGCGATCTGCTGGCGCTGGTAGGGACCAGCTCGCATCCGCGCTCCCGAACGTGCGCGGATCTGCGAAGGTAGACAGCCCCGACCCCGAGGGCACCTTCCAAGCACTCGAAAAGTACGGCACCGACCTCACCCAGATGGCACGCGAAGGAAAGCTCGACCCTATCATCGGCCGTGACTCGGAAATTCGTCGCGTCGTCCAGGTGCTTTCGCGGCGTACTAAGAACAACCCGGTGCTCATTGGCGAACCGGGCGTTGGTAAGACGGCCGTCGTTGAGGGGTTGGCGCAGCGAATTGTTGACGGCGATGTGCCCGATTCTTTGCGAGGCAAGCGCCTCATTTCCCTTGATATCGCGGGCATGGTCGCTGGCGCAAAGTACCGTGGTGAGTTCGAAGAGCGACTGAAGGCCGTCCTTCAGGAAATCAAGGACTCCGACGGCGAAGTGGTGACCTTTATTGACGAGCTGCACACCGTCGTCGGCGCCGGAGGCGGCTCCGAAGGTGCAATGGACGCGGGCAACATGCTCAAGCCGATGCTTGCGCGAGGCGAACTGCGGCTCGTTGGCGCGACCACGCTGGACGAATATCGCGAGAATATTGAAAAGGATCCGGCCCTTGAGCGCCGATTCCAGCAGATCTACGTGGGCGAGCCGTCGGTTGACGACACCGTGGCAATCTTGCGCGGTATCGCGCCGAAGTACGAAGCGCACCACAAGGTGACGATTTCGGACGGCGCTCTCGTGGCCGCCGCAACGCTATCTGACCGCTACATTTCAGGGCGACAGCTCCCAGACAAGGCTATCGACCTCGTGGACGAAGCCGCCTCCAGATTGCGCATGGAACTCGATTCCTCCCCGGAGGAGATTGACGTTCTCCAGCGTCAGGTAGACCGACTCAAGATGGAGAAGGCTTACCTTGAAGACACCGATTCTGGGGACGACGACGCCGGTGCAGCCGACCGTCTTGAGCGCTTGGAAGCAGAGTTGGCCGATCGGTCCGAGGAACTCGCTTGGCTCAACGCCAAGTGGGAGGCCGAGAAGGAGGGCCGCAACAAGGTCGGCGATCTGCGTGTTCGCTTGGACGAGCTACGTACAGAACTCGAGAAGGCCATCCGCGAGGGCCGCTATGAGGATGCTGGCCGCATCCAAAACGGTGATATCCCTGAGGTCGAGGCTCAGATTGCCGCAGATGAGGCGCAGGAGGGTCAGTCCACCGACACCGTACCGATGATCGCTGAAAAGGTAGACGCGGACGGTATCGCGGAGGTTGTTGCTGCATGGACAGGTATCCCGGTCGGACGACTGTTGCAGGGCGAGACCGAGAAGCTGCTCACCATGGAAGATCACATCGGTGAACGGCTCATTGGTCAGCGCAAGGCGGTCCAGTCGGTCTCTGACGCGGTGCGTCGTTCGCGCGCGGGGGTGGCGGATCCGAATCGTCCAACAGGCTCGTTCCTCTTCCTCGGCCCAACCGGCGTCGGCAAGACCGAGCTTGCAAAGTCCGTGGCGGAGTTTCTCTTCGACGACGAGCGGGCGATGGTTCGTATCGATATGTCGGAGTACTCGGAGAAGCACTCGGTTGCTCGACTCATCGGCGCCCCTCCGGGATATGTCGGGTACGACGAGGGCGGCCAGCTTACGGAAGCCGTACGGCGTCGTCCATACGGAGTCCTGCTTCTCGACGAGGTTGAGAAAGCCCACCCAGAAGTTTTCGACATCCTCCTTCAGGTGCTTGATGACGGACGGTTGACGGACGGCCAAGGACGTACTGTAGATTTCCGTAATACCATCCTGATCCTGACGTCGAACATAGGATCCCAGTTCCTCATTAGTGAAGAACTTGGGGAAAAGGAAAAGCATGAGGCCGTTATGGGCGCTGTCCGCGCGCACTTCAAGCCGGAATTCCTGAACCGCCTCGATGACGTCATCATGTTCGATCCGCTTGGCATCGATGAGATCGGGAAGATCGTTGATTTGCAGATCGCGCAGATGATGGAGCGGCTTGCTTCGCGCAGGATTCGTCTCGACGTGACGGATGCGGCGAAGTCAGTGCTCACGATGGATGGGTACGATCCGGCCTATGGAGCTCGTCCACTTCGTCGCCTGATCCAGCGTGAAATCGGTGATCAACTCGCCAAAATGCTGCTCTCTGGCGATGTCCAAGACGGCGACGTCGTGCGTGTTGATTCTGCGGACTTCGACAGTTCGGTGTTTGCAGAAGGCGTCTCGCCCGAGTCGAGGCTGGCACTTAGCGTGGAAGAGGCCTAGGGATGGCAGGCGCTTAGCCTTGGAAGAGGCTGAGGGAAGGCGATCGCTTTAGCTTGGTTGAAGGCCAAGGGTGTGGGAGCAAGGAAAACCTTGCTCCCACACCCTTACTCTTGTTGCTTGGCAACCAGTCGCTTAGCAGCCAGCGCTTTGCGGCTGGCCTAGCGGCTAGAGGTGCAGCGCGAAATTTCGGGGCTACGCCTTGAGTGTCTCGCGCTTGAGATCTTCTAGCGCTGCATCTTTTCTCGGCTCTAACTCTTCTAGCGCTGCATCTCTTCTCACGCTCGAACGTTTTTATCGCTCGAGCTCGTTGCGGATGAACGCCTCGACATCTTCGCGAGCCTGGTCATCGGGTCGCTGTTCCATCGGCGACTTCATGAAGTAGGACGACGCCGAGAGAAGAGGACCGCCAACGCCACGGTCCATAGCGATCTTGGCTGCTCGCAGGGCGTCGATCACGATACCTGCGGAGTTGGGGGAGTCCCACACCTCGAGCTTGTACTCCAAGCTGATCGGAACTTCGCCGAACGCGCGGCCTTCGAGGCGAACGAACGCCCACTTGCGATCATCGAGCCACTGCACGTAGTCCGATGGGCCAATGTGGATGTCGCGATCCTCGAAGTGCTTATGCATGTTGGAGGTAACTGCTTGGGTTTTCGAAATCTTCTTTGACTCGAGGCGATCACGCTGAAGCATGTTCTTGAAGTCCATGTTTCCGCCAACGTTGAGCTGGTAGGTGCGATCCACGATAATCCCGCGGTCTTCCATCAGCTTTGCGAGGTGGCGGTGGGTAATAGTTGCGCCAACTTGGGACTTGATGTCGTCACCGACAATCGGGACACCGGCGTCGGTAAACTTCTGCGCCCATACTGGGTCCGAGGCAATAAAGACGGGCAGGCAGTTAACAAATGCCACCTTCGCGTCGATCGCGCACTGCGCGTAGAACTTATCCGCTTCCTCCGAGCCGACGGGCAGGTAGGAAATGAGGACGTCGACTTCCTTTTCCTTTAGGGCTGAAACCACATCGATGGGCTCCTCGGATGACTCCTCGATGGTCGCGCGGTAGTACTTGCCGAGGCCGTCGAGGGTGTGACCGCGCTGGACGGTTACGCCTAGATGCGGCACGTCCGCGATTTTAATGGTGCAGTTTGGATCTGCTTCACTGGCTTCGGAGAGATCCTTGCCCACCTTGTTCGAATCGACATCGAGAGCAAACACAAACTCGATGTCACCCACGTGATAGCCGCCGAAATTGACGTGCATGAGACCTGGGATTGTCGACGACGGATCGGCGTCCTTGTAGTACTCAACTCCCTGCAGTAGGGATGTTGCACAGTTGCCGACACCGATGATGCCAACGCGAATCTTGCTCATGTATTACTCCTAACAGGCCCATTATGGGACTTTGTCATGACAAATGACGTCTGCTCAAGTCTGAACCATGGAGGGAGTATTTGCAAGGCCATTTGTGCGTGGCGTTTTAGGTCAGCTCGCGTGTACGGCTGTCGACTATCAAGTTGGCTGCACGCATGTCTGCTGCTCACATGTCTGCTGCATGAATGTCGGCTACCAACTGCTCCCGAGTCGGCTGCATGAATGCCGGTTGGACAGATGTGGGGATTTTAGAAATTTATTGATATCCGATTCACAGATTGAGTGTTAAATAAACACGCAATCCGTAAATTAACGCTCATTATAGGCAGCCATGTGTGGGAACCAGACGTGGAGGGTCGACATAGGCGCTTGAAATGTCGAGCAGGAGCTGAAAGGGCCATGAAGACACGCGAAAGGGCCAAGCGGCGGCTGAGCCTGCATTGCAGCAGCTCGAAAAGCCCAAGTAGGGGCCGGAAAACTAGCGGCCTTGGTATGGCCCGGCCTTGAACCCGATCATGAACATTTCTACGATCACCACGGAGGCAATCGGGAGCATCATGAAAATGCTGCCAGTGATCAAAGTAGTTAGCATGCACAGGAACCACAGGATGAGGTTGGCAAATGCTCGGTTAGGCAGGCCGAGATAAAAGTTGTGCGCTCCGTAGTAGCCGAATAGCAGGGCAAGGACGATAGCAATGCCGCGAGAGCGCGGTGCACCCGTAACATCCGAGTGCGTGATTGAGGATCCCCACTGCCCGCCTCGCGCCGGACGCGTGGAATGGCCTCGCCCATATTGCGACGGATGCTGCTGCCAAGCTGCACCGCGGCGAGCTGCCTCATCCTGGCGCATCTGTGCAAGCGTGGTTTCGCGCTCGCGAGCATGGGGGCGTGGTCCGAACCGATCGATGGCGCCAGGGCCGTAGAGATTGATGTCGCGTTTTGAGTTCACGTCGAGCAACGGATCGGGCGCGGCTTCGAATATCGCATCCTTAACCGGATCGAAGTCTGAGTTTGCTGATCCAGACGGCGTCGTCTTATCCTCCATGCGGCACACTCTACCCGAATTTGATGGGGGCACAATTCC
>CAYOEJ010000011.1:7280-17453 GCA_964403015.1 uncultured Arcanobacterium sp.
GCAGCTCGCTAACAAGGAACCAGCGCACGTCGCTGCTTTCAGGGGAAGCGGCGAAGGCGGCGTCGGTATCGGCGATTGCCACGAAACCAAGGTCCCAATGCTCGGCACAGACGCCCTTGAACCCAGACCCGAGCGCATGGATGTCGAAATCGCACGGCTCAGGGAAAGCACGCAGAAAAGCTTCGAGGCCAGATTCCTCGTGACCTTCGCGCAGGGCGGCGTCGAGTAGCGAGGCATCGCCTGGCTCAAGGTGCCCTCCAAATTGAAGCCACGCACCCACCTTCTTATGAAATGCGAGCAGAATCTGCGAACAGTCAGGGCTGAGCACGAACAGCGAGGAGGTGATGTGCTCGGGATACTCGCCTTTATAGAGGGCGCCTTCGCCGCGTTCTTGAACGAGCGCGATATAGCGGTCTCGGTCGGAGACGTCGATGTGGATCCACGAGTCGAGTTCGGCAATGACTGCTTCTGGGGAAAGTGACATGAATCGATACTACTGTGAACCCACCCGCGACTTGTGCCAAAGTGGAACCATGCGATTCAACGCCCTTCCCGCAGATAAGTTTTCGTTCGATCACGTCTATTTAGCGCTCGATTCCGACGAGATCACCCTCATGGTTGGCGATCCCGACGCAGAGTTCGCACTTGCCTCGGTCACTAAGCCGATCGCAGCTTGGTCAATTTTGATTGCTGCCGACCAAGGGAAGCTTTCCCTTGACGACGACGCCGGTCCCGACGGCTCCACCTTCCGTCACCTGCTGTCGCACTCCTCGGGACTTCCGCCGAGCAAGGGTAAGCCGATTGCTGAGCCGGGTCGCCGCCGAATCTATTCCGACTATGGCTTTGAGGTGCTGGGGGACGCCGTGGCCGAGCGCGTGGGCATGCCGATCCAAGAGTGGGTAACCAGCACCGTTTTTGAACCGCTGGAGATGGACACTGCGACCCTCGATGGCGCGATTGCATACTCGGCTCGAGCAACGGCGGATTCTCTTGCTAAATTCGTCGTGGAACTCATGAATCCAACGCTCATTCCTGCGGAACTTGCCAAAGAAGCGGTAACGCCACAGTTTGCGGAGCTTGCGGGAATTCTGCCTGGATACGGTCGCCAAGATCAGAACCTGTGGGGCTTGGGCTTCTCGATCCGCGGCGAAAAGAACCCGCATTGGTTGGGGTCTGATTTTTCGCCGACGACGTTCGGGCACTTTGGCCAGTCAGGTTCGTTTATTTGGGTAGATCCAGAGGTTCAGAAGGCCGGCCTGTTCTTGGGGGAGAAGCCATTTTCTGAAGAACACATCGAGATCTGGCCAGATCTCACCAGCCAAATGCGGGCGATTTAAGGACCATTCAGACGCGATCGGTCGAGTCGTGATCGATCTAGCTTCGGTCGATTTAGCTTCGGTCGATTTAGCTACGGTCGATTTAGTCAAATTCAACGATCACGGGCACGTGATCGGAGGCGCCCTTGCCCTTGCGCTCGTCGCGGTCGATTTCGCCCGCGATGGCGCGTTTGGCCAGTGCGTTCGAAGCGTAAACGAAGTCGATGCGCATCCCCTGATTCTTGGGGAATCGCAACTGTTGGTAGTCCCAGAATGTGTAGTTGGTGGCGAACTGGCGGCTTACTTCGGTGAAGCCTGCCCGCTCGAAAGCAAAGAATGCCTCGCGCTCTTCAGGGGTTACGTAAAGTCCACCTTCGAATAGCTCGGGATCCCACACGTCGTCGTCGGTAGGAATAACGTTCCAGTCGCCCACGAGCGCTACTTCAAGATCCGGCTCCTCGGCTAAGCGCTGCTGGCCAGCTTCACGGAGAGCCTCGAGGAAGGCAAGTTTGTAGAAGTAATGGGGGTCGCCAACCGCGCGACCATTAGGGACATAAAGGCTCCACACATCGATGCCCCCCACGAGGTCATTGCCTTCGCGCTTCGCGCCTACTCGCGCACCAAGCGCTCGCGCCTCCGCCTCGCCCGGTACAAAGAACGTGCCTTCTTCGGGCTCGCCCTTGATGAATCCGGGCTGGCCGGGGAAGCTCGAGCGAACATCCTCGAGTCCGATGCGCGAAATGATCGCGACGCCGTTCCACTGGTTGAGTCCATGCGTGGCAATCTCATAGCCAGCGGCTTCGATTGCTTCGCGGGGGAACTGTTCCGGCTTGCACTTGGTTTCCTGGAGAGCCAGCACGTCGAGGTCGTGGCGGGTGAGAACGTCGACCACGCGGTCGGCGCGGGCACGGACAGAGTTAATATTCCAAGTCGCAAGCTTCATGAGCACCAGCTTAGTGAACGAAAGGTGTGGGCGCCTATTGAGACGTGCGCTGCCCACCCGCCACCGCGTAGGGTTGCGCGTATGGGTAGAGCATTGATAACAGGAGCAAGCGCAGGTCTTGGGCGTGAATTCGCCTGGACGCTAGCAGCCGAGCAGAATGACCTTGTGCTCGTGGCGCGTAGCGCGGAGCGTCTCGAAGAACTTGCCACAAAGATACGGAATGTCGCAGGTGTGAATGTCGAGGTGCTCCCGGCGGATCTCTCACTTCGCGACGACGTTGCCCGGGTTGCCGCAAGACTTGAAGACATGAGCGCGCCGGTTGGGCTACTGGTCAACAATGCTGGCTTCGGACTAGGGCAGGACTTCCTGGGCGGCTCACTCTACCGGGAAATGCAGGGGCTGAATGTCATGGTGAGCGCTGTTATGGTGCTGTGTCACGCCGCGGCACCCACAATGATGAAACGAGGTGGCGGAGCCATTATCAACGTGGGATCGATGACCTCTCTGACCGCTCAAGGCACCTACTCGGCCCACAAGGCCTGGGTGAAGACCTTCTCTGAGGGGCTCGCACAGGAGCTAAAGGGCACGGGTGTCAACGTCACGGTGGTTAATCCGGGTCTGATCCATACGGAGTTTCACGACCGCTCCCATGTAGACGCCACACAGTGGCCCGAATTCACCTTCGCCGAGCCGGCGCAGGTAGTCGAGGAAGCGCTCGAGGCAGCGCGGGCAGGCAAGGTCATTGTGACCCCAACGCCGCTCTACAAGATCGCCGCGGGAGTTTTGCGCCATGCTCCCCGCTCACTCGTCCGAAAGTATGCGGGTCCCGGCCGTTCGGGCCGCGCGCAGCCAAGGAACTAGTAGCCGCGCGCAGTCAGGGAAGTAGAAGCCGCGCATAATCAAGGAAGTAGCATAGAGACGTGTTTGAAAACGATACCCCCAGATCCCGCCTCGCCGAGCTCGTTCGAGAGCTTTCAGTCGAGCGCGGCAAGTTCACTCTCGCATCCGGCCTTACCTCGACGTACTACGTGGACATGCGCAGATCCACCCTGCACCACGAGGCAGGTCCGCTCATTGGCCACGTCATGCTAGATATGCTCGAAGAGGCCGGCTTTGGCGCAGAGGACATCGACGCCGTCGGCGGGCTGACCATGGGCGCTGATCCCGTGGCCACGGCGATCATGCACGCAGCGGCATCCCGGGGCCTGGATATCGATGCGTTCGTGGTCCGCAAGGAAGCGAAGGACCACGGAACCAAACGACAGATTGAGGGACCGCCCGTGGGCGGCCGCCGCGTCGTCGTCCTCGAAGATACGTCCACAACCGGAGGCTCACCGCTCCAAGCAATAGACGCATTACGCGAAGCGGGAGCGGAAGTGGTGGCCGTTGCCGTCGTCGTCGATCGCGCAACCGGAGCGCAAGAAAGAATTGAAGAGACAGGTGTGCCGTACCTGGCCGCTTTGTCGCTCCTTGATCTCGGACTCGAATCGGAGTAGGCCATGTCAATCATCTCGAGCACCAACCTCACCAAGACATTTGGAAAGACGCGCGCCCTTGATGGTGCAGAGCTACACGTGGAGGCCGGCCAAATCCACGGCTTCCTTGGCCCTAATGGTGCCGGAAAATCGACCACGATTCGTGCTCTGCTCGGCCAGATTTCGCTCGACGACGGCGACTTGAGAGTGTTTGGCAAGCATCCGCAGCGAGATGCGGTGGCGATCCACGAAAACCTCGCCTACGTGCCCGGCGACGTGGTGCTGTGGCCGGGGCTTACCGGTGGAGAATGCCTCGATATGCTCGGCTCTTTCCACGGGCGCGAGGATCGCGCTCGCCGCGACCATCTCGTCGACGAGTTCAGACTCGATATCGCCAAGAAATCGCGAACCTACTCCAAGGGAAACCGCCAAAAGGTAGCGCTCGTTTCTGCGCTCGCGATGGATGTGGATCTCTACGTGTTCGACGAGCCCACCTCGGGTCTGGACCCGATCATGGAAGTCGCATTCCAGCGCGCCGTGCGTGAGCGGGTTGATGCCGGTGCGACCGTGCTGCTGTCGAGCCACATCTTGGACGAGGTCGAGGCGCTCTGTAGTCACGTCACGATTTTGCGCGCGGGCCGAACGGTGTCGACCGGCTCCCTTGAGGAAATTCGCCAATCGACTGTCACCACAATTACGGCAACACTACCGGCTGGCGCGGCTTCTGCGATCGCGGATCGGCTGGGTGGCATTGACGGGATTAATGACGTCTCGATCGAGACCGACGACGCCGGCGAGCACCTTGCTGTCAAAGCCAAGCGCTCCGCAGTTGCGAGTGCGGTCGGGCTTGTCGCGAGCGCCCAGCCGCTGTCCCTCGTGGTCCGGCCACCGTCGCTGGATGAACTATTCCTCGAGCACTATGAGGGCCAAGCGGAGGCATCTCGATGACGGGGGCCTTTGCAGGCACGTGCACCTACACGAAGGCTCTCGCTAGGACATCCAAACGCCCGCTGCTTGCGTGGCCGCTGATCCTGTTCGTCGTGGCCATCGCCACCTCCTATTCCATCGCGGACTTTTACCGTGCCCCGTCGGCACGTGCGGGCTACTCGGTCGCGATGGAGGTCGCGCCCATCGTCACAGCCATAAGTGGCAGTGGGACCGGGCTTGACTCGCTCGGCGGCATCATGGCCAATGAGCTAGCGATCATTGTCTTCACGGGTCTGGCCATCGGCGGCGTCATGCTGGCTGTGGGACGAACACGGAAGGAGGAGGACCTTGGTCGCACCGAGATGCTTACCGCGAAGCCCGTTGGTCGACTAGCTCCGCTTGTTGCCGCGGTGGTCGTGGTCGCGGCGTCTTTCCTTTTGTTCACCGTCCTGGTTGTGGCCTCACTGGTGGCCTTCGGCGTGCCGCTAATTGGCCCCGAGACAGGTACGGCAACGGCAGCCTCCGGCGGCGCGCTTACCTTCGGCGTGCTGGTCTTTGGCTACGCCGCGTTCTTCGCGGGCATCGGATTCCTCGGCGCCGAGCTTTTCGACAGCGCCCGCGGCGCAACTATCTTCGGCATCGCGCTGTTCTTCGTCTTCTATCTTGTGCGAATTTTCGTTAATAGTTCCGACATCGAGGCGTGGTGGACGACGCCGGTGGGTTGGTTTGACGCCGCAGAGCCGTTCGCAAATACGAACTGGATACCGATCGGGATGCTCTATGCGTCAGCTGCGATTTTTGTGGTGGCGGCTGGGTTCATCAGGCGGCGCCGCGATATCACCACCGGGGTCATTTCAGGTGGCGCGGGTAGGGCATATGCCCCGAGCTGGCTTGGAACACCTGCCGGTTTGGCATGGCGATTGACTAGATCATCGTTTGCCGCGTGGGTCTTGGTCTCGATAGTCTTTGGTGCTCTCTTTGGTTACCTGCTCGACCAGTGGGTCGAGGTCATGGAACTCAACCTTGAGTCCATGGAAGCCTTTGGCTTTAGCGCCAGCACTGATTCGATCTCTCAGATGGTAGGTATCATCGCGGCACTTTTTGGTGGTGCCATGGGGGTATCAGCAATTGGGAGCTTCGCTCGCGAAGAGCAGTCAACGCGTCTTTCGTACCTGCTGTCAAAGCCGGTGTCGAGAACTCGCATGTGGGTGTCATGGATGGCGCTCGCGCTTATCCTTGGGGTCGTTGTTGCCATCACGACCCTAGCGGCCTACGTTATCGCCGGTGATCTTTCCGCCGAGATCGATGCGGTAGGCACGATGCAGGCCATGGCGGTGTATCTGGTGCCCGTTGTTTTCCTGACCGCGGTCGCAGCTGCGGGTGTTGGCCTGCGGGCCGGCGGGATATGGATCGGCTGGCTTGTCTATGGTGTTGCGGCGGTATTTTCTTTCCTCGGAGAGATTCTGCAACTCCCCGATTGGCTGCTCAATCTTGGCCCAATCAATGGGATTGGAGCGGTTCCCATGGAGGACTTGAGCTGGCTGGCCTTAGGAATCGAGATGGGTCTTTCAGTTTTACTAGTCGCCGTTGCGGTTTGGGCGTTCAATCGCCGCGAGGTGGTTGGTAGCTAGAGCTGCAAAATGGCTAGTAGCCACAGATGCCACGAGGTCACCAACCAGAGTTGTGAAGCGGTTGACCACAGCTGCGACGAATATCAAACCGTCCCGACTTTCAGCCCGCCAGTGAAAGGGTGAGAATGGCAGCGTGAGTGAATTGCAGTACGGACACGAGAACGCCTCGGATACGAGCGACCGTTTTGACTTTAACCATGACTCCGCAGTCGGCGTGGGTCCGTGGGAAGGGGATCTTCCGACCGACCCACGTTATGATCCCGAACTTCTTGCCGAGGGCGACCGGCGCAATGTGGTGGACAAGTACCGCTACTGGAGCGTGGACGCTATCCGCGCCGATCTTGACCTTTCGCGTTCCGAACTGCAGATCGCCATCGAAAACCTCGCTCACGACCTCAATATAGGCTCCATCGTTCGCACCGGAAACGCGTTCAATGTGTCCGGTGTCCATATCGTTGGCCGACGCCGATGGAATCGCCGCGGCGCCATGGTGACCGACCGTTACCTCGACATTCACCACCATCCCGAGCCCCGTGAGCTGACCGAATGGGCTCGGGAGAACGATTACACTCTGGTTGCGGTGGATAACACGGAAGGATCGGTCCCCATTGAGACAGCCGAACTTCCCAAGCGATGCCTACTCGTTTTTGGCCAAGAGTCGACAGGCATCAGCGAAGAGCTCGCAGCGCAGTGCGACCAGGCCGTCTATATTCCGCAATATGGCTCGACCAGATCGATGAACGTCGCTGCCGCTGCAGCAATCGCGCAACACATGTGGATCGTGCAGCACCGCTCAGCTTGATCTGCGCCGGGTGGCGTCTACGCTCAGTGAGCTTCTGCTTGCGCCGGGTGGCGCCTATGCTTACTGAGCTTCTGCTTGCGCCGCCGCCTGTGCCGCTGCGGGAGCTGCAGCAAGGATTGCCTCGACAGCTTCCTCATCATGAGCGGATGAGACGAACCAAGCCTCAAACACGGACGGCGGCAGGTAGACGCCTTGCTCGAGGAACGAATGGAAGAACGGCGAGTAGCGGAACTGCTCCTGGCTTTGTACCTCGGTGTAGTTCCGAGCGCCGTGCGTGGCAAGATGCTCGCCGAAGAGGAACGAGAAGAGATTGCCCACCCGCTGCACGTGGTGTGCCACGCCAGCCTCGGTCAACGCGTTCGAAACGCCATCAGAAATAATCCGCGAGGTCTGGTCGATGGCCGAGTAAACGGCGTCGTCGGCAAGGGTAAGCGTGGCAAAACCAGCGGCGGTAGCGAGCGGGTTACCAGACAAAGTTCCGGCTTGGTAGACAGGGCCAAGCGGGGCGAGCATATCCATCACTTCGGCGGGGCCGCCAAGTGCAGCGATCGGCATTCCGCCGCCAATCACCTTTCCGAAGGTGAAGATGTCCGGGACGAACTCAGGGTCCGTTGCGTTTTCGATTCCCCAGTAGCCAGTCTTGCTCACGCGGAATCCGGTGAGTACCTCGTCGAAGATCAGGAGAGCGCCGTGCTTGTGAGCGGTGTCGAGGAGGAAGCGGTTAAATCCGGGGTCGGGGGAGACCACGCCCATATTTGCCGGTGCCGCTTCGGTGATGATTGCGGCGATGTCCGAGCCGCGTTCGTCAAAGAGCTGGGTGATCGCCGCGCGGTCGTTGTAGTCAACAACCACGGTGTCGGCCACTGTTCCCGCCGGAACCCCGGCGGAGCTGGCCATTCCGAAGGTGGCAACGCCAGAACCTGCGGCCACGAGCAGTGGATCTTCGTGACCGTGGTAGCAGCCGGCAAACTTGATGATGAGGTCGCGGCCGGTAAAGCCGCGAGCTAGGCGGATCGCCGTCATGGTCGCTTCGGTGCCGGTGGAAACGAAACGAACTTTCTCTACCGCAATGCGATCACAGATGAGTTCGGCAAGCTTGATCTCGCCTTCGGTGGGGGCTCCAAAGCTAAGACCGTCGGGTACGGCGGCCTGCACAGCGTCGATCACGGCCGGGTGGGCGTGGCCAAGAAGCGCCGGACCCCATGACCCCACGAGATCGGCATAGCGCCGCCCTTCGACATCCGTTACCCAAGCGCCCCGTGCCGAGGCGATAAATGGCGGTGTACCACCAACCGAACCATAAGCGCGCACGGGCGAACTTACGCCTCCCGGAATGACGTTCTGTGCGCGGTCGAAAAGCTCTTGGTTGGTCATGGTCATCTTCTCCGATTCGTAGTGGTTCGTATCAGGATACGGTTCGTACCGTCTTAGGTTCGTGCGCGTTGGCTCTCATCGTCCGTTCAGGCGATTTGCGACTTCGACCGCCCAGTACGTCACGATCACGCCAGCGCCCGCGCGAGCAAAGCTCAAGATCGACTCGTCGATGACTTGCTCGCGATTGATCCATCCGTTTGCCGCAGCGGCTTCGACCATCGCGTACTCGCCCGACACCTGGTAGGCGGCAACTGGAATGTTGGCCAGCCTCTTCGCATCTACGAGAATGTCGAGGTAGAAGCTTCCGGGCTTGACCATCACGATGTCGGCGCCCTCAGCGATATCCGAGAGGACCTCGCGGGTTGCCTCGCTGCGATTGGCCGGATCCATCTGGTAGGTGCGACGATCTCCGGACAGCTGCGAGTCGACTGCCTCGCGGAACGGTCCGTAGAGTCCTGACGCATATTTGGCGCTGTAGGCCAGAATGGAAACTGAACTAAACCCGTGCTCATCGAGAGCTGCGCGAACCGCTGCGACCTGGCCGTCCATCATTCCTGATAAACCGAGCATATGCGCGCCCGCCTGTGCCTGCGCTAGGCCCATCTCCACGTAGCGCTCAAGAGTGGAGTCGTTATCAACGTTGCCCGCCTCGTCAAGGAGGCCGCAATGACCGTGGTCGGTGAACTCATCGAGGCACAAATCCGCAATGATGACTGTCGAATCTCCCAACGTCTCGCGCAGCTTGGCGAGTGCAACGTTAAGAATGCCGTCTGGATTGGTGGCTTCGCTTCCCTGCGCGTCACGAACGGCGGGAATGCCGAACAGCATAATCCCGCCGACCCCGCTCGCTACCGCCTCCTGCGCTGCCGGCACCAGCGTATCGAGCGTATGCTGCACGACGCCCGGCATGGAGCTGATATCCACCGGTTCCTCGATGCCCTCCCGGACAAACATGGGAAGAACGAGGTTCGAAGCAGCAACCTTCGTCTCGCGCACGAGGTTTCGCGCCGCCACGCTCATTCTGTGCCTGCGCGGCCGTGCGCCTGGAAACATTGCCTGATCATGCATGAGATAGACCTTTCTCTAACGCCGCGATGATATCGGGAACTTGCGGAGTCGCGCTCTGGATCGCGTCGATCCCAGCTGTGCGCGCGGCTTCCATCGTGGGTTTTCCTAGAACGACGACGACGGGATCGTTGGCTTTTATCCAGTCTGTAGCTTGGGCCAGCGCTGATGGTGCGGTGACAACAATCGCCGCGGGCGAGGTGTGCTGAAGTTCGGCTCGGAACTCAGAGCGGGGCACGGGCGCGTAGATGTGGATATCCGTAACTGCATAGCCATCGCCGGTGAGGATGGATGCGAACTCATCGGATGCACGCTCAGAGCAGGGATGAAGGATCGGTGCGGGCTCGAGCTGTCCGGACGTGAACGCTTCTACGATCGCCTCGGCGAAGTTCTTTCCTGAAGCGGGCTGCGGGCCGACGAAACTTGGCTCGATGCCTGCCTCGCGCAGGGCCTTAGCGGTGCCCTCGCCGATCGCGGCCACGGTGTGTTCTTGAACGAGCTGAGCACTCTCGTCGCTAAGAAACGTATGGGTGCGCGGGGAGGAGAAGCAGACAATTGTCCGCTGAGCGGCGTCGTCGCCCGGAGCGAGTTCGCTCTCGAGTCTTTGCAAGCCATCATCGAGTGGGTGAAATGTTGTGGG
>CAYOEJ010000011.1:17553-26724 GCA_964403015.1 uncultured Arcanobacterium sp.
CGAGTTCGCTCTCGAGTCTTTGCAAGCCATCATCGAGTGGGTGAAATGTTGTGGGCGCGAGCGCGGTAACGGCAAGTCCCGCTTTCGCGGCTGCCGCAGCCATGCCTGACCCACACGTGGCTCGCGTAATGACGACGCGATGGTTCATTACTCGATTCCACCCACATGACGAGCGCCCGCTTCGACGAGTCTGCGTGCGAGCGCCGTGCCAACCTCGCGAGAGGTCTCGTCGTCATCGAGATCGATCGGCGCAGTCGAACTGTCCTCGAGAACAATCTGGCCGTCGTCGCTAATAACGCGAGCACGCACGGTCATCTCGGTACCGTCGAGGGTGGCGAGCACGCCAACCGGGGTGGTACAGCCTGCGCCGAGTTCGCTCATGAACGCGCGTTCGGCAACTGCGGCCGCCTGCGCATTCGGATCACGTATGGCCTCGACGCCCGCGCGGATCTTCCTAGCTCTTTCGTCTGCCGGCTCGCTCGGAATCTCGATGGCAAGAATCCCTTGGCAGGCGGCCGGCAGCATGACGTCGGGCGAGAGAACTTCGCTCACCTCGTCCGTCAGCCCCAATCGCTCAAGACCAGCAAGAGCGAGGACGACGGCGTCCACTTCGTTACCGACCTTTGCAAGCCGGGTGGGAACATTCCCGCGAATGGGAACGAACTGGAGGTCTGGGCGAACGGCGCGAAGCTGGGCAACTCGGCGCGGAGAACCGGTCCCCACAGTCGCTCCCTGAGGGAGTGTGTCGAGAGTGTAGCTTCCCGCGCACAGCGCATCAGAAGGATCAACCCGCGCCGGAGCAACGATATCTAACCCAGGCTCGTCTTTGGACGGCAAATCCTTAGCAGAGTGCACGGCGAAATCGCAGCGGCCGGCCTTGAGGTCATCGCGCAGGGCCGTAACAAAGACGCCGGTTCCGCCAATCTCCTTGAGCGGCGCCGTATTGACGTCGCCTTCAGTCACCACCTCGTGGATGTGGAAGTGGGAGAATTCCGAGGCATCGACGAGATTCCGTGCGACCATCGTGGATTGGGTGAGGGCTAGCTGCGAGCCTCGAGTTCCAATCGACGCCGATCCGACACCAAGCTCCTCGGCCAACTCCTGAGCATGGTCGATCACGGCGCTCAGTCCGGAACCGGCAACCCAAGCGCCGACGCCGTAGAGACCGGGATGATTGCCCAATCGTGAACCGAGTTCCTTGATCTGCGCGCGGAATGCAACCGAGCGGGGAGTGAGGGACTTACCCCAATTAATGAGGCGAGAATCTTTGACATTCTCCTCGGTCAACTCCACTCCCATGAGGGTCGAGGCGTCCGCGAGTGCATCGGCCAGCGTCACATCGGAGCAATCCTCACCGGGCCTGCCGTAGGAAACGCGCAGAACGTGCCGGCCAGGGCCTGCCAGCTTTCCAAGCCACTCCCACTTTTGGGACAGGTGGGTGACCGCCTTTGCCCGCATGCCGGGCGTACCAGCTTGAACGAGGAGTCCGGAGCCGCGCGGCGCACTATCAAGGTCCGACGACTCCACGACCATCGTCCAGTGGATAATGGACGCGGCCTCTGGAAGCGTAATGTCGTGGGGCTCGAGTTCCGCCAGAAGATCAAGGTTCGTGGCGTCGTCCGCGCCAAGGACGAGGTTCTGCGTAAAGAACGGTTCGGCGTCGGCGACCTCCACCTGCCAGCGGTACGGGCCAGCTTCAGACAACTCGGAAATGCTGGTAACGGGATGGCGCGTGAGTACGCGTCCGCCAAGTTCCTCAATCTTGGTCCGCAGTGCTCCAATGAGTGCTCCCATGCCGCCTTCGACCGAACCGACCGGACCGCCCTCGGGGCGCGCTGCCAAAATACGCTGCACGCCGGCGGCGAGAGAACCGGTCTCCGTCATTGCCTTGATCAGGCCGGGCGTCACCGTATTTGGATCTAGTTGCCGGGGATCGGCAGAGTGGATGCCGCCTGCGATCGGGGCAACGAGTTCGCGCAGTACCTCCGTGCCCATGCGGGCCTCGACGAGTTCTGCGAGTGAGGTCGCATCGGCGCCAACCTCAGGGCCAAGATTCTGATCTTCTAGTGCGGCTGCAAGCCCGGCGGGAGAAAGGCGCTCGCGAACGTCGTCGGCCATCGGATCCGAGGGGATGCCCAGCAGTGCATTTTGTGGGATCAGGTGGGGCCCGGTTTCCGTGTAGACCCATGAGCGTCCGGCGGGCAGAATCTCAGCAAGACCGAGCTCCTCGGCGAGATCCTTGACCGTGTTCGACCGGCGTGCCCACGACTCTGCCCCAATATCGAAGGTCAGTGAGTCCATTGTGCTCTGAGCGACGAGACCGCCCACATTCCCGCGGCTTTCGAGAACGACGACGTTGGAAGACCTCGCCAACAGCATCCGGTACGCGAGCGTGAGAGCTCCGATACCGCCTCCCACAATCAGTGTGCTTGCAGTGCGTTCGCGAGGGATCTTCTTCATCATTCTCCGATGGTGGCGTTGTGAATGGTTTCAACGAGTTTGGTCAGGACCGCCGGGTCGGCTGACGGTGGCACCCCGTGGCCGAGGTTGACGATGTGGCTTTGCGCCTTCTGGCCGGCTTCGAGGACGGACATGGTGTGAGCTTCTAGAACGTCGAACGGAGCGCCGAGGAGCGCGGGGTTGATGTTGCCCTGCACGCTCGGGGATCGACCCAAACGCGTTGCTACCCGATCAATCGCGTCGGAGAGTTCTAGGTGATAGTCGACGCCGATCACATCGGCAATCTCAGCCATGTCGGCAAGGAATTCGCCAGTGCCCAGGCCGAAGTGAATCTTGGGAACCTCGATGCCTTCTAGGGCGCGCTTTGAATAGGGCAGGACGAAACGAAGGTAGTCGGCGCGCGAAAGGGAGCCGGCCCAAGAGTCGAAGAGCTGGACAGCACTCGCGCCAGCATCAATCTGTACCTTGATGAAGTCCCCGGTGAGGTCCGCGGCCCACGTCATGAGCTCGTGCCAAAGTTCGGGTTCGGCATGCATCAGCGTACGAGCTGTCAGGTGGTCCTTGGACGGACGGCCTTCAACTAGGTATGCCGCGAGAGTGAAGGGTGCTCCACCGAATCCGATGAGCGGCACGCCCTTCATCTCATGACCCTCGCCATCGCGAGTTTCGATCTCGCTCAGCATCTCGATAGCACCGCGCACGGCGTCGGTAATCGTTTGAGTGTCACCGAGGCGAGTGGAGATTAACTCGTGAATGTCGTCCGCCGTGCGGTAAGCCTTGCCCATGACGGGTCCGACGCCTGGTGCAATGTCCACGTCGATATCGGCGAGCTTGAGCGGAACCATGATGTCCGAGAAAAAGATCGCGGCATCCACGTGATGACGGCGAACGGGCTGCAGCGTGATTTCGGCGGCGAGTTCGGGGGTGAGGCAGGATTCGAGCATCGTGGTGCCCTCGCGCAATTGGCGATACTCGGGAAGTGAGCGACCCGCTTGGCGCATGAACCACACCGGGGCGACCTTGGGGCGCACGCCGCCCACCGCACACTCGAATGACGAACGCCCGCTGAGAGCTCCTTGAACAGCATCCGGCTGCTGTCTGTCATGGCGGATCTGGTTTTCAGCCGACATTATTTCGCCCCTTTGTGAGTTATCGGAGGTCTAGAACCTCTCTGGTACGTGGGATCGGCAGATGAACCCCGGTTCCATGATGGCATAGCACTATCTCAAATGTTAGCGACATCTGCGGATGGAATTGTCTGTTCTGCGTGATAGGTGGACGCGTCTTGGCGACAGTGCCATACTGTTTTCCGTGCCTATCGCCATTTTCTCCGTGTCGCACCGGTTTAATGAGCTATCGCTTATTGACCGTATCAGTGCTGCCGAAGAACACGCCGCACATGAGTTGCCGCGGCGTAGCTTTCGAGGAGTGGTCACTCTCTCCACGTGCAACAGGTTTGAGGTTATTGCCGATGTCACTCAGACCGGTGCGGCAACTGCCGAAATTTCCGAACTCCTAGCAGCGGCCACTGGTTTAAGTGCGGGAGATGCTGCCGCGAATCTGCAAGTCATGAGCGGCATCGATGCCATTCGACATTTGTATTCATTGGCGGCGGGACTCGAGTCGATGGTGGTCGGCGAGCGTGAAATTATCGGCCAGCTCCGCCGGGCCTACAGCGAGGCGGTGGAATCGGGCCAAGTGACCGGCATGCTTTCGGCAGCCATTCGAGGTGCTTTACAGACTTCCAGAAAAATTGCGGTTGAGACAGACTTGGCACGTCAAGGTTCTTCCCTAGTGGCCGTCTCGCTCGGTCTTACTGGTATCGAGCGATGGAATGACGTCCGCGTGCTACTCGCAGGAACAGGCGCCTATGCCGGAGCGAGCGTGAAGGCGCTTCGCGACCGGGGAGCCCAACATATTCGCGTCTGGTCCGAGTCCGATCGCGCGCAGAAATTCGCTGAAAGCCACGGCACGAAGCTTGCCGGTAATTTCGAAGAAGAATTGGCCAAGGCCGATCTCGTCGTGTTGTGCCGCGGAAAAGAGGCACCGGTCCTTACGGTGGAGCGTTTCGAGGCAGCCCGCGCGCTGAGCGACCGCACCGAACCCCTGCCGATCATTGATCTCGCGCTTTCAGGCGATGCCGATTCTGATATCGGAAACGACCCGCGTGCACACCTCATCACCCTCGACAGCATCAGCCACGAAGTTCCAGAAGTGGATTCAAGCGTTATCGACATGGCGAAAGAGCTGGTCGAGGAGGGCGTTCAGAAATTTACTAAAGAGCAGGCCGCACGAACGATGGATCCCGTGATCGTGGGAATGAGGGAACTCGGAGATCGAGCTTTGCAATCTGAACTCGAACGACTGCCCGAAAGTGGAGCCATCGACGTCGAGCGTGCCGCGGCAGCCATGCGCCGAGTTTTCGCCGCGATGACCCACGGCCCAACCAGCGCCGCCCGCCAAGCGGGAATGGCAGGTAAAAGCTCAGAATTCTGGGCAGCCGCCGAGCTTGTATTCGGCTGTGAACTTCCCGAACCTCACAACGCACTGACTGACTCGTGAAAGGCCGATCCATGCCTGATGCAATTGCGATTTTGAGTTACGGCGGACCAAACCATCCCGACGAGGTTGTTCCGTTCCTCCGTAACGCCACAAAAGGCCGCAATATCCCTGATGAGCGTCTGAAAGTGGTGGGCGAGCACTACTACCTTTTCGGCGGCAAGTCACCGATCAACGAGCTCAATGCTGATCTTGCGCAGGCGATCACAGACGAACTTGAGGCTCGCGGAATCGCGCTGCCCGTCGTCGTCGGCAATAGAAACTGGGAACCCTACGTTACCGAGGTGTTTCAGCAGCTGAAAGCCGACGGCTACCGTGACATCGTGGCACTTCCCACCGCCGCCTACGACTCCTATTCGTCCGCCGAGCAGTACCAAGAAGACATCGACTCGGCACTAGAGACCGTGAACGACGACGCCGGTGCGCTTCGAGTCTCACGAGTTCAGCCGTACTTCAACACTGTTGGGTTCGTCGAGCCAAATGCGCAGTTGATTGACCACGCGTTGGAAGAACATCTTGCCATGACCGGCCACGAGCCGCGCCTGCACTTCATCACCCACTCGATTCCGACGAAGATGAACGAGGAGTCGGGACGTACGGTTGGTTCAACGTACGACAAGCAGCATGAGGATGTTGCCAATGCCATCGTCGCCATGTTGCGCGATAAGGGCTGGAAGCTCGATGGGTGGGAGATCAACTACTGTTCCCGCTCGGGCTCGCCGCACACGCCGTGGCTCGAACCCGACGTCAACGACCGGCTTGATGAGCTCGCCTTCTCCGAAGAAGCAGATGCCCTACTCGAATCGGGAGTGCTGCTGGCACCGATCGGCTTCCTGTCCGATCACATGGAGGTCATTTACGACCTCGATACCCAGGCCAAAGAAACGTGCGAGAACCACGGCATTCCGATGACCCGCGCATCAACGGTCGGTATTCATCCGACGTTTGTGAGCATGCTCGTCGATCTTCTTGAAACGGGTGAACCCGCGTCAACGCCACTCACCCAAGCAGCTGGCAATATCCTTCGACCACAGAAATAACGACCTACGACCGAATGGAGACAACGATGTCAGAGCGACCAATGCATCACGACGGACTCGAACCCGAACACGTCGAGGATACTTTGGAAAAAGTGAATTCCGAGCTGCACTACAGCCTCTTTGCCATCTTCAAGACGTCGGAAGCCCTGAGCCTCGAACTTAACGGGGAGCAGGTTGAGACGGAGTTAATGGAGCGTATTACTGGCGCGGGCGCAGACGTTCGCGGATTCTATGACATTGCCGGCTACCGCTCGGATTCTGATCTGATGGTATGGATTACTGGCAATACCGGCGACGCCGTCCAGGATGCCTACCGCGCCATCCTTAGCTCGACGCTGGGTAAGTTCCTTGACCCGATCTGGTCCGTCGTCGGAATGCATCGCGTGTCGGAATTTAACAAGTCGCACCTTCCCGGCTATCTCGTGGCTGACGGTCCGGAGGCTTACCTGTCGATTTACCCGTTTGTGCGTTCATACGACTGGTACTACATGGATCCGAAGAAACGTGCGCAGATTCTACGCGACCACGGCATGACCGGACGCCCGTACAAGGACATCATCTCGTCCACAGTGGCTACATTCTCGCTGTCTGACTACGAATGGATTGTGGCTCTCGAGTCGCCCAACCCGGAGCGACTCGTGGACCTCATGCGCGACATGCGCAACACTGAGGCGCGTTTGTACGTTCGCGAAGACACCCCGTTCTTCACGGGCAAGCGCATGCCGCTAGCCGAATGGATCGCCCGCCAGCCTTCGCTGTAAGACTGCGTGTCCCTACCCCAGCAGCAGCTTTGCCGTTTCGCTGAGTACTTCGGATGCGCCGGCCTCGATTCGGAGGTCGGCGTTTCCGTCTTCGGATGTGGGCCCGAGGTTGACGATGGCCAGCGGGCAGCCCTTCGCCCATGCTTGACGCGTCACCCAAATCCCCGTGGTGACCATGAGTGACGATCCGACGACGACGGCGACCTCCGCTTCCGCCGCAGCCTCCATCGCCTCTTCGAAGGCTTTCGAGAGCATCTCTCCGAAAAAGACCACGCTCGGTTTCATGACGCCACCACACTTGTCGCACGGAGCGACCGTGAACGTGGAAGCTTCAGCTTCAGCGCGGCGAGCGGGGGCGAGAATCGCGATGTCGTGATTGTAGGTTGGCCAATCTGGATTGAGCTCGTCTAATGCCACCGCGTAGTCGCTTCGTGGGATCCGGGTACCGCAGTTCACGCAATCGACCGTCCGGAAGGATCCGTGCATCTCCCACACGTTGCGTGATCCCGCCACCGTATGGAGGCCATCGACGTTTTGAGTGGCAATTCCAAGAATGTGTCCGGACTCTTCGAGGTCCTTAAGCGCAAGGTGTGCGGGGGAGGGGTGCAGCTGATCGAGGATCTTCCACGTCTCATGATTGCGTTGCCAGACCCAGCGTTGCCAGACCGGGTCAGAAACAAACATGTCGAACTCGATCGAGGGCTCCTCCGTAGTTCCGAGCCCCCGATAATCGGGGAGGCCCGAATCGGTAGAGACACCCGCGCCCGTAATGGCGAGGGTACGTTTGCCGTCCATGAGTTCGGCAAGTTTGCTCGCCGCTTCAGCGACATCCGTGATGATCATTCGTCCTTCCGTCCTTGACGTCCTCACACATAATGAGTGTTTTTTCATGGATTGATATCGAAATAAACACTCATTCGATGAATTATCACTCAATATACGTCTCGGCAAGCAAAGCGTCGACGATGGGCAGCGTTTCGACTGAGAGCCCCGCTTCGACGGAGAGCATCACTTCGACGATGGGCAGCGTTTCGACGATCAGCGATGCGCACGAACAGCAGAGCCCTATGAACCCGATGTTTGCACGGATTTGTGAGATGTACGTCGCCTAGAGCGAACAGGATGGGGACAGATTGCCTAGAGACCTTGGCACAACAGTGAGATAATGGGGTCGTTAGTATCGCTAAATAGAGGAGTTATTCCGTGGCTATCGCAACCCCAGAGGTTTACAACGAGATGCTTGACCGCGCCAAGGCCGGCAAGTTCGCATACCCTGCATTCAACGTAACGTCTTCGCAGACCTTGACTGCAGCGCTTCAGGGTCTCGCCGCCGCCGAGTCCGACGGCATTATTCAGGTCTCCGTTGGTGGCGCCGAGTACGCTTCGGGCTCCACCATCAAGGATCGCGTTGCAGGTTCGCTCGCACTCGCCGCATACGCGCGCGAGGTTGCCAAGAACTACCCGGTCACCGTCGCACTTCACACCGACCACTGCGCCAAGCAGAACATCGACTCCTGGATTCGCCCCATCATGGAGATCTCCGCAGAAGAGGTCAAGGCTGGCCGCGAGCCAATCTTCCAGTCCCACATGTGGGACGGTTCGGCAGTGCCGCTCGAGGAGAACCTTGAGATTGCTCAAGAGCTTCTCGAACTTTCCCAGAAGGCTCGCACCATTCTCGAGATCGAAATTGGTGTAGTTGGTGGCGAGGAAGACGGCGTTGCAGCCGAGATCAACGACAAGCTCTACACCACCGCTGAAGATGGTCTGAAGACCATCGAGGCTCTCGGTCTGGGCGAGAAGGGCCGTTACACCACCGCTCTTACCTTCGGCAACGTGCACGGCGTGTACAAGCCCGGCGCAGTGAAGCTTCGCCCGGAGCTCCTCGGTGAAATCCAGCGCGAGGTTGGCGAGAAGGTTGGCAAGGAATCGCCATTCGACCTCGTCTTCCACGGTGGTTCGGGTTCCTCCGCTGAGGAAATTGCAACCGCTGTTCGCAACGGCGTCATCAAGATGAACATTGACACCGATACTCAGTACGCCTTCTCCCGCCCGGTTGTTGAGCACATGTTCCGTAACTACGACGGCATGCTCAAGATCGACGGCGAAGTTGGCAACAAGAAGCTGTATGACCCACGTGCATGGGGCAAAGCTGCTGAGGCTGGTATGGCAGCTCGCGTGGTCGAGGCTGCTGAGCAGCTCGGCTCCGCAGGCAACAAGATGAGCTAATCACCTTAGTAATGAAAGAGGAGCACTCCCGCGGGGGTGCTCCTCTTTCATTCTGGGCAAGATCTTTGGCTGTCAACCCTTTGGCTCAGAGAACTCTGGCCGACCGGGTTTAAGGCCTAGCCGAC
>CAYOEJ010000011.1:26824-47976 GCA_964403015.1 uncultured Arcanobacterium sp.
AAGGCCTAGCCGGCCAAGTTTGCCAAGGCCTAGCCGACCGAGTTTGCTAAGGCCTAGCCGGTCAAGTTTTGCAAAGTCCTAACGATCCATGACCTTATCGATGGGGGCGAACTTCTCAATGACCCACATTGTTCCTCCAGTAAGGATACCAAGTGCGAGTCCCTGCTTGGTGTGAGCAAAACTTCTGCCAGCGTGGCGCTGCTTCTCTGCCCGGTTGTAAATGTATTTTTCAGCCACGATGATGAGGCCGGTGGAGACCGCAGCGATGCCGGCTCCCGCCGCGGCGAACAGGATGGTAGAGGCCTTACTACCTTCGGGGGCTAAGTGGCCTCCCTGACCAAACTGACCGTCCACATTCGAAGGATTGTCGTCGTAGTCGGGATCAGCGAAACGCGGGGAGTTCCCCGCTGAAAGCGGTGTGGGGTTGTACTTATCGCCCGCAGTGCCGCCAGAAGACGCGATGTTACCGGTAGCTTCCGCCCCGTCCGCAGCCTCAGATGCTTTCGAAGCATCCGTCGTCGTCTCTGCGCCAACGGCGTCACCGCGACTGGCGTCGTCAGTGCCGTCTTCTGACTGGATACCGTCCCAAAGGTCGACGGGTTGGCGATGGAAATCGGTCGCGAGGATCACTCCGAGAGCACATGCCTTAAGTACAGCGCGAAGTGGGCGCGAAGAAACGAAATCTGGAATTGCGTAATACGCGAATGTCCCCAATCCGTATACGATCCCCATCGATTCTGGCTGGTGGTCTACGGAAAGCTCGTGTGCCTCGCTGTCAGCCACGGTTGATTTCAATTCGTCGAATGTGGACTGCTGTCCCATGTGTCCTCCTCAGGTCGCCCCCTTAATTCTAGTTCAGCTGAACCGTAAGCCACGACTTTCCTTGCTATCTGGGGAGCTGTACGGCGTAAACCAAGACGTAAGGCCTGTGTTGCGCGTCACGTGTTATTATCGATTGACGCGATAGACCAGCTGTTCAATGACGAACAGGCTCGAGGTTTCCGCGGCAAGACCCAGATTCTAGGGACATAGAGGCGCGCTCACGCGCAGGGACGAGGAGGTCCACATGAAAGCAGTGCAGTACCGGACAATAGGCGCCGAGCCAGAGGTCGTTGACATCCCCGAACCCGAGCTGCCCAAGGGCGGGATGATTATCAAGGTGGATGCGGCTGGCCTGTGTCACTCGGATGAGTTTGTGATGGGTCTGGATGAAGAGACCTTCAAGAATGTCTACAACTATCCGCTCCCCATGACGCTGGGGCATGAGTCTGCAGGAACCATCGTTGAGCTTGATTCCCAGGTACGCGGTATCGAGGTTGGCGACAAGGTCCTCGTATACGGATGCTGGGGCTGCGGCGTGTGTGACATGTGTGCACGTGGCAACGAAAATCTCTGCCGCAATGGCATGACCTCACCAGGCTTCGCGCATCCTGGTGGCATGGCGGAATACATGACCGTGGACTCCGTGCAGCACATGGTACCGATTGGCGATCTCGACCCGGTGAAGATGGCTCCATTGACCGACGCCGGTCTGACCCCTTACTCGATCATTAAGCGCTTCCGCCACAAGCTCCGTGCGGGTTCAACGGCCGTGGTCATCGGCGCTGGCGGACTCGGCCACACGGCGATTCAGCTGCTGCGCCGCATGTCCGATGCTCGCGTTGTTGCACTGGACATTGAGGATTCGAAGCTCGATTTCGCCAAGAAGGTCGGTGCGCACTACGCGTTCAAGTCAGAGACGGCCGCTGCCGAGAAGGTGAAGGAAGTTTCGCACGGCCGCGGAGCCGACCTCGTGCTCGACTTCGTTGCCAATGGGCCGACGCCGGACCTCGCCGTTGCGTGTGGCGGTCTCCAGTCCGCAGTGGTCTTTGCTGGTGCGGGTGCGGGCTTTGCCAAGGTTGGCTTTGGTATTACTCCGTGGGAGATGGAGCTGTCCAACTCGCTGTGGGGCACGCGCCTAGAGCTCATGGAACTCGTGGAGATGGCCAAGCACGAGCCGCTCGAAATCCACACCACCGAGTTCTCCCTCGATGATGCGCCAAAGGCATACCAACTGCTACACGAGGGCAAGATCGACGGTCGCGCGGTTTGCACACCTAGCAAGTAGCCGACTGCTGACCTGAGCCCTCTCGGTGGCGCGCATTGGTGGTGACCCGATGTGCCCCGAGGGGGCTCTGGCACGGTGATGTTCAAACTCTGTCACGGCGATGTTCACACTCTGGAGCGGGATTGTGGCCAGAATTGCTACGCCCTAAACTGGGGAAGTAAGGCGGCCGTCTCGCGATGTGTGCGTTTTACATGACAAAACGTTGCGCATGGTGGAACGGCTATGTTTTTCGAGCCACCTTCGCAACCATCAATCGATGAGTCACGCGACTCTAAAGGACGTGAAGTCATGCCGGCTTTAATTATTGTTGGCGCGCAATGGGGCGACGAGGGCAAGGGAAAGGCCTCTGACCAGCTCGGTACCGAAGTTGACTACGTGGTCAAATACAACGGCGGAAACAACGCTGGCCACACCGTCGTCGTCGGCGAGGAAAAGTTCGCCCTCCATCTTCTACCCGCAGGAATCCTCAGCCCCGACTGCACTCCAGTTATCGGTAATGGTGTGGTGGTTGATCTCGAGGTGCTGTTCTCTGAAATCGAAGAACTCGAGTCGCGCGGAATCGACACGTCGAGGCTGAAGATCTCCCAGAACGCCCACCTGATCCCTTCCTACAACCGGAAGATTGACACGGTCAATGAACGGACGCTGGGCAAGCGAAAGATTGGGACCACCGGAAGGGGAATTGGCCCGTCCTACGCGGACAAAATGAATCGTATTGGCCTGCGGATTCAAGACCTGTTCGACCCGTCCATCCTCCGGCAGAAAGTCGAAGGCGCCCTCGGGCTCAAGAATGCGATGTTGGAGCACGTCCACGGTGAAGACCCGTTCGACGTCGATGAGGTCACCCACGATCTTCTTTCCTACGCGGATCGGGTCCAGCCCATGCTGTTCAACGTATCAGCCGAGCTCAATGCTGCCCTAGACCGCGGCGAAATTGTGGTGTTCGAGGGCGGCCAAGCTGTGATGCTTGATATCGACCACGGTACCTACCCATTTGTTACCTCCTCTTCATGCACGGCAGCCGGTGCCTGTACTGGCTCGGGTGTGGGTCCACGCAGGATCGACAGCGTGGTAGGCGTTGCGAAGGCCTACATCACCCGCGTAGGCGAAGGCCCGTTCCCCACAGAACTTTTCGGAGCCGAGGGCGATCGCTTGCGGGAGGTGGGTGGCGAGTTCGGGACGACGACGGGGCGGCCGCGACGCTGCGGATGGTACGACGCCGTCATTGCCCGTTACGCAACGCGGATCAATTCGCTTACGGATATTGTGCTGACCAAGCTCGATGTCTTGAGTGGAATCGAACAGATCCCAGTATGCGTGGCCTACGAGATTGATCGCGTTCGCGTGGAGGACATGCCCGAGAACCAGTCCGACATGCATCACGCACAACCGATCTATGAGTACTTCCCGGGGTGGAAGGAAGATATTTCGGAGTGCAAGTCATTTGAGGATTTACCGCAGAACGCTCAAGACTACGTGCTCAAGCTCGAAGAGCTCTCGGGGTGCCGTATTTCATCGATCGGAGTCGGTCCGGGGCGCGACCAAACAATTGTGCGTCACGAATTGCTCGAGGGGCCCTCAGCTTAGTCGTTTCTGGAAACATCGTTCGTCAGTGAGCCCAGTTCGATATTAAAAAGTGAGGGTGGCGTGCCTGTTGCACGCCACCCTCACTTCGACTTTATCAACTACACCGATCGGTGATCGGCTGACTGCACCGCTTAGTTCTTCGGTGCGTGGGGGTCACCGCCGGGCTGTGAACCCTGCTGGTAGCCGCCCTGCTGGTAGCCGCCCTGCTGTGCGGGGCCCCCGGGCTGCGTGTAGCCGCCAGCTGGCTGACCGTAGTTGTTGTTCTGAGCGTTATATCCGCCGGTCTGCTGGTTGTATCCACCTGCAGGCTGACCGTACTGGTTGTTCTGGCCGTAAGAGTTCTGACCGCCCTGACCGTAAGGTGCCTGCGGGTTGTAGCCACCCTGTGGCTGGTTACCGTAACCGCCCTGGCCGGGGGTCGGGTTGTAGCCGCCGGGGCCGCCGTAAGGAGGAACTCCGTCGTCGTTCTTCTTGTTACGGGTGAGGAGCCACGCGCCTAGACCAAGGAGGCCGAGGACTGCCACGCCAATAAGTACCCAGATGAGCGGTGACATACCGGAATCTTCTGCGTCTTCGCCTTCTTCGGTGTCTTCACCGTCGTTGGTCGTGGTTTCAGTCGTGCCGGGAGTCTCGTCGTCGGTTGTTTCGACGGCGGTCGGATCGTCAGTTTCGGGATCGTCTGGCTCCGTGGTTTCCGTGTCGGTCGGACCATCAGTCGGGCCGCCGCTGCCGCCTGAACCCGTCTTGTAACCTTCAACGACGACGCCCTCCGAGAATGTGGTGATGTCGGTGTAGCTCGCTACGTTGCCGGAGATGTTGGCGCCGGGTGCCGAGACGATGTCGCCAGGCATGATGACATCGAAGGTGAAGTTGAACTGGTTGAGCGCTGCGAGATCCTCGTCTGTGCCAAGTTCGCCACCCTCGATGGTGAAAACGTAGGTGTCATCGTTTTCAACGAGAGATTGACCGTCTACTACAGAGGTGACCGAGTCTGCACTGATTTTGCAGCCGAGCACGCCGCCTTCACTGACATCTTCAACAGTGAACATGTCGTCTGGCATCGAGCTGGTGCCAGCTTCCATCTGCATCATGTCTTCGAAATCCGCGCAGTCCATGTCGAGCATGCTCATCATGCCGTCGGTGTCATGGAATTCCATGACGAGGGTCATGGAGCCGTTTTCTTTAATCTCTACCGAGTTTGCCGAATCGCAAGCGGCAAGCACGAGAGCGGCCGGAGCGATGAGGGCTAATGCCTTGAATTTCCGTGAGCTCTTTGAATTGGTTGTCATAGCGCACCTTTTCGCAGTTGTCTGGGGTGCGGCATTTGCCGCTTCACCTCATAGTAGGGAAAGAAGTCCTACGATGTCACCCTCATTGTCCATTTTCTCGCCTTTTAGATTCTGGTGGCATCTCGCGGAAAACTATGCGTAGTAGGTGGGATTGATTCGAATCTGGGGACTCATCTCCGCAAAATCGACTAGTATGAGAATACGTAAACTTGCGGCACACACACTTAGGTCATGGTGTCGCCCCGAAATGGTGACTTTAAGCCCACTGCGTAGTGCCCGATAGTCCCAACAATATGACCGCTTTTTGAAGAATAATTGAACTTGGAAGAAATCCAGATAGACATCGCCAAGTCTCTAGGAGGAAATGCGATGACAGACAAGACCTACACCGTTGAGGACGTTCGTGCGGGAGCACCCGACGTCGCCCCGGCCGATCTCGTTGAGTGGGTAGCCGAGGTTGCGAACATTACACTCCCCAAGGAAATCATTTGGTGCGACGGCTCTGACGAGGAATGGGATCGCGTAACCTCGCAGATGGTTGAGAGCGGTATGTTTACCAAGCTCAACGAAGAAAAGCGCCCGAACTCCTTCCTCGCACGTTCCCTGCCTTCCGACGTTGCACGAGTCGAGTCCCGCACTTACATCTGCTCCGAGAAGGAAGAGGATGCTGGCCCCACGAACAACTGGGCTGATCCCAAGGAGATGAAGGAAACCCTCATCGGAGAGAACGGCGTATTCCAGGGCTCCATGCGCGGCCGCCCGATGTACGTAGTTCCATTCTCGATGGGCCCACTCGGTGGCCCGATCTCCCAGCTGGGTATCGAGCTCACCGACTCCCCGTACGTTGTGGTCAACATGCGCATCATGACGCGCATGGGCGCCAAGGCTCTCGAGCTCATTGGTGAGGGTCAGGAATGGGTACCGGCAGTTCACACCGTTGGTTACCCGCTGGTCGACGCCGATGGCACCGAGCGTGAGGACGTCACGTGGCCATGCAATGACGAGAAGTACATTACGCACTTCCCCGAGACGAACGAGATTTGGTCCTACGGTTCCGGCTACGGCGGCAACGCGCTGCTGGGCAAGAAGTGCTACGCGCTTCGTATTGCTTCGACCATGGCTCGCCGCGATGGCTGGATGGCCGAGCACATGCTCATCCTCCGCCTCACCGACGAGAAGTCCGGCAACCAGTACCACGTCACGGCTGCATTCCCATCGGCATGTGGCAAGACCAACCTCGCCATGCTTCAGCCCACGATTGATGGCTACAAGGTCGAGACCGTTGGCGACGACATCGCTTGGATGCGCCCCGGCCCAGACGGTCGCCTCTACGCGATCAACCCAGAAGCTGGCTTCTTCGGCGTTGCTCCGGGTACGTCCTACAAGACCAACCCGATGGCAATGGACTCCATGAAGGAGAACACCATCTTCACCAACGTTGCGCTTACCGACGACGGCGACGTCTGGTGGGAGGGTATCGACGGCGAAACCCCCGATCACCTCATCGATTGGCACGGCAACGACTGGACACCTGAGTCAGGTGAGCTCGCTGCTCACCCGAACTCCCGCTTTACCGCACCGGCCGAGCAGTGCCCAATTATCTGCCCGGACTGGGAGGCTCCCGAGGGCGTTCCGGTTGACGCAATCCTCTTCGGTGGTCGCCGCGCAACCAACGTGCCGCTCGTTGCCGAGGCATACGACTCGAACCACGGCGTATTCATTGGTGCCACGGTTGCTTCTGAGCAGACTGCTGCAGCAGAAGGCTCCGTCGGTTCGCTGCGTCACGATCCATTCGCGATGCTGCCATTCTGTGGCTACAACATGGCTGACTACTGGAGCCACTGGGTTGAGATGGGCGAGAAGGTCGGCGACAAGTTCCCGGCTATCTACCAGGTCAACTGGTTCCGCAAGGACGAGAACGGCAAGTTCATCTGGCCGGGCTTCGGTGACAACGCTCGTGTTCTCGACTGGATCGTTCGCCGCGTTGCCGGCGAGGTCGATGCAATTGATGGCCTGACTGGTCGTTACCCCAAGAAGGAAGACTTCAACTTTGAAGGTCTCGATCTCACGGATGAGCAGTGGGAGAAGCTGTTCGCCATCGATACCGAGGCTTGGGGCAAGGAAGCTGACCTTTCCGAGGAGTACTTCAAGCAGTTCGGCGAGAAGCTCCCAGAGGAAGTTTCTGCAGAGCTCGGCAAGCTGCGCGATCGCATCGCAGCGGCACAGGAGGCCTGATCTGATCGAACTGATCGAGATCTCAGCTGATTGAGACATCCGGGGGTGGGACATTGTTCCACCCCCGGATTCTTTGTCGCAAAGCTTCGTCTGTCCCATTGCCCCTCCCGGTCTTTCGCCTTTAACCCCAGGTTTTCCGTTTGATCCACGCACTCGGTCCTGCCCGCCATCCGCCTTCGCGGTAGGCTTGGAGCGTGGATGTTTTGCTTCTAGGCGCCGGAGGGCGTGAACATGCTATTGCGATAGCTCTAGCTAAGGATCCGGCAGTGAGTTCGATTCTTGCTGCACCAGGAAACCCGGGAATCGAAGAACTCGGCACCTGTGTGGACCTCGATATTCTTGATGCCGATGCAGTCGTTGCGCTTGCGAAACAGCACGACATTGATTTGGTGATCATCGGTCCGGAGACTGCGATGATTGCCGGTGTTGGTGATGCACTGCGAGAGACCGGCATCCCCGTCTTCGGCGCTGGTACCGAAGTTGCGCGACTCGAGAGTTCCAAAAGCTACGCGAAAGCGGTCATGGCCGCACTCGATATCCCCGCACCCATGTCACGGCTGTGCTCCACGGTTGATCAGGTTGAAGATGCAATGGACATCTTCGGTGCGCCGTACGTTGTTAAGGATGACGGGCTCGCTGCCGGCAAGGGAGTGATCGTCACGTCTGACCGCGAGGCGGCACTTCGCCACGCAATGGCGTGCTTCGCACGCAATGCCTACGACGAAACTCCCTCCGTTGTGGTCGAAGAGTTTATTGATGGCGAGGAAGTCTCGATCACCTTTTTCAGCGATGGTTGGGACGTGGTGGCGCTCTTGCCAGCACAGGATTACAAGCGTTTTTCCGCCGACGACGACGCCCCGAATACGAGCGGCATGGGCGCCTACGCTCCGCTACCGTGGCTCCCGACCAGTTTCGCCGACGACGTGACCGATCGTGTTGCAATTCCTCTAGTACGCGAGATGGCCCATCAGAAAACACCACTCGTTGGACCGCTCACGCTCACAACCATTGTGGGTCCCCGCGGCTTGCGCGTGCTCGAATTCGATGTCCACATGGGCGATCCGGAATCTCAGGTGATTTTGCCGCTGCTTCGCAAGCCGTTCGGACAGCTCGTTCGAGATGGAGCGAACTCTGGACTGGCAAACGTGCGTCTCGAGTGGGAATCTGGCTTCGCCGTCGGCGTCGTAGTGTCTGCCAAGGGATACCCGGGCAAGGTACGCACGGGCGACCCGCTGCGAAAGGTGTCAAAGGCCGCCAAGCCACACGAGGTTTCCGTACTCCATGGAGGCACGAGCTATGGCGAAGACGGAGACATCGTTTCGAACGCCGGTCGAGTCCTGACGGTGGTTGCGGTGAGTTCAGAGCTAGAGTCCGCGCGAAAGCTCGCATACGAGGCTGTAGAGAAGGTGAAGCTAGCGGACTCCTACTTCCGCGAGGACATTGCGGCACACTCTGAGATCCCACAAAATCTGTGAGAATTGGCATGAGCGAGTGCGATATCCTTGAGTGACTGGTTCAAGAGCGGTCGGCAAAGGAGTGGACTTGGCGAACTTTTTCGGACGTATGTCTATCCCCGGCTGGACTCACATCTACTCGGGTAAGGTACGAGACCTTTACACCCCCGCCGATGCCTCGTGGCATTCGGGTCCGGAAGATCTGCTCGTGGTGGCGTCTGATCGCATCAGCATCTTTGACCGCGTCGTGCCCACCACCATCCCCGATAAGGGGAGTATCGTCAACCAGCTGGCGCTGTGGTGGTTCGAGCGGCTGCGAGACGTTGTGGACGTTCACGTGATGGATAAGCCGGTTCCCGACGTCGTTCAAGGCCGCGCTCTCATTGCCCGGCACCTGCGAATGTTTCCCATCGAATGCGCCGTGGCGGGTTATATGACAGACGTCCAGCTACGCGAGTATGAGAAGTTCGGTACGGTGGGCGGAGAGCAGATGCCCAAGGGACTGCGTGAGGGGGACAAGCTCCCCGAGCCAGTGTTCTTCCCGAGCCTGAAGGGTGCCGCGGGGGAGGACGACGTCGATATCTCTTTTTCGAAGATGGTGCAGAAGATTGGGGTCGACGAAGCGCTCCAGCTTCGTAGCGCCGCGTTGCGTCTGTATCACCGTGGTCACGAGATTGCGAACGACAGTGGTTTGATTCTGGCCTCGTGCAAGATGGAATTTGGCGTTTCACCTGATCCGGGTGAGACCGGCATAGTCCTCGCGGACGAGGTTTTCACACCTGACTGTGCGAGCTTCTGGCACGCAGATAGCTACGAGCCGGGGAGAAAACAACAGTCGCTTGGTAAACAATACGTAAGGGAATGGATCCAGTCTGACGCATCTGGATGGTCGCGAACCTCGGGTGCAACTCCGCCGCCTCTTCCGCAGGAGATTGTGCAGCAGACTCAGGAGCGCTACCTGAAGGTTTTCGAGGCTCTCACCGGGCTGACCAAAAGTCCGAGCGGACGGGACCAAGAATAAAACTGCTCCGTTCGTTTCCGCGAAAAACGGCAATTTGTCTGTTATTTGAGGTAGCTTAATTCGTAGTGGCTCCAGATACGAGATATGCGTTCTTTTTGGGAGCCGACATGAACTGAGCATATGCAATTTGGCAAGGCAGGAGACGCGTCCATGACGAACGGTGCGGAGGACCCACCAAAGGTCGATCGTCGCTCACTTCGCTGGGATAAGCACAGGACGGAGCGACGTGAAAAGCTCCTCGACACCACGATGAATGCCGTACGCAAATACGGTGAGGGTGTTTCGATGGATCAAATCGCCGAAGAGGCACGCACGTCGAAGTCGATTGTTTATAGGTACTTTGAGGACAAGTCGGGACTTCAACTCGCTCTTGGTGAGCGAATCGTCGCCGAACTTATGGACGATATTCGCAGTGCCACCTCCGCTACCGCAAGTTCGCGTGACATGTTCAGAGCCTCGGTACAGACGTTCATCAACTTCCTCGTCACCGATCCCGAAATATACTTCTTCCTTCGAGTGGGAGAACTCGAGGGCGATCCAGAAGCGCCCTTCCTCCTCAACTTTGATTTCGTGATTGACGCCGTTGTTAGAAGCGAATTTGGTGAAGATGCGGTGTTCTTCGAACACCCAATGCGCCAGGCGTATGAGCGGCTTTTCTCCGCATCGGCGTCGAACCTCGTTCGCGGCAGTGCCGAGGAGTGGTTACGTGCACGGCGAATTGTTTTTGACCGCGCGGAGTCATCTACCTGTACGCCAGATCAGGCACAGCGTCAGCTTGCCCAGCTTAGCGAATCAGATATCGTCGGTATCTTGTCCGAGACACTGAACGTGATGTTTGAAAGCGTTATTGGCATTCTCGAAAACTGGGACAGTTCGCAGACGGTTTAGCGTCCATAGTCGCGGGGACTGTACCGGTGACTTTGACCATGGAATGACTGTGCCCGTCTCTTGATTAAGCCACCGGGTGGCAAGATGTTGTTCAGATTTTGAACAAGAGTTTGCCAAGATTCTTGAAACCTCTACCCTTGTACCGATGCAAATGACCGCCCGGTCGTGCATATTCGGAGCCCCGTGCTCCCCGAGACAAATGGAGGCACTATGGATGCGCGTTTAGAGAGCATTTACCAGGCCGCCCTCAAGCGAAACCCCACCCAGCCAGAGTTTCAGCAGGCTGTATTGGAAGTCGTCGAAACTCTCGAGCCATTGCTTCTGAAGCGTCCAGATTACGAAGAGGCAGCAATTCTCGCCCGCATGATTGAGCCCGAGCGCCAGATCATGTTCCGCGTGGCATGGCAGGACGATCAGAACCGCGTTCAGGTGAACCGTGGATACCGCATCCAATTTAACTCCACGCTTGGCCCCTACAAGGGCGGGTTGCGCTTCCATCCGTCGGTGACGCTTTCGGTCATCAAGTTCCTCGGCTTTGAACAGATCTTCAAGAACGCGCTCACCGGTCAGAACATCGGTGGCGGCAAGGGTGGCTCGGACTTCGATCCTCACGGCAAGTCCGAAAATGAAGTCATGCGCTTCTGCCAGGCCTTCATGACCGAGCTCTCCCGCCATATTGGCGCGGATATTGACGTACCCGCCGGTGACACCGGCGTGGGCGCTCGCGAAATCGGATACATGTTCGGCCAGTACAAGCGCCTTGCGAATCGGAACGAGGCCGGCGTACTCACGGGCAAGGGTGTGAACTGGGGCGGATCGCTCGCGCGCACCGAGGCAACCGGATACGGACTCGTTATGTTTGCGGACGCCATGCTCCGCGAGCGCAATGACTCGCTTGAGGGGAAGACCGCGCTCGTCTCTGGCTCCGGTAACGTGGCAATTTACGCGATCGATAAGCTGAGCCAACGCGGGGCAAAAGCGCTGACTATTTCGGACTCGGACGGCTCCGTTTACGATCCCGAGGGTATCGACCTCGAGCTCCTCAAGCAGATCAAGGAAGTGGAACGCGGACGAGTTTCTGACTACGCCGAGCGCCGCGCGAGCGCCGAGTTCCGCCCGGGTCAGCGAGTGTGGGACATCAAAGGTGATATTGCTCTTCCGTGTGCTACCCAAAATGAGGTAGATGCGAAGGACGTTGCGAAGATGATCGACAACAAGGTTCTTCTCATCGCCGAGGGTGCGAACATGCCACTTACCCCTGAGGCTATTGAGGCGGCCCAGAATGGCCACATTCTCTACGCGCCGGGCAAGGCCGCAAATGCTGGCGGTGTTGCTACCTCCGCTCTGGAAATGCAGCAGAACGCAATGCTTCAGTCGTGGTCGTTCGCGGCGGTTGAAAGCCGTCTCGAAGAGATCATGCTTGACATCCATCAGACTTGCCTTGAAACTGCAGACGAGCTTGATGTCCCGGGCAACTACCTCGTTGGTGCAAACGCGGCCGGCTTTATGAAGGTTGCGGATGCGATGATCCAGCAGGGAATCATTTAAGTACGGCGAAAACCGGCGGAAATCGCTGGTTTTTGGGACGACGACGGCGGGACAGACTTTTGTTTGTCTCGCCGTCGGTTTTAGTGTTTCCCCAGTTAGTGTGGCTAAGAACATGGAATCGCTAAAAACTATGAGACAAAAAGTTGCAGGTTGTCTGAGAAGTCACCTATTCGTTCCCAAAAGGTTACATTTTCGGTCTATGCTGACGATGTAACTGTCACACTTAGGATAGGGATCGCATTACATGATGACATCATCCCTTCGCTCGCGCTTGCGTCGCACAACTGGCGCTGCCGCAGCGATTGTTATTGGTTCTATCGGCCTCACAGCTGTTCCCGCATCAGCTGTCACCGAAGACGAAACTACCCCGGCAACCGAGATTGTAGAGGGCGACGATGTCCCCGCCTCGGATCCGACCCCAGCCCCAGTTCCCGGCGTCGACGCCGAAAGTTCTGAGGATGCCACGCTCCCAGAGCCCGTTGAGGAAGTAACGACCGAGGACGCCGCACCCGGCGTAGCTACCGAGGATTCCACACCCGTTGAGGAAGCCACGGAGGAAACTATTGAGGCTAATGCACTGCCCGATGAAGCGGTCACCATTAATCTCTTGGCTATTTCCGATTTCCACGGCGCCATCGATCAAGCAGCTGCTATCGACTTCCAGATTGACGCCATGCGCGATAATAATGCGAATTCCGCATTCGTCGCCGTAGGCGACTCCGTGGGCGGATCCGCCTATGAGTCCTCGATCGCCAACGATGAGCCAACCATCGACATTCTCAATGCAATGGGTCTTGACGCTACCGCGGTCGGAAACCACGAATTTGATAAGGGAGCATCCGATCTCACGGATCGTCTGGTCAACGGCTTCGAAGCGCCACTCCTCGGCGCGAATGTGAGCGGCATAGACTTGAAGGACTACCACGTCATGACCTTTGACGAGGTCAAGGTAGCCTTTATCGGCACCGTAACCCAAGAGACTCCGCGACTGGTTGGTGCAGGCGGCATCGAGGGTGTTTCCTTCGCTGATCCGGTTGCCACGACCAACCAGGTTGCCGCGCAGCTTAAGGCTGACGAGACTGCCGACGTCGTCGTCGCTCTCATGCACGAGGACCTCAGCTCCGTCAACGCACTGGGCCCGGACGTAGATCTCGGATTCGGTGGACACTCGCACAACTCGCAGACTGGCGCGACTGCCACCGGTGCAGCAACATGCCAGCCGGCGTCGGCGGGTAAGAACTACTCATACGCAACCCTCGTGGTCAACCCTGATGGAACTGTTGAATCCTCCTGCGAGAACATCGCAGTTGATAAAGATGCTCAGGAGTCCGCAGACATCGCTGCTCTCTACGAGGCGGCAGCTGCAAAGGCAGAAGAGCTGGGTGCCGCAACGGTCGGCAACCTTGTCGGAATTGCCAACCGCGGCACCCTGACCGGTGAAGACACGGGCGGTAACCGAGGCGTTGAATCGTCTGCCGGTAACCTTATTGCCGAAGGCTTCTACCAGTACTCCCAGACGGTTGGTACTCCAGCTGACTTTGGCATTATGAATCCGGGCGGCATTCGCGCAGATCTTGATCCCAATGGTGATGGAGTCATTACCTACCAGGAGTCCTACTCCGTACAGCCGTTCGGTAACACCTACGGAACGCTTGATATCACCGGTGCACAGATCTACACGATGCTCGAGCAGCAGTGGCATCCGGATGCGGACAACTCCCGTCCGATCCTGCGCCTTGGCTTGTCTGAGAATGTGAAGTACGCGTATGATCCGGCAGCTCCGCTGGGTAAGCGTATTCTCCACGTGACGATCAACGGCACGCCGGTGGATCGCGCAGCAACCTACACGGTCGCTTCGAACACGTTCCTGCTGGAAGGTAGCGACGGCTTCACGGTCCTCGCAGAGGGTACAAACCTCACTGAGACCGGCGTGATCGACAACGATGCGTTCAACGCTTGGATCCAGAGCGAAGGCACGATTACTGCGGACTACACGCAGCGTTCCTTCGGAATCTCCGGTCCGCTTGAAGGTGCGGCAGGGGAGGAAATTACCCTTGACCTGTCCTCGCTCATCTTGACCTCCACCGAGCCCAAGTCCACGTCCGTTGAGGTTCTCATCAACGGACGCACGGTGGGAACCTACGACATCGATCCGAGCTTCCAGTTCGCAACGAACTCGGGCGGCAGCGTTCAGGGCGATGATGAGACTGGCCGTGCAACAGCCACGTTCGAGGTTCCCTCGAATGTTCGTGACGGTGCAAACACCCTCACGATTCGTGCAGCTGTGGGAGAGGATGTCTCCACAATTACGGTTCCGTTCACGGGTACGAATACCGCTCAGTTCATCGATATCGTGAACTTCTCCGATTTCCACGGACACCTTGAAAACGCCGTGTGCCTCGATGCTGCAATCAATAGCGTCAAGGCTCAGAACGAAACCACTCTTGTTACCTCCTCTGGTGACAGCATCGGTGGATCGGCCTTCATTTCGTCTGTTAATAAGGATGAGGCGACTCTCGAGTTCCTTCAGCTTCTCGATCTCGACGCATCGGCAGTGGGCAACCACGAATTTGATGCCGGATATCCAGATCTCGTTGAGCGAGCGCTGGGCAAGTACGACATCCCGTACCTCGGTGCGAACGTCGAGGGCGCTGATAAGATCAACGATCCGTACGTCATCAAGGACATCGACGGCGTCTCGGTTGCCTTCATTGGGACCGTTACGGACTCGACTCCAACCGCGGTGACCCCGAGCGGCATTGAAGGACTTACCTTCCTCGATCCTGTTGTTGTCACGAACGACATCGCAGCCACGTTGAAGGACAGCGACGACTCCAACGGTGAGGCCGATATCGTGGTGGCACTGTTCCACGACGGCGTTAGCGAAGCTCAGGGTCTGGGCGCAAATGTTGATGTGGTCTTTGCAGGGCACACCCACCAGGTGCTGACCGGCGATGACCTCACTGCTGGTGGCGCCCCCATCATTCAGAGCGGACAGTATGGTCAGAACCTTGCTCACGCTGAGATCCTGATTGGTGAAGATGGAGAGTTGACCATCGTTCCAAGCGTCGTAGCCACTGCCGCTGGTGATAACTGCGCATTTGGTCCGGCTAGCCCAGCTGTCGAAGAACTTGTAGACAAAGCTCAGGCTGCTGCCGACGAGCGTGGTAACGAGGTTATCGGCACCACGAGCACGGGTCTCTACCGTGGTCAGTTCCAGGGCGAGAGTGGCCCGTCAGAGAACCGTGGCACCGAGTCCTCGCTTGGCAACTACATCGGTGATGCGTTCCTGTGGAAGGCAAACGATGTGGGTCTCGACGCCGACTTCGGTATGACGAACTCGGGTGGTATCCGCGCTGATCTGCCGGGTGAAGACATCACGTACGCCGACGCGTTCAGCGTCATGCCGTTCGGAAATGTTCTTGGCACCAAGGACATCACTGAAGCCGGTATCTACCAGATGCTCGAAGAGCAGTGGAACAAGGATCCGGAAGCAACTCGTCCGATTCTGCGCCTGGGTCTGTCCGAGAACATTCGTTACACGTTCGACGACGACGCACCGGTTGGCTCGAAGATCCAGACGGTGTGGCTGAACGGGGTTGAATTGGATCGCGAAGGTGACACCACCTACCGCGTTGCAACCAACACCTTCCTCCTCGAGGGTGGTGACGGCTTCGATGCACTCGGTGCAGCCGGGAACTTCCTCGACACCGGATTCGTGGACGTCAACGCGTTCATCGAGTACATCCAGCACGATGCTGCCGATGGTCCGATTGTTGCTCCAACGGCACAGCGTTCATGGGACATTGAGGTGGGCACGATCGATGAGGATGAACTCACCGGCTACGTTGACCTCAAGTCGCTCAGCTACACCCACACGAACGACATCAAGCCGGCAACGGTTGATATCTACGTCGGCGACACGCTCGTTGCCGGTGGTGTAGCAGTTGATTCGTCCATGCCAACTGAGAACCGCGACAATGCAGGAACTGCATACGCGGAGTTCAGCTTCGCGGATATCGCGAGCGGTGACTACATGTTGCGCGTTGTGCCACGAGACGCTGATGGAAATGATCTCGGAGCCTTCGAACTCCCGGTAACCATCGAGAACTCGCTTATCGACGGCCCAGCGGAGCCGGTTGATCCGACCGATCCCACGGATCCAACCGATGAGCCGACTCCCGATGTGCCTACCAAGCCCGGTAAGCCCGTCAAGCCCGGTAAGCCCGGTGGCGATCTCTCGCACACCGGTGCAGAGATTGGCCTGCTCATCGCTGGCTTCGCCGCTCTGCTCGTCCTTGGTGGCGCACTGGTAGCAGTGTCCCGCCGCAACGAGGACGCTGAGGAGCCGGTTGAAACCGTCGTATAACAACCCCTAGCTAGTTACTAGCAATCCAAGAGCCCGAGATCGAAAGATCTCGGGCTCTTGCGTTTACGATTGATGACATGAAACGTCGTATTGATCCAGAAGAGGGCATCACAGCCATTCGGGCGTTTGCTCGAGGAGATGAACAGACGACCGCCGATATGCGTCTCGCTGTGCGGTTTGCGCTGGAGGAATTCGCCGATCGGCATCCGGGCCGCAGTGTTGAAATCCGTGTGCCATGGGTGGGTGCGGTGCAGGCAATCCCCGGTCCTGTCCACACCCGCGGTACTCCACCGAATGTTGTTGAGATGGATGGGCGTACGTGGCTCGCGCTCGCCGTGGGGCAGGAGACCGACGGGCAGATCACCTTCTCGGGGACACGAGCCGACCTGAGTGAATATTTGCCGCTATTTGGTCCGGCAGAGCTTGGCCTTTAGATCTCGACGGTGTGCGGATTCGTCGGGTTTGCGGCATCGAGTTTGTCGCGGCTCGAAGCTCAGTGGCGGGTCAACCTCCGTAGCGGCTCGAACCTCGGGGGTGGATCAACCTCCGTGCCGCTTCGAGCGAAACTAGCGCGAGACAGCCGACAGCAATCCGAGAGTGGAATAGGCTACAGAGGTGGTGAAACGAACTTTTAATTCAAACGTTATTGACTCCAACGTCGTCGACACCGAGGTTCTCGAAGAAGCGATCTGGGACATGCGGCGCGATCTGGGGATCACGTCGAGATTTCCTGACCCGGCATGGGCCGAAGCGCGCGATGCTGCGGCCTCCGTGACTTTCGAGCACCTACCGGACCGTAGAGACATCCCTTTTATTACGATCGATCCTGAGGGCTCACGTGACCTTGATCAGGCTCTCCATATTGAGCGCGAGGGCGATGGCTACCTAGTACGCTACGCAATCTCTGCGGTTTCGCTCTTTGTGACGCCAGGCGGCCCACTCGATCACGAGGTTCAGCGTCGTGGCATGACCGTCTACCTGCCCGACCGATCAATCCCATTGCATCCGGGCCCGCTCTCAGCGGACGCGGCGTCGTTGCTTCCCGACGTCGATCGCCCCGCCTACCTGTGGTACCACCACCTGGATTCCGCGGGCGAACTTAAGAAGACGTGGGTCGAGCTCTCGCAGATTCGCTCGCGCGCGCAGCTGACGTATACAGAGGTGCAGGCTGCTTACGACGGCGTTGGACAGCTACCGGCCGAAGTTCCGCAAGATATGCCGGAACTTTTGGCGAAGGTTGGCCAGCTTCGCGAGCAGATCGAGATTGGTCGTGGAGGTGTTTCACTCGACCTCCCCGAACAGCGCATTGAGCGTTCTGACGCCGGCTATAAGCTTTCTTTCAGGACGCTTACTGGTATCGAGGGATGGAATTCGCAGGTTTCACTTCTGACTGGGATCGCTGCCGCTGATTTGATGGTGCAAGCCAATATCGGCATTCTGCGAACCCTGCCGGAGGCCCTTAGGCGAGATGTCTATCGAATGCGAAATGTGGCCCGCGCGCTGGAGCTGGACTGGCCGAGCGACATGGATTATCCCGACTTCGTGCGCTCTCTAAGCTCGGAGGATCCTGCCTCGTTAGCCTTCCTTAATGAGGCCACCACGCTTTTCCGTGGCGCCGATTATGTCGCTTTGCCGCTAGAGGAAGAGACAGATAAGAATGGCCGGCCTACAAACATTCGTCAGGCGGCCGTCGCATCGACATACGCTCACGTAACAGCGCCGTTGCGTAGGCTCGTTGACCGCTACGGATTGGAAGTATGCAGGTGTCTGTGCTCTGGTGAAGAGGTGCCAGAGTGGGTTCGTGACATGCTGCCGCAGTTGCCCAAGATTATGGCGGACACGGGTCGTGATGCCGCACGTGTGGAAGGTCGTGCCATCAGCGCGGCTGAGGCTCTGACACTCATTGGCCGCGAAGGCGAGATTTTTGAAGGTGTGATTATCGAGACCCTAGCGAGGAGGAACGGTGACACCGCCGAGCGCGGTGTGGTGCTCATCCGGGAACCCGCAATCGAGGCTGTCGTTACTGGCGAGTGGTTGACGGCAGGGGATACTGTGCGCATCCAGATTGACCATGTCGAGCCTAAGCAAGCTCAAGTGAGGTTCTCACTCGTCGAAGACTAGGTAGGACGCGTTGGCGAACTGGCGGGATGTCTTCAGCTGCACGAAGGTACATAAAGGACCAGCCAGAGTGAATCTGGCTGGTCCTTCTTAATAATTTATGGGTTAACTAACGACGCTGCGGAGTTTCCCAGTCGTCCTCATCCCAATCTTCGGTTGCCGGAGGAACCTCGTAGGTATCGGGATCAAACTCGTCCCAATCCGCGAGGTCGTCGTCGGACTCTTCCTTCGCCTCCGCGCGCCGCGAAGCTAACTCGCGCTCTAAAGCGGCGTAGTCAGTCTCTGGGCTGAAGTACTTAAGGTCACGTGCAACTTTGCGTTGTTTGGCTCTTTGACGGCCGCGCCCCATAGGGTCGACCCCCCTCAACTCGTATCGGGGCGGACACCGAGGTGCGGCCCCATCAATGACATAATTTGTTCGTGGCACTACTTTACCCCGAATCTAGAGTGAAACTCTACGTGACCATCTAGACTGTGGGAATTGCTTGCTCGATTAATAAGATAGACTGTCTGGTACCAGCCATGACGTGCTGAGATGCGCTGGTTAACAACCGAAAGTCCGATTCACCTCGTACTCCAAGTTGCACAAAAGGCGCGTCGAACATAATGTTGGAATACAAGAATTTGTAATCTTGTGATTAAGCATATATAAGAATCGGCTCCCAGTCACTATGACAGCAAGACTGAGCCGAACAACGAGAGTAAGAAGAGTATGAACGAATCTGCTGATTCCGAGTTGATGACTCCTGCTGAGGTCGCCGCTCTCTTTCGTGTTGACCCTAAGACTGTGGCCCGCTGGTCGGACTCAGGCAAGATTCCGTCGATCCGGACACTGGGGGGACATCGGCGCTTCCGTCGTGCAGACGTCATGGTAATCTTTGGCAAGACTTCGGTTTCGTCGAATTAGGAATCGAGTGCGCAACGCACGTTAGACAGCAAAAATGCGGTGGAGATTTCCACCGCATTTTTATTGCCTGTCGGTTCTCGCAACAGAGAGGTTTAAAACCCTATCGCGAAAGGATCTTCTTCAAGATGAGACCGCCGACGGCTAGTACAACACCGCCGATAATGGCGATCGATTTGGTGTCACCTGCAGCTGCGTCGTTAGCCAGGTTCTTCGCCTTGACCTTGGTCTCTTCGAGCTTGACCTGAGCGTTAGCCTTAGCCTCATTGGCGAGGTAGGCGGGATCGAGGCGGGCTGCCAGCTCGTTGACGGTGGCCGTCATCTCCTCGCGGACCCGCTTAAGATCGCGTTCAATTTCTTCTGCTGAGCGGTTGTCCTCGGCATCCTTGGGTGCCTCGTAGTCCGCTGGCTTCTTGGCCTGAGCGGCCAGACGTGCGCTATCGCTCACTTCTCGAATCCCTTCTTGAGTGCATTGACGTCCTTTTCGAGACCCTTCTTAGGGTCGACGACGTTTTCCTTAGCAGACTTCAACTTGCGGGATCCTGCAAAGGCGAGGATGCCACAGATGAGCAGCAGTACGAGACCAACGATGAGGAAGGAAAGCCATAGGGGCAGTGCTTCCGCAATCCCGTAGCCAGCTGCCAGCAGCAGTACACCAAACGCATAGAGCGCGAGAACGCCGGCTACTGCGAAGAGTGCGCCTCCGACGCCCGACTTCGCAGCCTTGGTCTTGAGCTGGACGCCAGCAAATTTGATCTCGTCGCGTACCAGAGCCGAGAACTGGGCAGTAATCTTCGCAACCAGTTCGCCAATCGACGTGGCTGGGGTGGAAGACGTGGAGGTGCCGCCAAGCTTATGCGCGGTTGTGCCTGCCGTCTTCTCGCCTCCGGGCACCTGAGGCCCTTCAGGGGCGTGCACGGTGGGTGCCGGGCGAGCGCCGTCTGGAGTGGTTGACGACGTTGCACCCGTACGTGCCGTGCCAGTGTGGGCAGTTGCTGCCCTGTTCGGATCATTAGCAGTCACGGACGACTCCTTCATAGGCGTTTGGTATAACGCCCTCTCTCGGTTGTAGTGCTTTCCCTATCTTCCCACGGAAACATGGGTCTTCGCGACTTTCTTTGACTGCCAGAATGCTCTAGTTCGCTGACTGGTGAAAGCGCACCGGCACTCTGGACGCTCAAGACTATCGCACCTAGAGTTATGACATGGCTAACATTACGTTTAAGAATGACCCTGTTCAGACTGTCGGCGAGCTCCCTGAGGTCGGCGCAACAGCTCCAGATTTCACTCTCGTAGGCTCCGATCTTTCCGATGTTCGACTCTCTGATTTCTCGGGCAAGCGCGTTGTTCTCAACATCTTCCCGTCCCTTGATACGGACGTGTGCGCAAACTCCGTTCGTGAGTTCAACAAGCTCGCAGAGACGGCTGAGAACACGGCCGTCGTCTGCGTGTCTAACGATCTGCCGTTCGCGCATGACCGTTTCTGCTCCACAGAGGGCATCGAGAATCTCACCACCGGATCGGCATTCCGTTCATCTTTCGGTGAGGACTACCAAGTCACGATGGTCGATGGGCCGCTCAAGGGCCTACTCTCCCGCTCTGTGGTGATCATCGGTGAAGATGGCAAGGTCA
>CAYOEJ010000012.1:0-3510 GCA_964403015.1 uncultured Arcanobacterium sp.
CCGTCTCCCGTCACAATCCACGTTGTTGTTGTAAGTTCTTCCAGCCCCATGGGGCCGCGGGCGTGCAGCTTCTGGGTAGAGATCCCAATCTCGGCCCCCAGCCCAAACTGGCCGCCATCAGTAAAACGCGTGGACGCATTCACCATCACCGCGGCAGAATCCATAGCCGCCACAAAACTGGAGATCGTCGTGGCATTCTCCGAGACGATAGCGTCCGTATGCCCTGAGGAGTACGTCAAAATATGGTCGATTGCGGACTCAAGATTGGGAACCACCGCCACCGCGATTTCCTTCGCGAGATACTCGGTTCCCCAGTCTGACTCCTCCGCGGGAACCACCGTCACCGACGCCGGAGCCAACTCTTGTGTTGCGTCATCTCCGTGGATAACGACGTCGGCATCCGCAAGGTTGCGCAAAATTCGCGGGAGAAACTCCGGCGCAACGGCTTCGTGAACAAGCAGCGACTCGGCCGCGTTACACACGCCCACCCGGTGCGTCTTCGAATTCAGGGCGATCGCTAAGGCTTTGTCGAGGTCTGCATCCTTATCCACGTAAACGTGGCAGTTGCCAATCCCGGTCTCGATCACAGGTACGGTCGCTTCGCGAACCACTGTCTGGATGAGCCCCGCTCCCCCGCGCGGAATGACCACATCCACGAGGCCACGTGCGCGCATGAGGGCGACACCGCCTTCGCGTCCATAGTCATCAACAGTTGAGACAAGATCAGGCGAAAATCCAGCACTGCGCACTGCGTCTTTCATGAGGACAACGAGCTGGCGGTTCGAATTCAGCGCAGCGCTTCCGCCGCGAAGAAGCACGGCATTACCCGACTTGAGTGCCAATACGGCCGCATCCACAGTGACATTTGGACGCGCCTCATAGATCATTGCCACCACGCCCATCGGGACGCGCTTTTGAATCAGGCGCAGACCGTTTTCGAGCGTCGAACCACGCAGCACCTGGCCAACCGGATCCGGGAGGGACGCAACATGGCGCACGGCGTCGGCAATATCCGCTAAACGCTCAGAGGTGAGCTCGAGCCGATCGAGTAGACCCAAAGAAAGTCCCGCCTCGCGGCCGGCGGCCATATCTTTCGCGTTCGCCTCAATGACGGCGCTAGCGTTCGCCATTAGGGAATCGGCGATTGCGGCAAGGATTGAATTTCGGTGCGCGGAAGACGACGTTCTCAACGATCGCGCGGCATTTGCGGACCTTTCCGCAAGGGCTCGCACGTTCTTCTCCATGTCTGACGAGTTCGCAACCTCGCCACGAGGATTAGTAGAATACTGCATAACGCCACTTTACGGGAATACAACGCCAATTAACGCGTTGTTAGAAGTGAGACTAGGTGCGACCTACGTACCGAAGGACTGGAAGGTTGAAGATGGCAACGGTAGAAATTACCACTGAGAACTTTAATGACCACGTTAAGGAAGGCATCGTCTTCCTCGACTTCTGGGCTGCCTGGTGCGGTCCGTGCCGCTCGTTTGCGCCCACCTATGAGGCAGCAGCTGAAAAGCACGAAGACATCGTATTCGGCAAGGTAGACACCGAAGCGCAGGGCGAGCTCGCTCAGGCATTCCAAGTTATGTCCATCCCGACCGTCATGGTATTCCGCGATGGCATTCGTATCTATGAAGGCGCTGGCGCGCTTCCTCCGGCAGCTCTCGACGATCTGATCGAGAAGGCCCGCGAGGTAGACATGGACGAGGTTCGCGCAAAGATCGCCGAAGCCGAAAAGGCAGAGGGCGCCGCTAACTAGTCGAAAATGCAAGATCGTCGGGGCGGGATTGATTTCCCGCCCCGATTCTCATCTCCGGATGCTTCATATAGCTTTATTGAAGAGCAAAAGGCTGTGCTAGGGACCAAAAAGCCGTCTTCATCTCGAATGATTTACACAACTGCGCTGATCTTGACAAGAAACAGGGAAATTCCCCCTCTTTTGTCGAAATCAGCGCAGTTATGACACAGATTGCTTCGAAAGCTGTGTTGGCGTCAGTCGATGACGGTGCGAGCCTTCAGCAGTGGCAGCACGCCACGCAGAATCGATGCGAGATCGGTCGGAAGTGATGCGGGAACAAGGAGCACCCCGTCAGCGGCGCCAAGCCCCACCCACGATTCGATTGCATCAGCCACGTCATAGACGGTGCCCACGGCCGATGGCAGCCCAGCGAAAATCTCGGTGCCGGTCATTTCCGAAATAAGAACTGCGCGTTCCTCGGCCGCCTGCATGGAAGCTGAGATGACAATGCCTAGATCTGCAATGACGGGAATACTGCGACCCTTCGCATCTGCAGCCGCGCGGATCGCGAACCGGATCCCACGGGCATTGTGCGGATCTGTCACGCGAAGTCGGACGATATCTGCAAATTCCGCAACGTTCTGCGCGAATTCTGAGCTAACAGTCTCCGCGGCAACGATAGCAGTAATCTTGACGCCGGCTATACGCGCATTCTTCGCTGAAGGAAGGATGCTTGCGAAATCAGTGGACGCGTCAACCGCGACCGTGATTCCGGCCCAACCTTCATCTTGTGCGGCGATGAGGTCGACTGCTTGGTTGATGCTGTGTGCTGCGGCCGGAACCTCTACGCATACGCCGCCGGTAGAAATCTCTGCCAGTTTTGCTGCGGTCTTGGCGCCATCGAGCGATCCGTCTCGAACGTGGAGGTCGGAGCGGCTGAAAAAGGTCGAACCCAGCGAGACGAAATCAATTCCCCCGCCGAGGGCCGCTTTCACCGTGCATGCAAGTCGCGGGAAGTTGAGACGGTCCACCGGCATATCACTGCCCATGTCGAAAACCGACTCTGAAGTTGTAGCCCCAAGTAGGGATAGGTCCACGCCCACCCAAGCTTCGGTGAGACTATCTGGGATGACTGCCGGGTCATCAAAATCAATGGGAGCGTTTACGTTTACTGCCTTTGCGGTGGCTGCCAATTGGATGGTCATATCTAAAATCCATTCTTATCCTGGCCACTGGGCCAATCATTAATACATGCTTGGGAGGTCTCAGAGAGACTTAAACATTCGAATGGACATCCACGTAACAGCTAGGCGGGTGGGAAGAAGACTTGAGATGTGAAGCGATGTATTCATGTTGCTTTCCCTTCTTGCACTGTTCGATGGAGTGCTGGTCGGTAACGCTCGGATAACGACCTTGATTGGAAAACTACCGCCCGTATCTCACAAGGTCAAAAATCTGCGTCCACCATGTGGACACCTCCGAGAAATGCCTTGACAACACCACCCTGGCCGAAATCTGAATCTGGCGAATTCTCTGGGCAAAATGGCAACCGGATATCGGATTCGTGATGCTGATCACGATGTATAAAATCGGCACAATATTCGGCGAAGACTGCAATGGCGGCCTTTTCCTAAAGAAGCTATACCGGCGCCCGTATACCTATGCAGCAAAGCATTCACCGTCGGCTTCGAGCCATAGGCTACCTATACGTCCAACGATGAACCAGCGACCGTGGGGCGCCAGTAACCTTGAGTGCTCCGGAACCGTGG
>CAYOEJ010000012.1:3610-46300 GCA_964403015.1 uncultured Arcanobacterium sp.
GCTCCGGAACCGTGGAGCGCCAGTGACCTTGAGCGCTACGGAACCGTGGAGCGCCCGAGAAGATAGAGATCCGTCGAAAGCCTAATCCACCACAAGATCGTCGGCATGCACAAGAGGTCGTGGCGCCCGCCGCTCCACTGCTCCCTCGCTGTCAGGCAGGAACCGGAGAATCTCGGCGTCAGAAAAAGCACTCAGGCCCCGCGCGATTTCCTTACCGCGAGCAGTGATAGCCACGAGATCCCCGGCAGCAAATGAGCCGCTGACACCAGTCACGCCCACAGCCAACAGGGATGCACGCCGCGATGCGATAGCAACAGCCGCGCCATCATCCACCGAGATTTCACCTTGCACTTGAGCGACGTGCTTCATCCACAATTCTCTCGCGGACGTCCGCCCGCGTCGCGGAAGAAACCAGGTCCCGACGTCGTCGCCGGAAAGTGCTCGCCCCAAATCCTCGGTGCTGGTCAGTAAAGTCGCCACTCCCCCGGCGATAGCGAGCTCAGCGGCGGCCACCTTCGTGCGCATCCCGCCGGTGCCCACGTCGGATCCTTTGCCGGTGATCCGCAGGCCCGCGAGATCGTCCGGTGAAGCCACCTCATGAATAAGTTGCGCGCCCGGTGTGCCCGGGGGTCCCGTGTACAAGCCATCGACGTCCGTACACAGGATTAGACCCGTCGCATTCACAAGATGAGCTACGAGGGCGGCCACGCGGTCGTTGTCGCCGAAGCGGAGTTCGTCGGTGACCACGGCGTCATTTTCGTTGACGATCGGGACCACTCCAAGCTTGAGGAGCTGGCGCAGCGAGCCTTGCGCGTTGGCGTAGTAGCGCCGGTTCACCACGTTGTCGGGTGTGAGGAGTACCTGTCCGATCGTGATTCCGTAGGCTGCAAACGCCTCGTTGTAAGCGGCCATCAGCCGTGACTGGCCGACCATGGCCGCTGCTTGCTGGTTACGAACGTCCTTGGGACGACGCCGGAAGCCCAGTGGCGCAATTCCCGCGGCTATCGCACCGGAAGAGACGAGCACAACCTGTTGGCCGCGTGCCTTGGCTTGACTAACGACGTCCACCAGCATCCGAAGCTGATCCATGTTTAGCTGCCCGTTAGCTGCCGTGAGCGACGACGATCCCACCTTGATCACAAGGCGCGGTGCCGTTCCAAGGAGGGCACGGTTGGCTAGGCGAATGCTCATTCATCCATTGTGGCCGGTGGGCGTCAACTTTGGAATGGCATGTCAGAAGGCGGAACCGCAGCAAAGCTCAGTGCCAGCACCAAAGGTGACCGTGGCACTGCTCGCGTCAGCGCAGATCAGCGCCCGTCGTCGTCCTTGGCGGCAGGATCGGTCCACACACCTGATTCGCGGTCCATCCACAGTTCCTGACGAGCCGCTTCTTTCGCGTCCATCATCTCGTGGAAGGCTTCCTTGCGTTCGCGTCTGGTCTGACGTCCTTCTTCGTACAGGCGCTCGTCGGTGCCGCGCGGGCTGAGATGCTCAGCACCGGTGGACATCGTGGGCTCCCAATCAAAGATCACACCGCCGTCTTCCGGACCAATGACCACGGTATCGCCAGCGCGAGCCCCGGCCTTCATGAGCTGCTTCTCAACGCCTAGGCTATCGAGACGGTCGGCGAGGTAGCCAACGGCCTCGTCGTTAGCAAAGTCAGTCTGGCGCACCCATCGCTCTGGCTTGCTGCCACGAATCTGGAAGAATGGCTCGCCGCCCTTTTCCTTGCGCGTCACGGTAAAGCCGGAGTCTTCTTCACGGTTGACCGGACGAATAATCGGGCGGGTTGCTTCAGCCACCTCGTCGTTCGCGCGAATCTCAGCAACGATCTTTCCGAGCGCGAATCCGAGCTCGCGAAGGCCCTCGCGGGAGACTGCCGAAATCTGGAAGACGGGCAGTCCGCGCTTTTCCAACTCTTCGGTGACGAAGTCGGCAAGCTCACGGGCTTCTGGAACATCGATTTTGTTAAGGACAACCACGCGAGGACGCTCCATCAGCGGAACGCGATCCTGCATGGGCGGAATCTGCTCGGCGTAGGCTGCGAGTTCGGATTCGATGAGGTCAAGATCTGAAATCGGGTCACGATTCGGCTCGAGTGTTGCACAGTCGAGAACATGAACAATGGCCGCACACCGTTCGATGTGACGGAGAAATTCGTGTCCGAGGCCCTTGCCTTCCGACGCTCCGGGAATGAGACCCGGCACATCAGCCATCGTGAACCGAATGTCGCCTGCTTGGACCACGCCGAGGTTTGGCACCAGCGTGGTGAAAGGGTAGTCGGCAATCTTCGGACGAGCAGCGCTCATCGAGGCGATGAGTGATGACTTACCCGCCGAGGGGAATCCAACGAGCGCCACGTCCGCTACGGACTTGAGCTCGAGAATAACGTCAAGCGCGTCGCCCTCCTCCCCCAGCAAAGCAAATCCTGGGGCCTTGCGCTTTGGAGAAGCGAGTGCAGCATTGCCAAGGCCGCCATGGCCGCCCTCGGCGATGATGATCTCGGTTCCCTCACCCACGAGGTCGGCAATCACATTGCCATCGCGATCCTTGACCACGGTTCCGTTGGGGACGTCGATGTAGAGATCCTCCCCGCGCTTGCCATGGCGGAGGTCGCCAGCACCGGGCATACCGTTGGTCGCCTTAATATGCGGGGCGTGGTGGAGTGCGAGAAGTGTGGTCTCTTGTGGATCGACGCGCAAAATAATATCGCCACCGTGGCCGCCGTTCGCCCCATCGGGTCCGCCCAGCGGCTTGAACTTCTCGCGACGTACGGATACACAACCGTTGCCGCCCTTGCCCGCTTCCAAATGCAGAACAACGCGGTCGATAAAGCTGGCCATATTCTTCACTCCTAGTGGTTGAATCAGACACCACCGGGTCTATATAAAACTAGGGGCGGAGAGCGTGTGCCCTCCACCCCTAAAAGTTTGTGGATGTTTCAGCCCTCAGGCTTCATCCTAATCGCTCAGGCGTCTGCCAGAACGACGTTGACGACCTTGCGATCGCGACGCGTACCGAACTCAACCTGACCGGTTTCGAGTGCGAACAGCGTATCGTCCTTGCCGCGGCCAACATTGGCTCCCGGGTGGAACTTGGTGCCACGCTGACGAACGAGGATCTCTCCGGCGTTCACGAACTCGCCACCGAAGCGCTTCACACCGAGTCGCTTGGCATTAGAGTCGCGGCCGTTACGGGTAGAGCTTGCGCCCTTCTTGGTTGCCATATCTTGACCTTCTTCTTCTAAAAGCTCGTTGAACGGGAAGACCCTTGCAGGCCCCAGATCACTTAATGCCGGTGACCTTGAGACGGGTCAGCTTCTGACGATGACCCATACGCTTACGGTAGCCGGTCTTGTTCTTGTACTTGATAATAGTGATCTTTGGACCCTTATCAGCGGAAACAATCTCGGCTGTGACCTTGGCGGAAATTCCATCGGCGGCAGTGGTGACCTTGTCACCGTCGACGAGCATGATGGGCTCAAGCTCGACCTTGTCGCCAGCTTCGCCTTCCATCTTGTCCACAACGACGATGGATCCGACGGACACCTTCTCCTGGCGGCCGCCTGCCTTCACAATCGCGTAAACCACGTTTTGCTCATCTCTGTCGATCTACATGCATCCGGTTGGATACACTTTAAAAATTGCAGCGCCTAAATAACGCGCCGACAAACCAGCTTACTTATCTCGATCTCTCGAGACAAGTTCACAAATGGCGACGATCGCCACATTAGCTGGGCGTTTCCTCACTCGCCTTGACCGGAAAACTCATAATCGCCGACGTCGGGGACGACGACGGTGTGATGGTTCCCGATGAAGTTACCCGGCGCCGCGTGGCAGGCTTCTTCGGAGTATCGTCAGTTGTCTTCGTATCCGGCTTTGCAGACTCGTCACGCGAGGTGTCACGCTTCGTGGCCTGCGCCTCCGCTGCCTTGGTTTCGTCTGCCTTAACAGCCTCAGACTTCATCTGGCGGGACTCGCCCACCTCGTCTGCCCCGGCCTGCTTCTCGCTAGCTGCGCCTCCGGCGTCGTCGGTCCGCCTCTGATTGCGAGACCTGCCACGCGTATTGCGCTTGCGCGAGGCAGACTTGGAATCGTCTTGCGAAGTTGTCTCTTCCTCATGCTTATGGGAGGCTGCGGCGGCGATGTTCGCCAGCGCGGCCTTCACCTTGGCATGGTTAGGATCTTCCGGCTCATTCGTTTCCTTGGGAGCATTTTGCTGTCCCTTAGAGTTTCCGGAGTTGTTGGAACGAGACGAAGTATCGCGCTGCTTCTTCTCCGTCGATTCACCCTTTTCTACCGGATGATCATGGCTGATGTAGCCACGGCCCTCACAGGCTTCACACGTGGTGGAGAATGCCTCAACGAGGCCCTGGCCCACCCGCTTACGGGTCATCTGGACGAGCCCAAGCGACGTAACTTCGGCCACCTGGTGACGCGTACGATCGCGACCCAAGCATTCGATGAGACGGCGCAAAACGAGATCACGGTTGGCTTCGAGCACCATGTCGATGAAGTCGATCACGATGATTCCGCCGATATCGCGCAGGCGTAGCTGGCGAACAATCTCTTCAGCTGCTTCAAGGTTATTGCGGGTGACCGTCTCTTCGAGCGAACCACCCGAGCCGGTGAACTTACCGGTATTGACGTCAACGACGGTCATGGCTTCGGTACGGTCGATCACCAGCGAGCCACCGGAAGGCAGGAATACCTTGCGGTCGAACGCCTTGGCGAGCTGCTCATCCACGCGGTTAGCAGCGAAGATGTCCTCGTCCTTTTCCCAGTGCTCAAGACGATCCACGAGCTCTGGCGAGAGTTCCTCGACGTACTCAGAAATAGTCTCCCAGGCGTTATCGCCCTCGACCTTAAGGGTCTTGAAGTCCTCGTTGAAGATGTCGCGGACCACGCGCACCGCCAACTCGGGCTCGCCCTTCAGGAGCGACGGAGCATTCTTCGTGTGCTTGGACTTCGATTGAATATCCGACCACGCCTTCGTCAGACGCTCGACATCATTTCGAAGCTGCTCTTCCGTGGCGCCCTCGGCAGCCGTGCGCACGATGACGCCATGCTCGGACGGAACAACTTCCTTCAAAATCTTCTTCAGACGCGCCCGCTCACGGTCCGGGAGCTTGCGCGAAATGCCGGTCATCGCACCCGACGGTACGAGCACGAGATGGCGACCAGCGAGCGTGATCTGCGCTGTTAGGCGCGCACCCTTGTGTCCGATGGGATCCTTCGTCACCTGCACGAGCACCGTATCGCCAGACTTGAGCGCCTGCTCAATCTTGCGTGGCTTACCCTCCATGCCGGCGGCTTCCCAGTTCACTTCACCCGCATAGAGCACGGCGTTGCGGCCCTTGCCGATATCCACGAACGCGGCCTCCATCGACGGCAGCACGTTCTGGACGCGGCCAAGATAGACGTTACCCACCATCGACGTTTGCGTGTGGCGGGCCACGTAATGTTCCACCAAAATACCGTCTTCGATCACGGCGATCTGGTTCAGACCGTTTTGTTCGCGGATCAGCATGTCGCGAGCTACGGACTCACGGCGCGCCAAGTATTCGGATTCCGTGATCGTTTGACGACGACGACCGGCCTCCCGGCCTTCCTTACGGCGTTGGCGCTTCGCCTCGAGTCGCGTGGAGCCCTTGGGTGCGGTTACCTCATCATTAACGTCCTCAGTGGAACGACGACGACGGCGTCGGCGGACAGTCCCTTCGGACTCGCCATTACTATCGCTTTCGTTATCGCTGCTGCGAGTACGGCGGCGTGTCCGCGTAGAAGATTCTTCCTTCCCCAAATCGTCAGAGGTAGAACTATCTTCGTCGGCTGAATCCGCGTCAGTGTTGGAATCATCCTTAGTGGAGGCCTTCTTGCGCGACGTCCGCTTCTGCGAGGCGCCTCGGGACTGCTTGTCCTTGGTGGACGAATCATTCGATTCGCCTTCGTCAGCGGCATCGTTCTCATTTTGAGAATCGGATGATTGCGATTCGTCGCTCGTACGGCGGCCACCGCGGGTGCCGCGACGACGCTTACGACCGGCGTCTTGTGAATCTTGCGAATCATCAGAGTCGCTGGAGTTTCCAGAATCATCCGAGACGTCATTAGAATCCTGGGCGTCTTCCTCGCGGCGCGTTCTGCGTGAACGGACGGCTCTACTGACATCGGGTTCTTGGAATAGGAGCGCGGTCATTGGCGCTACATCTGGAACAGTCTTGACGGGCTCGGCGTCATCGCCAGCAGAAAAGGTCACAGCGGTCGCTGGCGCTACCTTCTTTGCCGGCGCCTTGCGGCCACCGCTAGCAGCGGTCTTGGAAGAACGTGTACGGGTCTTCTTCTGAGTAGTTTCTTCAAAAACCTCGTTGGTCTCGGCTTCTTCAGCCATGGGTATACCCCCTGAGCGGCGTTCGCGCGCATCATCACGTTCGCCACGGTAGTCGCAACCCGCAGGTTACGGAAGTCTAATCGCAAACCGTTATTCGCCCGGCAGCTACGCATACGCGGCGCACTTGACGACTCGGTCATTGAGCAGATGCAAGCTCAACGCACCTATTGTTGCACAGTTAGTGCTCGATGCCGTATTCGTTCTCGGATGGCTAAGTGCTTAAGTGGGCATTATCTCCCGGCGCCATGGGCAAATTCCCACATCCGCGACACGCTGTGTTCCGGCATCCGTTGAGGAAAACGTGCCAGCGCCGGAACCACAGTTCAACTCACCGTCGTCGGAAACGAGAGCTCAACAGACCGTCGTCGTTAGCGAAAGTCAGCGTCCAAAGTGTACTAACGAGATCGTCGTCGACGCCCGAACCAACTAGACCGAAAGTCTCGCAAGTGGGCAGTTCAGGTCAAGAATCGGTATGGGAACGCGCCCGATCGTGCCGAACCGAGGGGTATCGCACGCGATTCAACCAAAAACACCGCCGAATAAGTAGATAAATCATCGCTACTTACGCCATTATTAAGGCATGCGTTCTTGACACACCGTCAGATACATCGGCGGATGCCAGAAACTCAGGCCATATTCTTGCTAAGCATCCACGCAAACACAAGACGTATGGCATTACCGTAAGCACAGGTCAATCGGAAGGTGAACAGGTGGAAGCCGTAGACCTCGCGCGGTGGCAGTTCGGAATCACGACCGTGTACCACTTCATTTTGGTACCTCTCACAATCGGACTCTCGCCACTCGTCGCATACATGCAGACCAAATGGCTTCGGAGCGGAGACACCAAGTGGCTCAAGCTCTCGGAGTTCTTTGGCAAAATCCTACTTATTAACTTCGCACTCGGTGTCGCGACAGGTATCGTTCAGGAATTCCAGTTTGGAATGAACTGGTCGGAGTACTCACGCTACGTGGGCGACATCTTCGGTGCCCCGCTCGCGTTTGAGGCTCTTCTGGCCTTCTTCCTCGAATCCGTGTTCCTCGGCGTCTGGATCTTTGGCCGTGGCCGAATTTCACCGAAGCTACACACCCTTGCAATTTGGATGGTGGCGATTGGTACCAACCTCTCCGCACTCTTCATCCTGGCGGCCAACTCGTTCATGCAGAACCCCGTTGGCGCCGTCTTTAACGTTGAAACCGGACGAGCCGAACTCGATGGCGCCACAGGCTTCCTCGACGTTCTATTCTCGATCACAACGCTTTACGCTTTCGCGCACGCTATTTCTGCATCGCTGATGGTGGCAGGCGCACTGATCGCCGGCATTTCGATCTGGTGGATTGTTCGATCCATTAAGAAGAACAATGAAGCCGAGGCCGTTGAGCTGTGGAAGCCCGCGGCACGCCTTGGTCTAACCACGCTTCTTGGTGCCTCGGTTCTCGTGATCACCACTGGCCACTTCATGGGCCAGCACATGTACCACATTCAGCCTACGAAGATGATCGCCGCCATGGGTATTGCCCACAGCGGTGAGAGCAACGAGCTGGGTCTGGTCATGACGGGCACGGAACTCACGGAAGAAAACATCATCACACTTCCGATTCCGGGTCTCGAATCCTTCATGGTCACGAACAACTTCTCCGGCCCCGACTCCTACCTCATGGGTGTGGACGAGGTCTCTGAAGAGTTCAAGGCTGCCTTCGCCGATGAGTTCGGCGACGACATCGACTACATGCCCAACCCATTCATCGCGTTCTACTCGTTCCGCATCATGATGGGCCTAGGCTTCGCGTCGGCCGGACTCAGCGTACTGGGACTGTGGCTGCTACGTAAGGACAACCTGATCAGAAGCGATGCCATCGCCAAGGTCTACATGTGGACGATCCCGTTCCCATTCGTGGCGTCATCGTTCGGTTGGATCTTGACCGAGATGGGCCGCCAGCCGTGGGTTGTCTACCCGAACTTCGAGGATCAGGGCAACCTTGCCCCGTCTGAGATGATCAAGCAGCTGACCGAACTCGGTGTATCGCAGAGCGTTCTGTCCTTCGAGGTTCTCATCTCGATGGTCGTCTTCACCCTGCTCTACGCAGGGCTTGGCGTTGTCTGGTTCCTGCTCATCCGTCGTTACACACTCGAAGGCATCAACCCGAATCTGGAGATCCAGACCGAAGTGGTTGATCCGTCCGATGAAGACGCTCGCCTGAGCTTCGTGTACTGAGGAAGGACTACATATTCATGGATCTCTCATTTTTCCAGATACTCTGGTTCGTTCTCCTTACCGTGCTGTGGCTTGGCTACGTGACCCTCGAAGGCTTCGGCTTTGGCACGGGCATGCTGCTTAAGATCCTTCCGCGCAATGCGAAGGAACGTCGCCTCACTCTCAACACAATCGGCCCCCACTGGGATGGCAACGAGGTATTCCTGCTCACCGCTGGTGGTGCAACCTTTGCCGCGTTCCCCGAGTGGTACGCCACGATGTTCTCCGGCATGTACATGGCACTCGTGCTTATTCTCGTGCTGCTCATCATCCGAATCTCCGCTCTCGAATGGCGTTCGAAGATCAGCTCACCACGCTGGGGCAACCTCTGGGACAACCTCCACTTTGGAGTTGCCTGGCTAGTTTCTCTGGTTTGGGGTATCGCTTTCGGTAACCTCGTTCAGGGCATGGAAATTCAGGTGGGTACGTACACCGCTCCAGGAGGAGCCGGCGAGTTCATTCCAGCAGAAACAGGAAATGTTGATGCAGCTCTCGCGGAGGGTGCACAGCACTTCATGACCGGCGGATTCATCTCGCTGTTCACGCCGTTCACGATTGCAGCAGGCCTCGTCGTTGTCTTGCTGTTCCTCACGCACGGCGCACTCTGGCTCTCTATCAAGACGAGTGGTGAGTTCTCTCAGCGTGCAGCTAACCTCGCGAAGAAGCTGTCCTTTGCTTCAACCGGCCTCACAGCCGTGTGGGCAGTGTGGGCTCAGATCGCTTACTCCTCCAATTGGTGGTCGATCATCCCACTCGCACTTGCTGCGGTGGCACTGATCGCCTCGACACTCCTTATCCAGAAGGACAAGGATGTTCCGGCGTTCTTCGCCTCCTTCGCAGGTCTCGCATTTGCCGTTATCTTCATCTTCAGCACGCTCTTCCCGTACGCGCTGAAGTCCACTGTGGACGACGCCTACCACCTGTCTCTCGTCCAGGCATCGGCAACTGCTCCGACTCACTTGGTGATGACGATCGCTGCCGCGATCTTCGTTCCGATAGTTCTGGGCTACACCGGCTGGACCTACAAGGTCTTTGCACGGCGCATTCACGTCGATCAGATCGAAGACGAGCCGGGTGGCCTCCATCCGACTGAGGTACGCGCTTTCGAGCGGGCTCAGTGATCGACTAGGAGACAAGTTCTCTGGGAAGGGGGCGAATTCCGCAAGGGATTCGTCCCCTTCCTGTATGGCTGAATACTCATATGCCCACATTTGTGTATGGCTACGCATTCGCGCCTGCCCTGACGTTTGCCACCGTGTCCGCGTAGACTAAAGACTGGCCCAAACCGGCAAGGAATAGCGTGAAACCATTTGATCCTCGACTGATGAAGTACGCCCGCGATACCCGCGGTTACATCTTCTTCCTCGTCGTCCTCGGCATTTTGATGACTGCCCTCATCGGCGTACAAACATTTCTTATCGCAGGAATTGCAGCACCAATCTTCTATGGCGATCAGGACGTTGCGCAAGTACTTCCCCTCATCATCGTGCTCGGCGTCGTTTTCTTGATCCGTACCTTCGTGAGCTATGTGCAGGGGGCTGTGGGGCACCGTTCAGCGCTCAAGGTAATCACCGATCTACGCACCCGGGTTCTCCGTCACGCCGGTGAACTTGGCGATCGCTGGCTGTCGAAGGGCAACACGTCTCAGGTTGTGACGCTATCAACCCGCGGACTTGATGATCTAGAGGACTATTTCGTCCAGTTCCTCCCTCAGCTCCTCCTATGCTTTACCGCGACCCCCGCGCTCCTTTTCGTCATCATCTGGTTGGACTGGATCTCGGCGCTGCTCATCATCGGCTGCATTCCACTCATCCCCATCTTCATGATCCTTATCGGCAAAATGACATCGCGCTACTCAAACGAACGTCTTGCAGCGATGCAGAAGCTCGGGACACAACTCCTCGATCTGCTCGCTGGTCTTGCGACCCTCAAGGCGCTAGGACGCGAAAAGGGGCCACAGGAACGCGTGAAGAAACTTGGCGACTCATTCGCTAAGAAGACCATGCAAACTCTCTACGTAGCCTTCCTATCTGGCGCAGCACTCGAATTCTTAACTACGCTCTCGACAGCGCTTGTGGCCGTGAGCGTCGGTTTCCGCATGGTCGACGGCAAGATCCTACTTTTCGAGGGACTCATCATCATCATGCTGACGCCCGAACTCTTCAAACCCCTGCGTGAGGTCGGCACGCAGTTTCACGCATCATCCAATGGTGTGGCGGCGGCTGAAAAGGCGTTCACCATTCTCGAGACCCCACTCCCCCAAGCGTCCGGCTCTGCCCCTGTTCCCAACCTCGATACAACCACGATTCGGTTCAACGACCTCTCGGTATTTGCCCCAGGACGCGCCACGGTTGCGCCCGCTAACCTCAGCGCAGAAATCCCACCGGGACAAGTAACTATCCTTCGTGGGCCATCCGGATCGGGTAAAACCACGGCCGTCAATGTTCTACTGGGCCTTCTCGAACCATCGTCGGGTTCTATCACAGTTGGCGAGACTGACCTGCGAGACATTGATCGTGACGCATGGTGGAGCAACATCACGTGGGTCCCACAGCGCCCGGTTCTCGTTCCCGGAACGGTTGCTACGAACCTCGAGGTCACCGATCCAGACAACGACCCCGCCCTGCAAAGAGCCGCCGAGCTCACCGGTTTTGCCGAGATTGTCGCCACCCTCCCCCACGGCTGGGACACCGTCATCGGACACGGCGGCACCGGCCTTTCAGTAGGCCAGCGTCAACGTCTCGCGCTTACTCGTGCGCTCATATCTTCGCGCAAGATCGTCATCATGGATGAACCCTCTGCCCACTTGGACGCTGTTTCCGAAGAGTATGTCTCCGGAGTTGTCCGCATGCTCAAAGAGACCGGTCACACCGTCGTCGTCATCGCCCATCGATCCGCTATTAGCGCGCTCGCTGACGTGGTGATCGACGTTTCATCCGCGACCCGAGACATCACGGCGGAACTCGAACAAGAAAACGCAGCCCGCGAAGCTGCGCAGGCAGTGGAATGGATCGAGACCCACGGAATTGATTACTCGCTGCCTGGCTCCTGGAAGCACTCGAGCGGAACGGGGAAGAAGAAATGACGGAAGTTTTCCCAAAGGATGAGCGGCAGGCTCTTCGGCGAGCAATCAGGTTGCTCGACTACGACAAGGCCCGGTTTGCTTGGTCCGTTGCTGCGGGTTCGGGCGCGATTGGATCGGGTGTCGGTTTGGGCGCCACCTCGGCGTGGCTGATCGCACGAGCGGCACAGCTACCGTCCGTTCTCGACCTTTCTGTGGCAGCCACGGGCGTGCGCGCATTCGGCGTAGGCAAGGCGGTGTTCCGCTATCTCGAGCGCATCGCATCGCACTGGGTGGCGCTGTATGGGATGTCCTCACTCAGAACCACCGTGTATGACAAACTAGCGAACTCCACAACGGACGTGGTGACGTCCGTCAAACGCGGCGACCTTTTGGCTCGTACCGGCTCGGATGTAGACGAAATCGGCGATGTCGTTGTGAAGTCGATGCTGCCTGCGGCAGTAGCCGCGGTGGTCAGCCTCATTGCCATAGCCATCGTGGCATTCTTGTCCCCACAAATTGGCATCGTCCTCGCAATCTCGCTCCTCATTGCCGGGCTCGTGGGCCCGTACCTAGCGATGCGGGGCGCGCGCATCTCAGAAATTGCCCAAGTCGAGAACCGAGCGCAGCTCAACCATGAGTCCCTCACCATGCTCGAATCCGCCGCTGAGCTTCGCGTGACCGGCCGACTCGCGGACATGGAAGCCTCGCGAATAGAGACCGAACAGAGAATCCAGCAAAATCGCGACGACGCCGCCAAGCCCACCGCACTCGCTGCAGCCATCGACACGCTCGCCCTCGGTATCGCCGTCGTGGGCGCCCTGTTTATCGGGACTCGCCAGATGGCAGCGGGTGACCTCAACGGCGTGGAACTGGTGGTGTGTGCACTCACTCCCCTGTCCGCCTTCGAGGCAACCCAGCGTCTTGGCGGTGCGGGAATCCAGCTCGTCCGATCCGGTGGCGCTGCCAAGCGCATTATGGAATTGCTCGATACCGCTGACGCCTCTGAACAGCGCGTCGCAGATCGCGTGACGACGCCGGACGATTCTGGTCTGATTGCCAACCACCTGGTCATCGGTTGGCCCGGTGGATCCGATGTGGCAGGTCCGATCGACCTCCATCTCCAGCCCGGCAAGACCCTAGCTATCGTCGGCACCTCCGGAATTGGTAAATCAACTCTTCTCTACACGCTGTCGGGCATGCTCGAGCCTCACGCTGGCAGCGTTAAGCTCGACGGCCGCGAGGTGTCGCTACTCGATCGTTCGAAGGTTTCTGAGTCGTTAACACTCACGGCTGAGGACGCCCACATTTTCGAGACCTCCGTGCTTGAGAATTTGCGCGTTGCACGCGCGTCGGTCACCGCGCAGGAGGCTCAAGATCTCCTTATCCGCGCGGGACTTGGAGATTGGCTCGACCAGCTACCGGAAGGCGTCGAGACGATCATTGGTACTGACGCAACCACGATTTCAGGTGGCGAACGCCGCCGCATCCTTCTCGCACGAGCACTTGCAAGTGAGGCCACCTATCTTCTCCTCGACGAGCCGGGTGAGCACCTCGACTCCGAAACTGCTGACTCGCTGATTCGCGATCTTCTTCGGGCAGGCGATGGTTCACGCGGAATCATCTTGGTCACTCACCGGCTTTCGCCGCTTGACGTGGCAGATGAGGTTATTGTTCTAGGAGATGCAGCCGGATCTGTAGGCGTGGTGGCACGTGGTACGCACGCGCAGCTACTTGCGACCTTGCCGCAGTACTCGTGGTCTGCCGCCCAAGAATCTTAGAACGGTCGAGGATCGGCGTCCAGCCTCGAAGCAATTGGAACCACGTTAGGAATCGATATGGAACTCAAGCTCTCCGACGTCATCACCCACGCTCTCGAGCTCACTGGAAAGCTGGATCGTCACGCGGCGCTCCAGTATTTCGTTGATTCTGCACGTAATATCACCGGCGCCCAGTTCTCCGCACTCGGCGTGCTCGACTCCCACGGCGAAACCATGGAGTTTATCTTCTCTGGCGTCTCCCAAGAAGTTGCCGAAAGACTCGGCGGTCCCCCACGCGGCCACGGGGTCTTCGCAGACATTCCCAAGGACGCACCCCTCGTGGTCAACAATCTCCCGGCCTACCCGCGCGCAGAGGGCTTTCCTGAGGGACATCCGCAGATGAGCAATTTTTTGGGTGTGACTGTTCCCGTCAACGAACAGATCTGGGGGCGGCTTTACCTCACTGACAAGGAGGGCGGGTTTACCGACGACGACGGAGCCAAGATTCAACTTTTCGCCAGAGCGGCGTCCATTGCCGTCCAGAACTCCCAGATTTATGCAGAATCGCAGAACAGAGCCCGCTGGCTCACCGCTTCGCAGAACATTGTCGCCTCCCTGCTTGAAGGTTCCGAAGAGGAAGAGGCACTTGAAGTTATCGCTCACGAAATGAGACTGGCAGCTGGCGCCGATACAGCACTCATCGTTCTTCCGTCCCTAGGAGATACGTGGCGAAGTGAGATCGTTGATGGTGAAGGTAGCGCATCCATGCTGGGCCTCACCTTCCCGCCGGCAGGGCGCGCCATCACCGTGGTTAAAGAACAGTCTGGCGTGGTTGTGGACTCCATGCAGCGCCTGCGAAATCTCCGTGTACCCGAACTGCGAAAGTTTGGTCCCGCACTCTATGCGCCACTTGGCGCACACGGCGTGGGTAAGGGAGTCATCATCCTCCTGCGCAGCCCCGGGGGCCTAGAATTCAATCTCCATGATCTAGCGATGGCCGAAAACGCCGCGAAGCAGGCCACGATCGCGCTTGAACTCGCGGAAGCTCGCCACACCCAAGAGGTCGCAGCGGAACTCGATGAGCGGTCACGAATCTCCCGCGATCTCCACGATCTCGCCATTCAGCAACTCTTCGCCTCCGGTATGCAGATCACCGCGGTCAAAGAAGAAATGACAGCACGTGGCCATAAGGAGGACGTAGCCGACGTCCTCGACCAAGCAATCTCCTCCATTGACGAATCTGTTCGCCAAATTCGCCAGATTGTTCACTCGCTTCGCGATTCGAATTCATCGGCGGCACTGGTCGAACGGCTTCAGCATGAGACCTCAGTTGCCCGCCAATCCCTAGGCTTCGCCCCCTCGCTTCTCGTGACGTGGAAGGGCGAATCGGTCCTAACTGACCAGATGTTCACCGAGATCGACGACGCCGTGGGTGCCGATATCTCCGACGACGTTGTGGCAGTTGTCCGCGAGGGTTTATCGAACGCCGCTCGCCACGCCCATGCCTCATCTGCGCTCGTTGAACTCGACGTCACGCTCGATACGGTCAGCGTGAAGGTGATGGACGACGGCGCGGGCATGACTCAGTCACTCTCACGACGCTCCGGCCTGTCAAACCTTGCGGCAAGAGCGCGCCGGCATCGAGGCACGTTCACGATCGGTCCACGCACGGATGCTAAAGGCACGGTCATGGCGTGGCAGGCGCCGCTAACCTAGTGGCGAACTAGCCTACTAGTAGGCAACTATCCTTCTAGTTGGCCTGGTTTCGCCATCCGGCTGCACGCTGGCCAGCAACCCACGCCGCTACCTGCGTACGACGCTGCATACCCATCTTCGAAAGCAGCGACGTGATGTGGTTCTTTACCGTCTTCTCAGCAACGCCCAGCTTCTCACCGATTTCACGGTTTGATAGCCCGTCGCCAATATGCTCAAGCACCTTGCGCTCGGACGGTGTCAGATCCGCAGTAGGATCATCATGATCGGCGCGACGGCGCGTGACGGTACGCTCGTCGAGCAAGACTCGGCCCGCTGCCACCGCGCGAATGACTTCGGTGATCTCCGCGCCGCGTACAGACTTCAAAAGGTATGCCTTCGCGCCAGCTTCCAGCGCTTCGGCAAGTGCGTCGTCGTCGTCGAAAGAAGTCAAAACAATCGGCTTAACGGACGGAGCGCGCTCACGCAGCTGGGTGATGATGTCAATGCCAGTGCCGTCAGGAAGACGAAGATCAACAAGTGCGACTTCCGGGTTCATCAGCTCGGCGCGACGAACAGCTTCACCCACTGAGCCGGCCTCCGCAATAACGGTCAGACCTTCCGCCCGGTCAACGACTTCCGCGATGCCTCGACGAACCACCTCGTGATCGTCAATGATCATTACGCTAATATCAACGGTTTCTTCAGACACGGTCTAACCTATCCTCTTCTGACATGTCGGACAGTAATGGGACGAGCGTCCCATAAAAGGTATCTTTACAATTATTGCACTACATCGGGGGCAAGGCTTGCCGGAACGTCCATAAACGTTGAGAGAGCGGTCAAAATAACCCGATTCGCCATTCACATTGACGTAGAGCGCGTCAAAAGATGTTCCGCCAACCTCTACCGCGCGGCTCATAACTTCTCGCGCGGCGAGGTAAACCTCTTCTATCTTCGCCACGGACATGCGCGAGGTCGCTCGAAGACCGTTGGTTTTTGCGAGAAATAGAGCTTCGTCCGCGTAAATATTGCCGACGCCGGAAGCAACACTCTGGTCGAGAAGGGCCCGCTTGATTTGTGTTCGCTTGGTTTTCACCTTCCGTGCGATAGTCCTTGCATCAAAGAGTGGGTCCAGAAGGTCTCTGCCTATGTGCGCGACTGTAGCTGGAACGTACGGATCTGGGGCTCCGTGGCCGCCCGGCCCGCCGTCGTTGGTGGGAACCAGCTGGTCCGGTAGAAGGTGACCAAACGTGCGTTGGTCGACGAAGTCGAGCCGAACGCCATCGTCAAGAAAGAGTGATGCCCTGCGATGCGGATTCTCAGCGCCGCCCACGCGGAACTGTCCCGACATGCCCAGGTGAGCAATGATCGCCATGTCGTCCGTGAGGAGCCACATGTACTTGCCTCGCCGGGCAGTAGCGATGATCTTTTGGCCGCGAAGTGGATCTAGCCCGGCGGGCGAGCGACGGGCGGCCCGCGGGTTGAGCAGTTCGACATCGGTGATAGTTCGGCCCAGCACGTATGGCTCGAGACCTAGGCGGATCGTTTCAACTTCAGGGAGTTCGGGCATCGCTATCGCTGGACGGGATCAGGGGGTGTGCCTACCACCATGTTTTCGTAGGCGTTTTGGCAGGCGACGAGTTTCGCGGCCTTCTGGGAGGTTGCCGTTCCACTCCCCCAGAAAACTTCGTCGAACAGGACTCTGGCCGTGTACACGCGAGCGTGATCAGGGCCAACGCCTTCGATTTCATAGGTGAGGGGTGCTGCGATTCCCAGCTCGCGAGCCTTCTCATCAACTGCGGTTCGCCAATCGAGAGCGGGTCCCATTCGACTCGCCTCGAGGAGCTTCGGCTCCATCAGTCGCTTGATCACGTCTACAGCGATTTTGTCCCCACGCGAGAGCAAGGTCGCTCCGATGAGAGCCTCCACGGTGTCTGCAAGGATCGAATCCTTGTCGCGCCCGTCGCTCAGTTCTTCGCCGCGGCCGAGAAAAAGATGATCGCCGAGGTTGAGGCTTCGCGCTACTTCGGCAAGGGCGCGCTCCGAGACCGCAGCCGCCTTAATCTTGGAGAGATCCCCTTCGGACTTGTCCGGGTACTGCTTGAAGATCGTGTACGCCACGACAGCGCCCAGGATCGAGTCACCCAGGAACTCGAGGCGCTCGTTGTGGTCGGAGTCGTTCTCGTAAGCCCAGGACCTGTGCGTAAGAGCAAGCGCGAGCATCTCGGCCGGAATATCGGCGCCCCATGCCTGAAGTAGGCGCTCGTGTGTCACCTCTGTACGAGGATCGTGATGACTCGTCATTGCTGGGAGTCAGCTTCCTTCTTTGCCAGCTGGGCGGCAAGATCGTCAAGTGCGGAGAACCGGGGATCGAGGAATTCGTGCTCGTGGTCATCTGGGAGGTCCTCCCAGCGTTCACCACACTCCGCGCACAGGCCCTCGCAGTCCGGCTTACACAGCGGCCTAAAGGGCATGGCAAGAACGAGTGCGTCTCGGATGATTGGCTCGAGATCGATGTGCTCGTCCTCAACCACGGGGAGTTCGTCGGCTTCCTCATCGCCCTCGTCGAGCAGCGCTTGGCGGCTCTCCGGGTAGAAAACTAATTCGGCGATCGGCTCATCCATCGCTACCTCGAGATCAGCGAGGCACCGAGAACATTGACCAAAGGCGGTTGTTCTCGCCTGCCCCTGCACAAAGATTCCCTCAGAGACCGACTGCAGGCGCATGTCGAGTTCGATCGGGCTATTTTCCGGAACCTTGAGCAGCTCAACTCCGCAATCAGCTGGCGCGCTGAGCGTGAGCGAGAACTCGCGTTCTGAACCTTCCTGGCGCGGCAGGTCGATCACAGAAATTACATAGGGGGAACGAAGTTCCATTACTGCTCCTCGTCGTTCATTCGGTATACGCTCTCGCCATACTCGGCAGCTTCTTGCTCGTCGTGGATGTCACCATCGAGACGTTCAGCAAGTAGATTGCGGCCGGCACTGATCTGATCCTGGAGGCCCTCGAGCTGATTCGCGAGGTCACCCAGCGTGCGATCGCTGTACTCGTTGGCACCGCGTACCATCTGGTCTGACTGCTGCTTTGCCTCATCCAAAATGCGCGTGGCTTGAGACTTCGCCGCGATCGTAATCTGATCTTGAGCCACAAGGCGCGAGGCCTGCTCACGGGCTTCGGCCAAGATCGTCTCGGCATCTCGGTGTGCGCGTGCCACGATCTCGTCGGCTTCAGCGTTTGCTCTTTGAGATACTGCTGACGCATCTGCCAGAACTGAATCTGCAGCGACGATCTGATCCGGAACAATGTCACGAGCCGTATCGAGCAGATCTAGTACCTCGCTGCGATTTACGAGCGCGGACGCCGACATCGGCATTGACCGCGCCTCGGCCACAATCTGGCTAAGTTCGTCGAGGATTTCTAGGAGGGATTCGCCCTGTTCGCTCATGATTCAACCTTCTGCTTGAGTGCTTGGGCCACATTCTCCGGAACAAGATCGTCAATCTTGCCTCCGTGACGGGCAATATCTTTAACAAATGATGAAGCGATGTGGCCAAGGCCCGGATCACCCATCACAAAAACTGTTTCGACACCTGACATGTGCCGGTTGAGCAAGGACATGGTCTGCTCAGCATCAAAATCCGCGGCTCCCCGCAAGCCTTTAACAATAGCCGATGCACCCTGAGCTCGTGCGAAGTCTGCAATAAGACCGTCGACAATCTCTACCCGCACGCCCGGAATATCGGCAACGGCACCGCGCGCTAGCTCGAGCCGCTCGGCTTCGCTAAACATGTAGTTCTTAGCAGCGTTGCGCGCTACGGCCACCACGACCTCGTCAAACATTGCTCGTGCTCGGCGGACGACGTCAAGGTGCCCCAACGTGATCGGATCGTAGGACCCCGGACAAACGGCTAGTGTCATAGCTCTAGCTTATTGTCTGCACCAGTCCGAATGGCAGTCCACACTCGGGTATCGCCCCATCTTCTGTCATCTTCTAGCTGAAGTTCGGCAGGCCAGCGTGGTTCCGTTGACTTTTTGTTTCGTTCGACGACGACGAGCGCGTCACTCGCGGTGTGCGGAACGAGAGCTTCGAGGACGAGAGCGAGATCGTCGTCGTCCACCTCGTACGGGGGATCGATGAAGACGACGTCGAACGCATCCGTTGCTTCGTTCGCAAGATAGGTGAGCACCTTTTGGTTGATAACCTCGACATCGAGGCCGGTGGTTTTAACGTTGTCGACGATAACTTTGGCGGCGGACGCTGCGGCCTCCACGGCAATGACGCGGCGTGCCCCACGCGATGCCGCCTCGAGGCCAAGAGCACCCGAGCCGGCATAGAGGTCGAGTATCACGCAATCGTCGATGTAGCCGCGGTGGTCGAGACGCGAAAACAGCCCTTCGCGCACGCGTTCAGAAGTGGGGCGGGTCCCTGACTTGGGAACTTTGAGATTCCGCCCCTTGGCAATTCCAGACACAATGCGGGCCATGGTTAACCCCTCTCTAGGTACTGCGTGTGTTCGGCGTCCATCTCTTCCATAACTCTGGCAAGTTCTGCGTGTTCAGACAAGTCGGGATCTTCTTGGAGGAGCTCGTACGCTGCTTGGCGGGTGGTGGCAATGATGTCCGCGTCCTTCGAGACTCGCAAGAAGCGCAGCGAGGAGCGACGCCCAGACTGCACGGCGCCGAGAACGTCACCTTCAGAGCGAAGCTCCAGATCGTGCTCTGCAAGAACGAAGCCGTCTGTTGTCGAGGCAAAGGCTTCGAGGCGGTCATATGCAAGGGTTCCTTCGGGCGCGCTGAAGACTGCAAGACAGAGCCCGGGCTTGCTGCCGCGACCCACGCGGCCGCGTAGCTGATGAAGCTGAGACAGCCCGAATCGATCGGCATCCAAAATAACCATGAGAGTCGCTTCCGGCACATCCACGCCCACTTCAATCACCGTGGTGGTCACCAACACAGGGGTCTTGCCCGAAGAGAAGTCCCGCATGGCAGCATCCTTCTCATCGGTGGTGAGCCGGCCGTGGACGTACCCGATTTCCACGCCCGCGAGTGCCGGATTGGCTTTGAGTTCGGAAAGTGTCTGCTCAACTGACGCCATGTCTTTCTTGGGCATCTCCTCGCTGAGATCGATGGGTAACATTCCATCGCTCGAAGATTCGTCATTGGGCTCACCGGTATTCGCGTCCGTCTGGATTTCGGTTTCTGTAGCCGAGATTCTCGGACAGACAACGTAAACTCGCCCGCCGGCGTCAACCTCCTCACGAGCCCTTTCCCAGGTGCGCTGCACCCAACGCTCGTTGAATGCGGGGACAAGGTTGGTGGTGATAGGCGAGCGCCCGGCGGGTAATTCCGAAAGCGTGGACACCTCAAGATCACCGAAGGACGTCATGGCGATGGTGCGAGGTATTGGTGTGGCGGTCATGACCAGCAGGTGTGCTCCCGCCGCGAGCGTGTCTCGCTGATCCACTCCGAAGCGATGCTGCTCATCGACCACAGCGAGGGCGAGAAACGGGATCTGCACGTTGTCTTGAAGCAGCGCGTGCGTGCCGATGATGAGGCCTGCAGCACCCGACGCGATGTTTGCCAAAGCTTGACGCTTTTGTTTCTGGGTCATTGAGCCAGTGAGAAGTTGGACCCTTGTAGCTTGATCAGGGGCTCCAAGCTGCCCTCCCCTACCCAGCTCACCCAGGAGCTTTTCAATCGTGGCGAGATGCTGGTGAGCGAGTACCTCAGTGGGGGCGATGAGAACGGCTTGATGGCCGACGTCGATGGCTTGGAGCATGGCGCGCAGCGCCACGATGGTTTTGCCGGAACCGACGTCTCCCTGAAGTAGCCGGCGCATTGGCTCCGAGCGCCCCAACTCATTCGACAGTTCCACACCGACCGCCTTCTGACCGTCCGTAAGAGCGAACGGAAGGCGATCGTCGAAGGCTGCAGCGATCCCATCCTGGCGTGGCGGGCATGCCGGAGCTGCCGCCTCGCGCGCTGTTGCCGCCCGTTGTGCAAGTACCATTTGGAGGACGAAGGCCTCTTCGTGCTTCATCCGCTCGGCTGCGCGAAGCCAGCTGTCCTCATCCTCGGGGCGGTGCAGAGCCATCACGGCCGCAAAACGGGATGGCAGGCCGTGCCTGCGGCGGTAGTCCTCCGGCAGTGGATCGGGGAGGTCCGCTTCCGTCAGGGACGGCAGGATGACCGCGACAGCTTTTTCAATGTGCCACGACGGCACCTTTTGCGCGGCATGATAGATCGGAATTGGGCGTGCGATCTTGTCCGGATCCACCTCCGATTCATCCTCGAGGAGTTCGTATTCGGGGTGCGAGAGCTGCAACTGGCCACGGTACGAGGAAATCGTGCCGGAGAACGTGGCTACCGTACCCGGTGACAGCTGCATTTCGTGGTACTTCAAAGGGCGGGAGGACTTACCGAAAAACGTGAGGTCAAGATCGTGCTCACCATCAGAAATCGACACGTTCAAGATGAATCCGCGGCGATTGTTCATCGGACGCATGCGCGAACTCATCACGCGCGCCACCACCGTCACCGAATCGCCAGCAGCAACCGATTCGATGGGAAGCAATTCGCCTCTGCGAGCCAATCGGAAAGGCACGTGGGACAGAAGATCCCCCACGGTATGGAGGTTGAGTTTCGCCAGTGCATTGGCACTGCGCTTGCCAAGCACGCGGTCAAGCGGACGCGAGAGGGTGGTCCATTGTTCTGTGGTTAGCGCGGCGCGGCTAGCGATGTCGCCGTCGGTACTACCCACACTGGCATTCGCCTTCGCATCAGCTGAAGACTTAGACTTGCTCACGGTTCCTCCTTGTCTTTCCAACGATACAACGGAACACCGACACTTCTGCGCGCGGTAACCACGCGAACGTGCCGTATACCACTGGCACCCAAGCTTGGAAACGAGTACGGCAGTCAGCTATGATTCTTTAGTTGCCATTTTTGGTAAGGGGCATGTTGCCTCTCAAGCAAACGAAGGAGATAACCGTGGCCTCTGTATGTGACGTCTGCGGCAAGGGCCCGGGCTTCGGCAAGAGCGTCTCGCACTCCCACGTGCGTACGAGCCGCCGTTGGAACCCGAACATTCAGCGTGTTCGCGCTCTCGTTAAGGGTGCCCCGAAGCGTCTGAACGTGTGCACCTCGTGCATTAAGGCCGGCAAGGTCACGCGCAACGTGTGATGTAGCCCGAGCTATTTAAGAGCTAAGAAATTCCCCGGACATCGTCCGGGGTTTTCTTTTTCAAGCCAGGCTACCGACTACGTATTCGCGCGTCAGCCCCGGCCTATAGGCGTCAGCCTTGGCAGCAACAATCGTTAGTAATACGAGCAGACCTTCTGGCCGTCGATGCCGCACACCACGCTCACGGGCGTATTGAAGATGCGAGTGAGGGTATCGGACTGGACGATGTCGTCCACATTCCCCATCTCCACGAGCTTGCCATCTTGCAAAGCGATGATCGTATCCGCGTAGCGCGCGGCAAAGTTGATGTCGTGAAGAACAATCACCACGGTACGTCCCAGTTCATCGGCTGCGCGGCGCAGCTGCTGCATCATCTGTACGGAATGCTGCATATCGAGATTGTTTAGCGGCTCGTCAAGTAGCACGTACTCGGTGTCCTGTGCCAACACCATCGCCACGTATGCACGCTGGCGCTGCCCGCCAGAGAGCTCATCCAAGAACCGGTCCTGGAGGTCCCCGAGGTGGAGGAAGTTGATGGCCTGGTCGATATAGAACTCGTCTTCAAGTGTGAGGCGTCCACTGGAATAGGGATAGCGGCCAAAGCTCACGAGCTGACGTACGGTCAGTCGCGTAATGAAGTGGTTCTCTTGGCGCAGGATCGACATCTTCTTGGCGATTTCCTTCGATGGTGCTTCGAAGACGTTGAGTCCGCCTACCTCAATGGTTCCGGAATCCGCATCCTGCAAGCGCCCAATCATCGTTAAGATCGTGGATTTACCAGCACCGTTCGGTCCAACGAGGGCAGTCACGCCACCTTTGGGAATATCGAAGGTCACCGGCCCGATCACGATGTCGTCCGTGTACTTTCGGGATACTTCTTTCAGGGAAATCACAAGCGACCCTTTCTCATAACGACGACCAAGAAGGCGATACCGCCCACGAGTTCGACAACAATTGTGACCACGCCACCGGCGTAGAACACATGACGGAGGACAAAGTATGCGGAGGCAAGCACGGAATACCCGATGAGGAAGCTTGCCGGGAAAATGTAGCGGTGGTCGTAGGTGTCGGTAAACGAGTACGCCAACGTGGCCACAAGGAAGCCTAGGAAGGTCATGGGGCCCACCAACGCCGTCGTCATCGCCATCAAAACCGAGACCAAGAACAGCGTAACGATCAGTTCGCGGCGATGATTGAGTCCAAGATTAGTGGTCGCGTCACGGCCGAGCGACATCAGGTTGAGCTTGTTGCTTCGCGCGTAAATAATCCCGCACACCACCAACACGATAGGGATGGTGTAGAGAAGGTTGGAGGTGTCGGAGTTCGAAATATTGCCGAACAAGCGGGCGGTCAGCACGTCGAATTCGTTGGGATCCATTAGACGCTGCATGAACGTGGACAGTGAGCCAAGCCCGCCGCCAATGATGATGCCCACGAGCAGCATGACGTGCAGATTCCCAAGTTTTCCGGACAGCAGCCACGTATAGAGCATGACGGACAGCAAAACCATCACGCCCACCTGCAAGAAGAATACGGGCGTGTTGTCAAGCACCATGACGCCCGAGATTCCTAGGAAGAACACCGACGCCGTCTGTATCAGCCGGTACAGCGACTCAAACCCCATGATCGACGGCGTAATGATTCGGTTTTGGGTGGCCGTCTGGAAGGACACCGTGGCGAACGACTGACACAGCGCGACGACGGCAATAACCACGAGGTCCTCGCCGCGCATCTTCGCGATGGTCTTCCACGGATCCGACATGAATTCTGTCGGGTTCCCCCAGAACAGCACCCCGAGCGTGGCCACGATGGACACGACGATCAACATGACAAACAAAACTTGCAGACGACGACGGTGCCGAGGCGTCACGATGGAATCGGTACGTCGCGAGACAGCTTGGCTTAACGCCCTATCCCCCGGAAGACTTTTGCTTCGGCGCAGCAGTTGCAGTTTACTTGGCATACTTGCGCCTCCTGACGAGAATCAAGATGAACACGACCGCGCCAACGATGCCGAGGATGGTGGAGACCGGAACCTCGAAGGGCATGATGATCGTTCGCGCAATGATGTCGCACACCGTTACCACCCATATACCGACGATGCACACCCACGGCAGGTTGGTACGCAGGTTATCGCCCCGGATCATAGATACCACGTTGGGAACTATCAGACCTAGGAACGGAAGCGAGCCGATGATGACGGCGGTGACGCCCGTGACCACTGCAACCATCGTGACGCCTACAAAAATGATGAGGTTGTAGTTGAGTCCAATGTTGGTCGCGATGTCCTTGCCCAAGCCCACGGCCGTGAACTGATCCGCAATGATAAACGCCAAGATGGTGACCGCGAGGACGATCCAGATGAGTTCGTAACGCCCACGCACCACCATGGTGAAGCTTCCTGCAAACCAGATGCTCAGGGTCTGTAGAAGATCGGTTTGGACGGCAATGAATGTGGAGATCGCACTGACGACCGCTCCGAGCATAATGCCGATGATGGGAACGATCAGCGACGACTTCAACGTCACCCTTCGCAAGAACAGGAAGAAAATCATCGTTCCAGCGAAGGCGAACACAATCGCACCGACCATCCGCTCAAAGATGGAAGGATCCGGCCAGAACAGCATCGTGAGCAAGAGACCGAGACCTGCCCACTCGATCGTGCCCGTCGTCGTCGGCTCAACAAACCTGTTCTGCGTCATCAGCTGCATGATCAGCCCCGCCATCGCCATGGCCGCACCCGAAAGCACCAGTGCAACGGTGCGTGGGACGCGCGTAATAAAGAACATGTCCCAGCCGTCGTCGGCACCCGTGATGTCGTAGACACCAACGAAAAGCGAGACGACGACGAGGGCCAGCGTCGCGATGACACCCGCCAGTAGCGCCAGGTACTCCTTGCGCTTCGAGGGCGGATTAATCACATCGCGGCACGGCGGCTCAGACGCGACCTGAGGCCGCGCCTGATTCCGGGCTGAAACTGATGACATCTGTAAATACTTGCTCGTCTGCGTTACTGACCGTCACCTCGCGCCGAGATAAAGGCGTCGGCGATTTCGTTGAGGTAATCCGTGTACAAAATGATGTCTTCGTGCTGGTAGAAGTAATCCGGGGTATATACGATGTGGTCGTTGACCACCGCGTTGACTTTGGCAAGCGCCTCCGAGTTCGTAATCAGTTCCGCAGAAGGCGTGTACTCTTCACCTTCGCTCGCTGCGGCTTGGTCGCGATCGAGCACCAGCAGCCAGTCGGGATTTGTCTCCGCAATAGCTTCCACCGAGATGTCGTCGCCCTGGTGGTTCGTGGAGCCCTCGCGGTCCATCGATGGCGTCAGATCGAGCAGATCAAAGACCGGGCCAACCGAGCGTCCGGTACCGGGTGCGGCATAGTTGATCGACCCGCCCGAGGTCACGAGCCCCATCACCGTTTGACTCGGATCGTATTCCTGCTTGCCTCGCTCAATGGCATCCTCGAAGTTGGAGATGAGCTTTTCGGCCTTATCCTGCTCGTCGAAAATCTCACCGAGGAGCGTGGTGGCTTCAACGTAGTACTCATCAAGCGGCATGTCATCTGGTTTGTTGATATCAACGAACGCTGCGCCCTCCGGCAGCAGACCCTTGATCTCCTCGGCGTGATCTGCGAAACGCTGACCGTTAATCACGAGGTCGGGTTGAACCTGAACAATACCCTCGAGGTTAGGCTCGCGATGGTTACCGAGATTAACAATATCTGGGTTGGTCGGGTACGAAACGACCTGTTCTGCCATGAGTTCGAGCGGAGCGGCCGTGAGTTCAATGCCCCAGTCATCAACGATCTGGAACGAGCGGTTATCCGTCACCACGATCGAATCGATGTCCGCCGGAATGACAACCTCGTTGCCGGAAATATCAGTGACCGTCTTGGCCCCGCCCGCACCATCTACGTCATTCGAGGTTTCTTGATCAGATTGCGCCGTGTCTGAGGTCGAATCAGTAGTCGAATTGTCTGCATCGCTTCCGCAAGCGGTGAGCGTGAGTGCAGTGGTTAATCCAAGAGCGATCAGGCTCTTCGACGAGCGGCGCATTGCCATGGGTCCTCCAAGAATTGGGACAGTTAAGACGTACTTAGGTTAGCCTTACTTGCCTCAATTTAGCAATGCGATACTTGCTTAATTCAAACCTTTGTCCCGAATTGGCAGCCCGATCATCAAAATTAGGACTACCGCCCTGCAATCGACGGCGACTTTTCGCTGATACACCAACGAATGGTGCGTGCCGAATCTGGACTCATTCCAATTACTTTAGGAAGTGATCCCAGCCACCACCGTCAGCAATATCGGCACCGGAGACGGTCACGCGGCCGCCCCTAAACGGACCTTGCACCTCGCCGATTTCGATGAAGCCGGGTGGAATATCAGCACTGGGTGAAATCGTGGCGAGGAACCCGTGGTCCTCTCCCCCGGTAAACAACCACTCTCGCCGATCAGTCTTCAACCGACCTGCCGCCACGGCCAAATCACCAAGCTTGCTCTCTACAGCTCGCTTGTTCACATCCATCCATACCCCGGAGCTCTTAGCCATTCGACGCGCATCGCGGATGAGGCCGTCCGAGACATCCATCAGAGTATGGAGTTCACCTGCACGTGCAGCAGCCAAGGCAATCTCTAGCGGGGGCTTTGGCCGCAGGAAGTCATCCACGAGACCAGAAAGCTTCGGGTTCTCATCGTCTCTGGTGTATCCGGCCTCAAGTAGCGCAAATCCACCGGCTCCGTGACCGAGATTGCCTGCGAGAATAATGCGATCACCTGGCTGAGCACCGGAGCGCAAGACCGGCTCGCGCCCTTCCATGTCGCCAAGCACGGTGACGGAAACGGCAATCTTGTCACCACCCACCAAATCACCGCCATCGACTCCCACGCCAAGAGGTTCGCACGCATCGGAAAGACCCCGGGCGAAGTCAGTTAGCCACGCTGAATCCAAATCACTAGGCAAAGCCAAGCCCACAACGAGGGTGACGGGCTGTGCACCCATGGCTACGGCGTCGGCGAGATTTTGCATCGCCGCTCGAAAACCGACGTCGCGACCCGTGGACCACGTGCGCAAGAAGTGGCGGTCTTCCATCAACAAATCCACCGATACCGCGGTGGCTCCCTCAAACTCGAGCACGGCGCTGTCATCACCAGAAGGCACAGTCGCACGACTGGACGTTGGGAGGAAAGGCAAGAATGAGGATATAAGTTCGTCCTCGGTCATTTCCGAAATAAGCATGAACTCAATCATGCCATCGGAAGCGACCGAGGACGGAAGTGGTGCAGCTAGAAGACAATGTGCCGCCAGCCATCAACCTAGCCCTAGGCGGTCTAGACGAAGGGCTAGGCGCTCAGCATTCAGTTGGAGTTCGCCTTGGTGAAGTCAACGAAGGTCTGCATCCAGCCCTTGAGGAACTCGCGGGAGTCCTCGTTGGAGACCGATCCGGTCTCGGTGAGGCCGGTCTTGGTAGCGTCGATGTAGCCTTCGGGCTGCCCCATGATCGGGCTGCCGAAGAACATCAGCGAGGAACGAAGCTGCGACTGCGCAACTGCGGTACCGATTCCGGAAGGGGAGGTACCGATGATCGCGATCGGCTTACCGGCGAGTGCCCACTCGCCGTAGGGGCGGGAGGTCCACTCGATGGCGTTGTGGATCGCTGCCGAGTAGGAGCGGTTGTGCTCGGGGGTGACGAGCAGGACTGCGTCTGCGGAGGCTACGAGCGACTTGAAGTTTGCAGCAGGCTCAGGCATGTCGTTCTCGAGGTCGCGGTTGAACAGCGGGAGATCCTTGATCTCAGCCTCAACCATTTCCACGCCTTCGGGAGCAAGCTCAACGAGAGCTTCCGAGAGTCCGCGGTTGAGCGAATCCTTAGCGAGCGAACCTACAAGGTACACAATCTTCACAATTAGCCTCTTTCTAAAAGGTTTGTCCCAACGGCCCTCATGGCCGATTCGGAATCGACGCTCTCGCGTCTCTGGTACTAACCATACGAGAGCAATGGTTGAATGTTCAACTTAATTTTATGTGTCGCCAGTCACCCACCTGATTCTGTTCAGATTTGCCGCGAGCCACTGGCCGTGCACGAGGTCCGCAGCTTTACCGCGGACCGGCTCTCGCGAACCAGACAGGTTTACGACAGGCCCGGCGGCTTCACGGCACGCGGCTTTACCGCAGACCCGTGGGCCTTTCTAGGGCGAGAGAAATCAACTCGTCCAAGAGTTCGGAGTACGTAAGACCGCTTGCCTCCCACATGAGCGGATACATCGAGAACGGTGTGAAGCCCGGGATGGTGTTCAGCTCGTTGACCATCGCATCGCCGTCGTCAGTCAAAAAGAAGTCGACCCTAGCCATACCCTCACAGCCAAAGGCGTCGAAGGTGTCCACGGCGAGCGCCCGCAGCCGATCGGAAATCTCCTCCGACACATCCGCAGGAATTGACATCGTCAAGCCATCGGTATTCACGTACTTGCTTTCAAAGTCATAGAACCCGGCTGCCGGCGCATCGAGAAGCACCTCGCCCAACACAGAGGCCCGTGCCGGCTCATCGCCGTGCCCACCGAGGACAGCACACTCGATCTCGCGACCAACGACACCCTGCTCAATAATCACCTTCGGGTCGTGCCGCTGAGCCTCCTCAATTGCGCCGTCCAAGTCCTCGATCTTCGACACCCTCGTGATACCCAACGACGAGCCTGCTCGAGCGGGCTTCACGTAGACGGGGAACTGAAGCTGAGAAACTTCCTCGACGACGGCGGAGCGCGCGGTACGCCAGCGGCGCGCGTTTGCCACGACGTAGCGGCCGACGGGAATTCCTGCCGCCTCCAACACGATCTTCATGTAGTGCTTATCCATTGCAGCGGCGGATGCGAAAACCCCACACCCCACATAGGGAATGCCAGCCATCTCAAGAAGACCCTGAATAGTCCCATCTTCGCCGAAGGGACCGTGAAGGAGCGGGAACACCACGTCGACCTTGCCTAGGCTCTCCAGTGAGCCAAGGTCCTCATCACTGTCGGAATCGAACTTCACCAGATCCTGAGAGCCGTCACCTGCGGGAAGAACGATTGATTCTGGCTGCTGCGGAACCTCCACTAGTCCGGCAGAAAGCGAGAGCGTGGAGGGATCGCTCGCTCCGGGAACCCATGTCCCATCGCGGCGGATTCCGATGGGCACGACCTCATAGCGGTCCGAATCAAGTGCCGCCATCGCTGCGCCAGCCGTGGCGCAAGAAATTGAGTGCTCGCCGGAGGCACCACCATAAATGAGCGCCACGCGGATCTTCTTTGGTTCAGTACTCTTCATTGGAAAGACTTTACCGCCGATTCGCAAGGTCCACCCACAAGCACGCACCTCACAAGCACGCGCCTCGTTCCATTTGCAGCTCGATGTGCAACTCAACCGTGACATTCCTCTGCTGGCATTCCCGGTAGAATTACCGCAAACAATGAGCGCGAGGGTGGGAGAAGCCATGAAAAAACAGTTGATCGCATTAGCCGCTGCAGGCGTCCTTACGATGACTGCGTGCTCTACTACCTCAGACGATGCGGATAACGGTGTGTCGGCCTCCCCCACCGATGCGGTATCTACGAGTGAGGACACCCCGAGCCCATCACAACCAACGCAGAGCACGGATCCAGACGAGGAAACGTCTACCAACGAACCTTCTCCCTCCGCGACAGAAGATCTCAGCCTCCCTGACAAGGACGATCCCGACGCCAATACGCACCGCCAGGAATTCGTGACGGGACCGCTGGCGTCGTCGGACACCTTAGCGGCCGATGGACAGGCCCTACCCATCGCTGTTCGATTTGGCGAACACGACGGCTTTGACCGCGTGGTTATCGAATACGACGATCCGCACGGTTCGATGGAGTGGTCCACCGAAGGTTGGACGGACAAGGCATACGAGGACGGATCCGGATTTGAGATTGAGACCGGCACCGAACGCCAACTGCAAGTGTGGGTCGCGGGAGTGCGTTACCCGTTCGACGCCGGAGACGACGACATTCTCGTAACCGGACTCTTTAAGAACGACGGCGGAATCGAAGTCGCGCACGTGAGCGGCATGTTCGAGGGCCTGCATTCCGTCACGATCGGTGCGAGCGAAGATCGCCCGTACCGAGTCTTCTCTTTGGTTAACCCCGCGCGTATCGTGATTGACGTCGAGAGCGCAAACTAGCCGCGCCCGCGTAGACGCTGCCACATACTCGTGAGCTTCTTTCGTCGTGCCTTGTTGCTCGTATCGAGCTCCGAGTTGGGATCGCCATCGAGACTGCAGTCCCATCGTCGTTGCCTCGGTGTAACTGACATCCCCATCGGCTGACGCTTGCGAAGATCAACGAGTAGCTTCTCGATTTCTGTCATCACGACTTCGGTTGCGGCGGTCAAACCCTCATAGGTAATCCCACCGTCACTCGACTCTCCGTCAATCGCCTTGTGCGTCACAAGAGGAAGGTGGAGCGGTTGCCCAAAGAGTACTTCGACTGTGGTTCGGCGGGGGCCAATGAGCGACCAGCGAATCTTTTTCGTCCACGGATGCATGATCGGCTCGTTGCCCCAGTGAGCGACGGGAATGATCGGGACATCAGGACGTGACAGAGCGAGGCGGACTACCCCGGTCTTGCCGCGCATTGGCCATAGCTCCGGATCGCGGGTAAACGTGCCCTCGGGAAAGAGAACGAGTGCCCGACCGTCGTCGAGCGCCTCACGCAGGCCATCCAAGGATCCGGCAGTATTCGGGCCTTCGCGGTAGACCGGGATCGCTCCAAGCTTGTCGAGGATGTAATCCAGCCCCGGCACGCTGAAAAAGTCGGAGCCTGCGGCAAAGCAGGGCGCTCGGCCGGCACGATAAACGGCCGCGCCGATGCTCACAGCATCTAGGTGAACCGTGTGATTCGAAACGATGATGACCGGCCCATTGCGCGGAACATTCTCGGCACCGCTTACTCGCACGCTCGAGATGACTCCTTGAAGAGCTAAAAATGGAAGGGCTACTACCCTAAACGCGTTGGAAGCTTCGGGCGCGGGCGCCCACCACCGGGATGTCAACTCAGGCTTTCGGCAACTGCTAGCTGATGCGCTCGACATCTGCATGCAGAGCGCGAAGCTTCTGCATGAAGTGTTCGTAGCCGCGGTTAATGAGGTCGATGCCGGACACCATGGATGTTCCCTCGGCAGCCAGCGCCGCGATCAGGTGAGAGAATCCGCCACGAAGGTCAGGCACTTCGATGTCGGCAGCCTTGAGCGGCGTCGGTCCCTGAATGACTGCGGAGTGGTAGTAGTTCTCCCGGCCAAAACGGCATTCCTTACCGCCCAAGCACTCGCGGTACACCTGGATGTGCGCGCCCATCTTGTTAAGCGCCTTCGTGAACCCGAAGCGGTTCTCATATACGGTTTCGTGAACAATGGACACGCCGTCGGCTTGGCTAAGGGCCACCACCATGGGCTGCTGCCAGTCGGTCATAAACCCAGGATGGACATCGGTTTCAAGCGGAATCGAATTAAGTTCGCCGCCGGGATGCCAGAAGCGGATCCCGTCGTCGTACACCTCAAACTTGCCACCGACTTTGCGGTAGAAATTCAAAAAGTTCATCATCGGCTCTTGGCAGGCACCACGAACCGTGATGTCTCCCTTGGTTGCGAGTGCAGCGCAAGCCCACGATCCGGCCTCGATACGATCCGCGAGCGCCGTGTGGTTATAACCGTGGAGTTCACCTACGCCCTCGATGTGGATCGTGCGATCTGTGGAGACCGTGATCAGCGCGCCCATCTTCTGTAGCACCGCGATGAGGTCATAGATCTCCGGCTCAACCGCAGCATTGGATAGCTCAGTGATGCCGTCGGCCTTAACTGCCGCGAGAAGCGTCTGCTCGGTGGCACCCACGGATGGGTATGGCAACTTCACGCGACGAGCACGAAGACCCTTGGGAGCAGTCAGGTGCAGGCCAAGCTCCTGCTCATCACGCTTCGCACCGAAGTCCTCAAGCACCTGCAGGTGGAAATCAACGGGGCGATCACCGATATGGCATCCGCCGAGGTCGGGAATGAACGCTTCACCCAGTGCATGCAGTAGTGGGCCGCAAAAGAGAATCGGAATACGTGAAGAACCAGCCAGCGCGTCAACTTCCATGGGATCAGGAAGATGAATTTCGCCCGGAGTAATTGTTACGGTGCCAGCTTCCTGGTCGTAGTCCACCTCTGCGCCGTGGGCGCGTAGGAGCTGACTGACCACATCCACGTCGCGGATCAACGGCACGTTTCGCAGCACAGATGTTTCCTCGGTAAGGAGTGCGGCGACCATCGCCTTCGACACGAAGTTCTTCGCGCCGCGCACGGTGATCTCACCGGTGAGTGGGCGGCCACCCGTGACTTTAAGAACGCCTGGCATTGGATCTCTTCTCATTTTGAACGATTTCAGTGCTATTACACTACCGTGTATTCGCTACTTTCGGCATTGAAGCGCAGGTACGTGGCATTATCGGAGTATGTCCTTCGATACCATGACGATGCGCGAACTCTTATCTATCACACCCACGCAGGCACTCGCTGTTGCACTGGCAACAGTGCTTATGTATTGCTTCCTACTTGCTCTTCTGCGGATGCTGGGTCAACGCGTATCCACGGGCCTGTCCACGTACGACATGGCGGCGGTGGTGATCGTCGGCGCAATCGCGGGACGTGCCACAATGGGGCACACGCCAACCCTGACGGCGGGTGCAATTGCCCTCACCACACTGTTCATCATGCGCTGGATTATGAGCCTATTGCGCCTCTCCCCTCGAGCCGACTCCCTCATCAACAACCACCCCGTCGTCGTCATGGCTGGCGGCGAAGTTTTCGTGGGAACGCTGGGGCACAACGGACTGTCCGAAGACGAACTTTGGCAGGCGCTGCGCTTGGCTGGAGTTCGGAACGACGACGAAGTCTCCGCCGTTATCCTCGAACCCAACGGTCAGTTTTCGGTTCTGAAACGCGGATTTCTCATCGATCCGAAAATCTTGCACGGCGTGCGAAATGCAGAGTTGATCCCCAAGAGTTACATCGGGACCTGATCCGCCCTCGTGCGTCAATTTCGTTAGCCGGCGGTTCTCTCAGTCAAAGGCGTCGCAGGTAACCAAACCGGCTGGTGGATCCGCTGAGCGCGAGACAGCTTAACGTGAGACAGCTGGGCGCGAGTCAGCCGAGCCCCTGAAGGCGAGTCAGCTGAGCGGCGCGTCCGAATCTACTGGCCGCGCGGATTCAACCTCCACCTTCGGTAGGGTCTTCGCAGGCAGCGTGGTCGGCTTGAAGGACGGCCGGTTCTTTTCGTATTCCGTGATGAGGTCCTCATCTCGCAAGGTGAGCCCGATATCGTCGAGGCCCTCCATGAGCCGCCAGCGCGTGTAGTCATCAATCTGGAACGAACAGGTAAATCCTCCCGCCCTCACGGTACGATTCTCCAGATCAACGGTCACTTCGGTGCCAGGCTCTGTCTCGAGAATCTTCCAAAGCTGCTCGACATCTTCCTGAGTGACAATTCCAGCCACAAGTCCCTGCTTGCCGGCATTGCCACGGAAAATGTCCGCAAAGCGCGGAGCTAGAACTGCCTTGAATCCATAGTCCTTCAAAGCCCACACGGCGTGTTCGCGAGATGATCCCGTACCGAAGTCGGGCCCTGCAACCAGAACCGATCCTCGCTTGTACACCTCTTGGTTCAGCACGAAATCCGGATTGTTGCGCCACCCGTAAAAGAGCGCGTCCTCGAAGCCAGTGCGCTGCACCCGCTTAAGAAAGACCGCGGGGATAATCTGATCGGTATCCACGTTCGAACGACGCAGCGGCACACCTGTGCCCGTGTGTGAGATGAACTTTTCCATTACTTTCCTCCGTCAGACTGCCAGTTCGAGATCGGACGGCGTCGATAGCGTGCCGCGAATAGCTGTTGCCGCTGCTACGAGCGGCGATACCAAATGCGTGCGGCCGCCCTTGCCTTGACGTCCCTCAAAGTTGCGGTTCGATGTGGATGCCGCGCGCTCGCCGGGAGCCAACTGATCCGGGTTCATCCCCAAGCACATGGAACATCCCGCGTTTCGCCACTCGGCGCCGAAGTCAAGGAAGATCTTATCGAGGCCCTCTGCTTCGGCTTGAAGCCGGACGCGAGCGGAGCCTGGAACGATCATCACGCGGACGCCGTCGGCCTTTTTCTGCCCGTCAAGGATGCGGGCGACATTGCGAAGGTCCTCGATGCGGCCGTTCGTGCAGGAGCCAATAAACACGGTATCAACAGCGATATCGCGCATGTTTGTGCCCGGCTCAAGGTTCATGTATTCGAGGGCGCGCTCGGCGGCAGTGCGCAGAGTCTCATCAGCGATGTCGACTGGATCGGGAACCGATGCTGAGATCGGCACTCCTTGACCGGGGTTCGTGCCCCAAGTAACGAACGGCTCGAGGGTGTTGGCGTCAAGGGTGACTTCGGCGTCGAACACGGCGTCGTCGTCGGTGCGTAGCGTCTTCCAGTACTCGACCGCGCGGTCCCACTCCTCGCCCTCGGGAGCGTGCGGGCGGCCCTTGATGTATTCGAAAGTTGTCTCATCTGGAGCGATCATGCCGGCGCGTGCGCCTGCCTCAATCGACATGTTGCAAATCGTCATGCGGGCTTCCATCGAGAGGTTACGGATGGCCTCACCGCGGTATTCCAGCACGTAGCCGGATCCACCATTGGTTCCGATCTTGGCGATGACGGCCAAGATGATGTCCTTGGCCGTTGTGCCTGGCTTGAGCTGACCGTCAACGTTGATCGCCATCGTCTTGAACGGCGTCAACGGGAGGCTCTGTGTGGCAAGCACATGCTCAACTTCCGAGGTGCCAATACCGAACGCGAGCGCGCCAAAGGCGCCGTGGGTCGAGGTATGGGAGTCACCGCACACGATCGTCAGACCCGGCTGTGTGAGTCCCAGTTGCGGGCCCACCACGTGGACGATGCCCTGGTCGGCGTCGCCAAGGGAGTGAAGGCGAATGCCAAAATCTTCCGCGTTGTTGCGCAGCGTCTCGATCTGGGTGCGAGACGTCGGATCCGCGATCGGCAGATCGATGTTGAGTGTGGGCGTGTTGTGGTCTTCTGTCGCGATGGTGAGATCCGGGCGTCGAACCTCGCGCCCTGCTAGACGCAAACCTTCGAAGGCCTGCGGACTGGTCACCTCATGGACAAGTTGCAGATCAATGTAGAGCAGGTCTGGTGCGCCATCTTCGCCGCGCTTAACGACGTGGTCATTCCATACCTTCTCGGCCAGTGTTCCACTCATAGATTCCTCGCTTCATATTGCGTTATCCATACCTTGCTCCTTTTCTGGACATGAGACACTTGCGTCTCATGAAATGAGATGGCAATATCGAGTCATGGACGAAAAGAATGGAAGTGGAGTTGGCGTCCTCGACAAGGCCGCCATGGTGCTTGGCGCTCTTGAAGCTGGACCACTCACACTCGCGCAACTAGTCAACGCAACGCATCTGGCTCGCCCCACCGCGCACCGCCTCGCCGTCGCGCTAGAGCATCACCGCTTCGTCGCCCGCGACATGCAGGGACGCTTCGTCCTTGGACCGCGTCTCACCGAGCTCTCCTCCGCCGCCGGCGAGGACCGCCTCCTCGCCGCCGCCAATCCCGTCCTCATTGCCTTGCGCGACCACACCGGTGAGTCCGCACAGCTCTACCGCCGTCAGGGCGATCAGCGCATCTGTGTCGCGGCCGCCGAACGTTCCATGGGCCTGCGCGATTCCATCCCTGTCGGTGCGACCCTTTCCATGCTGGCCGGCTCCGCAGCCCAGGTGCTGCTCGCGTGGGAAGAGCCTGACCGTCTTCACCGCGGCCTCCATGGTGCCGAGTTTACCGCCACCGTTCTTTCCGCAGTACGACGCCGAGGGTGGGCCCAGTCGATCGCCGAGCGTGAGCCCGGCGTCGCCTCCATTTCGGCGCCCGTACGCGGGCCATCAGGCCGCGTCATCGCCGCCGTGTCCATTTCCGGACCTATCGAACGCATGGGCCGTCAGCCCGGACGCCAGCACGCCGCCGCAGTCGTTACCTCGGCGAACCGCCTCACGGAAGTGTTGAAGCGCACCGAAGGCCTATAGAATGGCACGATGAAGAAAACCCTCCTTGTCACCAACGACTTCCCGCCCCGATCGGGCGGCATTCAAACCTTTCTCGAGGGTTTCGTGGGTGAATTGGATCCTTCGCAACTGGTCGTTTATGCGTCCACTCCCCCAGACGGCGACCGTCCCGGCAGCGAACTAGCCGCAGACTACGATGCCAAACAACCGTTCGTCGTCGTCCGCTATCCCGGAACAATGATGCTGCCAGTTCCCGCGGTCAAAGCCACGATGCAAGAACTCATTCGCGAACACGCAATCGACAACGTCTGGTTTGGCGCGGCCGCGCCGCTTGGAATAATGGCAAATGCAGCTCGGGAGGCCGGCGCGTCGAAGGTCATTTCGACCACGCACGGGCATGAAATCGGCTGGTCGATGCTCCCGGGGTCCCGTCAGATCCTTAAGAAAGTTTTCGCCGACGCCGATGTGGTCACCTACCTGACCGAAGCCACGCTCCAGCGCCTTCGCCCGTGCATTGGCGAGACCGAGATCATGCAGCTCCATGGCGCGATCAATCCCGAGCAGTTCGCGTTTAATAAGGAAGCGCGGCGCGGTTTGCGCGAGCGGTACGGGATTGCCAAGCATGCGCCCGTGGTCGTATGTATTTCACGGCTCGTGGAACGCAAAGGCCAGGACCGACTCATTGATGCATGGCCGCAGGTGACCGCCGCGTACCCGGGCACGAAGCTGGTGATCGTTGGGAAGGGCCCTTACGCGGAGAAGCTGCACGAGATGGCCGAGGCGTCACCGGCGAACGCCGACATTATTTTCACCGGCGAAGTCCCCTACTCCGAGTTGCCCGCGCATTATTCGATGGGCGATGTTTTCGCGATGCCGTGCCGAACGCGGGGCGGGGGCCTCGACATCGAGGGTCTTGGAATCGTGTATTTGGAAGCCTATGCGGCTGGACTGCCGGTCGTGGCCGGAGATTCAGGCGGTGCTCCCGAAGCTGTTCTCGACGGCGAGACTGGCGTGGTGGTCAATGGACGCTCCGTGACGGCCATAGCAAGAGCAGTCGAGTACCTGCTTGAGGATCCCAAGCGTGCTAGGGCGATGGGCGAACGTGGGCGCGAATGGGTAGACCAAGAATGGCGATGGTCGGACGTTGCTAAGCCACTTATTGAATTACTGCGTTGAGAATGGCGTTGCTAAGCCGCTTATTGAATTACTGAGTTGAAAATTATGTTGGTGAGTTGATTATGAAATTCGCACTTTCTTCTTGCTCGGATCCTCAGACGACATGGCTACGCCAGTCACTTCCAAAATTTACCGAGGCTCTCCACGAAGGTGGCTACGATCTTGATACTCGTTTGCTTGACGTGATGGAGACGAGCAGACGTTATGAGACGAGTAATGGTCGCATTTGGCGTTTTGCACCTGAGGCGCGTGCGCAATTACTAAACGATCTTTACGCCGACGACTCCGTTGACGCAATCCTCGATATCTCCGGCGGCGATCTAGCAAACGAAACTCTCGAGTTGATCGACTGGGACATTCTTTCTGCGAACGCCAAGCCTTTTGCAGGATTCTCTGATCTTTCGACGATCGTGGTTGCCATCAACACGATCACAGGCCAGAAAACGACACTATGGAATCCGAAAACTGTCCTTGAGCGCGGCACGGATGACCTCGCGCGTTTGCTAAGCGGCGAACGTATCTTGCCCGAATTACACGCAGTTGGGAGCTTTGGGGCCGGAACTGCTCAGGACTCTCATGAGGAAGGAAACTACGGCGTTATCGCCGGCTCGGTCGGAGATTCTTTAGGACAACCGAACGATCTTCCCGAGGCTGCGATCATTGGTGGCAATATTCGTTGCTTCGCAAAGCTTGCAGGCACACGTTACTGGCCCGCCTCGATGCAAGGAAAGCTCGCCCTTTTGGAGGCTATTGGTCCAGGCCTTGAGGCGTCGGCGTCCTATATGACCCAGCTTCGACAGCTGGGATTCTTTGACGGTGCCGAGGGTCTGATCCTTGGACAGTTCACCTCCATCGACGGTGATGACGATCGGGAAGCTCTCTACGAAGCAGCTGCCGAGATTACGGGATTGCCGCTATGGTCCGCACCTGGCGTCGGTCATAGTAGAGATTCAGAACCCGTCACGATCGGATAGGTTTCTGCTGAACTGGCTTCACAATCGGTTCTGGGTTTCTGCCGCGCTGACTTTGCTGCCTAAATTGCGCTGTCCGACCCTGTTGATTTGAACCGGTCGTCCCTATACCTGTCGAAAATGGCGATTCAGGCCCGTATAGAGCGTTGTGTTCCCAAAATCGACAGGTGTGGGGCCCGCTGCCTCCGGACAGACCGAATATTTTGCCAAAATCCCACTCCGGACAACCCGAGCAGCACCCATGCACGCATGTCACCCACCGGCCGAACACGCGCAATGACCGTTTGCACAACTAGGATGGTTCTATGACTGAGAAGAACCCGTTGTTAGAAAAGTCCTCGCTGCCTTACCAGCTGCCCGACTGGGCAGCCATTAAAACCGAGCACCTCATGCCGGCTTTCAAGGAGGCAATGCGTCTCCAGCGCGAGGCGTGGGAGGAAATCGCCACAAATCCAGACGAGCCCACTGTCGAAAACACTGTAGAGGCACTCGAAAAGGCAAACGAGCCGCTGAGCCGTGCGTTCCACGCGGGCTTCACGCTTATTTCATCGATCGGCGGTCCAGAGCTCGAAGCTGTTGAGGCTGAGGCTGGTCCTTTGTATTCGGAGCACTTCAACGTTTACCGGCTTGATAAGCGCATCTACGATCGCCTCGCTGCGCTTGATCTCGAGTCTCTTGAACCCGAAGCTGCCTACTTCGTCGAAGAAGAACTTAAGGCATTCCGCCTCGGCGGTATCGAGCTCGATGACGGCGACCAAGCCAAGCTCCGCGAACTTGACTCTGAAATCTCCCGAGCAGAAATCGAATTCAGCCAGCGGGTCGTCAAGGCTATGGAAGACAACGAGCTTGTGGTGGAGAACGTCGACGATCTTGCCGGCCTATCCTCCGAGCAACTCGACTCCTTCAAGCAGGCTGACGGCACCTACCGCATCCCGCTTGATAACTACACGAACCAACCGATCCAGGCTGAACTCACGAATCCAGCGACTCGCCGTGCCGTGCTCAATGCATCCCTATCGCGAGGCCTTGGCGATCACGAAACCTCGGACACTCGCGAACTCGTTCTCAAGATTGCTCGGCTTCGCGCCGAGCGAGCAGAGCTCCTCGGCTATCCCTACCACGCTCAGGCTGTGGCCGAACGCGAGATGGCTGGCGACTCCCAGGCGATCATCGATTTGCTCACGAGCGTCTCCATAAAGTCTGTCGAGGCCGTTGAACGCGACCGCGCTAAGCTGGAAGAACTTGCAGCCGCCGACCCAAGCGGTGACGGTCTGCAAGCTGGAGACTGGGTTTACTACCAAGAAAAGCTCCGCGGCGAACTTGGCCTCGATGACGCCGCTATCAAGCCGTACATGCTTCTTGAAAACGTCGTGGAGAAGGGAATTTTCTACGCCGCCAACAAGCTCTATGGCATCACTTTCAAACCCCGCGAGGATCTCGCCGGTTACCTCCCATCCGTCAAGACCTGGGAGGTCAAGGATGAAAACGGCGAGGGCATCGGCCTATTCCAAGCGGACTTCTACCGTCGCAAGGGAAAGGGTGGCGGCGCCTGGATGAATTCGCTCGTAGATGGCTCAGAGTTCAATGGCACCAAGCCCGTGATCATGAACAACTGCAACTTCCCCGAGCCCGCAGAGGGCGAACCATGCCTGCTGACGTGGGACAACGTCATCACTGTCTTCCACGAGTTCGGTCACGCGCTCCACGGCCTTCTTACCAAGACGAAGTATGCCTCAACCGCAGGCACTTCCGTCCCGCGCGACTTCGTAGAGTTGCCGTCGCAGCTTAATGAGATGTGGGCTTACCACCCTGAGGTTCTCGCCAATTACGCCATCAACTACAGCACTGGCGCCCCGCTCCCCCCGGAGCTTGCTCAGGCACTTTCTGCATCGAAGACGTTCGGCCAAGCCTTCGACACCACCGAGTTCGTGGCAGCCGCGCTGCTCGACCAGGCTTGGCACCGTCTTGGATCCGCCGATGTTCCCGACGACGTCGAAAGCTATGAAAAGAAGGCGCTCGAAACGTTCGGCGTCTCGGTCGACATCGTGCCACCGCGCTACCGCTCCGCCTACTTCAGCCACACGTTTGGCGGCGGTTACGACGCCGGGTACTACTCGTACATGTGGGCCGAGGTTCTCGTGGCCGACTTGGAGCAGTGGTTCCAAACTGAGGCACAGATCGACGACGACGGCGGACTCAACCGCACCGCTGGCAACAAGCTCCGCGAGGAACTCTTGGCACGAGGCGGTTCGCGTTCGCCGATGGAGTCATTCAAGGCGGTGCGTGGACGTGAACCGCGCGCCGAAGCGCTCCTTGAACGTCGCGGGCTTGCATAAGCCATAGTTATAACGGAAGCACGTGGGGCGGCCTTCAGTGGCCGCCCCATTTTTCCAGTCTCTTCCGGGAAATTGAATCTGAAACCACGGCGATCCGCAGTAATGTTCGTTAGAATAGGACTATCGGCCCTGATTTCTCGAGCCGAATCCTCCATCCCATGACTCTGGTGCAATGCCGCATACAGAGCGAAAGGACCATGAATGCTACTGAAGTTCAATAACCGTGTTGCAGTTGTCACGGGCGCATCGTCCGGCATTGGCAAGCTTACGGCCATGCGTTTCGCTGAAGAAGGTGCACGTGTTGTGCTCGCTGACATCAACGAGGAAGGTGGCGAAGCTGCTGCATCGCTCATCCGCAACAAGGGCGGCGAGGCAACCTTCATCAAGCTCGACGTCACGTCGGAAGAAAATTGGGACAGCCTCGTCGAAGAAGTACTTGAGAAGTACGGCGCCCTTGACATTCTCGTCAACAACGCGGGCATTGGTGACAACGGGTCGATCGAAGAGACCTCTTACGACCTGTACAAGAAGGTTGTCGAGGTTACACAGAACTCCGTATTCCTCGGAATGAAGGCATGTGCTGCGGCGCTGAAGGCAACGGGCGACGGCGCTGTTGTCAACGTCTCTTCCATGTTCGGCATCGCAGGTGGCTTTGGCACCTCTCCCGCCTACCACGCTGCTAAGGGTGCTGTGCGTATCCTGACGAAGTCCACGGCTTTGGCGTGGGCTAAGCAGGGTGTGCGCGTGAACTCGGTTCACCCAGGATTTGTGGACACGCCGATTTTGGGCGACACCGACCGCGACTTCCTCATTAGCGCGACCCCGATGGGCCGCCTCGGTCAGCCGGATGACATCGCAACGGTTATCCGCTTCCTCGCCTCCGACGAGTCGAAGTTCATGACCGGCTCTGAGATCGTGGTAGACGGCGGTTACACCGCGCAGTAGGGCGGTTAATCGGCCTCAAGCCCAGCTAAAGGCACAGGGTGTCCTACAAGCAGGATTTCCGGTCACGTGCCGATTGATGGCTTGAGGTCACGTCTACTTCTGGTCACGTGCCAACTGGTAGGGCTTGAGGTCACCCCTACTGCACACGGGCGGGCTTCCATGACCGCCCGTGCAACGCAAAAGGCCCGGATCTTTCGATCCGGACCTTTGACTTGTACCCCGTACCGGATTTGAACCGGTGTTACCGCCGTGAGAGGGCGACGTCCTAGGCCGCTAGACGAACGGGGCCTATGTCTGTGATTCCTTGGCGCCATCACCAAGTAGCAAACTACTTTGGCATCAACGATCCACAGAAAGCTTAGATTAGCTGCAATCCTAAGATTGCGTCAAACCCAAACTTGTGTTGATTAACCGGTGGCAGTTAGATACTAACTGTTGCCGATTAATTCGTACCCCGTACCGGATTTGAACCGGTGTTACCGCCGTGAGAGGGCGACGTCCTAGGCCGCTAGACGAACGGGGCCTATAAGTCTCCGAAGAAACTTGCTGGGGTACCAGGACTCGAACCTAGACTAAATGAACCAGAATCACTCGTGCTGCCAATTACACCATACCCCAAGGTGGTGCCAATCCCGCGGGACTGCAACGCTTTGAAAGTTTACGCGGTGGCTCACTCACGCGCAAACTAGACCGAGCGTGAGTGTACTCACCTTCGTTCGTGCCGGCGCATCGCCTCAAGGGGACGCGGCACTCTAGGCAGCGCACGCAACGCATCACTCCAGACAGCGCACGCAACGCATCACTCCAGACAGCGCACGCAACGCATCGCTCCGATGCG
>CAYOEJ010000013.1:0-29227 GCA_964403015.1 uncultured Arcanobacterium sp.
TTTGCCGAGGATGATCTGGATGAGGATGATCTGGATGAGGATGATCTGGATGAGGATGATCTGGATGAGGTCGACCTGGATGAGGAAGGGTTTGACGACGACGATTTCGATGAGGATGAGTTGGATTCGAACGCGGTGACTGATAGCGCCGACGATGCTTCAGACGATCTCGATGACCTCGACGACTTTGATGAACTCGATGATGATTCTTCCGAGAATCCCGATGTTATTGATGAGTCGGAGGATATTCGCGATGAACCCGAGCTTGTTTCAGAACACGACGTTGTCGACGACGAGGAGAGGGCATGACGGGTCTGCGATCAAGTGAACGCCCCCTCAGCGAAGCCTTCGATGTCCTCTTAACCGACCTTGACGGCGTGTGCTACCGAGGTAGTGCTCCGGTGCCGCATGCTGCGTCGGGCATGGCGGAAGCCAAGCGGCGTGGCGCGCGGGCCGTGTACATCACGAACAACTCATCTCGCCCGCCTCAGGTAGTGGCAGATCATCTGACGTCGCTGGATATCCCAACCGATGCAGATGATGTGTTTAACAGTGCACGCACGGGTGTCATGCAACTGCTTAAGCACGTGCCGGAGAGATCAAAGGTTCTTGCGCTCGGTGGGGAAGGTGTTCACCATGCGCTCGCTCAAGCAAACCTGACGGTGGTTGACAGTGCCGACGACGAACCAGTTGCAGTCATTCAAGGTCTAAGTCACGCCATCGGCTGGGCAGACCTTTCTGAAGCGGTACTTGCAATCAAAGCTGGTGCGATTCACGTGGCAACAAATCTCGATGCGACTCTTCCGAAAGAGCGGGGCGAGATGATCGGTAACGGCTCACTCGTTGCGGCAGTTGTTTACGCAACCGGGGTTGAACCACTGTCATCAGGGAAGCCTGCGCCAGATATGTATCAGCTCGCGGTTGAAGAAACTGGCGCAAAGAATCCATTGGCCGTGGGCGATCGTCTGAACACGGACATTATTGGTGCCAATAGGGCAGGGTTCCCGTCATTGCACGTCCTGACTGGCGTTTCACTGGCCCGAGACATCATGCTTGCAGAACCTGAAGAAAGACCTACGTTCTTAGGGCTTGATCTCAGTGATCTCAATCTTCCAATGCCTCCTGTGGAGAAGGTCGATGCGCAGTGGATTTGCCGTGAGGCCACCGCCCAATTGGAGGATAATGAGCTCCTGATCAACGGCAGCACCGCTACATCGGTTCTGGCGCTCGACGAGTACAGAGCTGCAGTTGCTGCGGTCTGGGAAGCTCGCGACCAGGGACGCACTATTGACGACCTCGCTTGGTTGCCGCAGTTTGAGGTCCATCGCTAGAGCGTCAGTCTTGACCCAGCTCTGGAACGGAAAGGTAAAGCATGACTGAAACGTCCCCAGCACCCAAGCCTCCGATTCGGGTTAATCCGGACGAGATTCTGGCCGACCTGCCAGATATGGAGCGCGATGAGCAAATCGCAAAGCTTGAGGAGATCCATCAGGAACTTACGAAGCGATTGAACCGAGCTCAGGCGTAATGGCCAAACTTATCAGAGTAGATGCGGAACTTGTCCGCCGAGGACTCGCTCGCTCCCGAGGAGATGCTGCGGAGCTTATTCAGGCACGCCGCGTCCTTCTGGACGGTGGTGAGGTCACAAAGCCTGCACGGCAGATGAATCCAGCTCAGGCTCTCGTCGTCACCGAGGGCGATCGCGATGACTATGTGTCGCGCGGGGCATACAAGCTTCTTGGCGCTCTTGAGTATCTGGGAAATTCCGGACCGACTGTACGCGGGACGCGAGCCCTCGATGCGGGCGCGTCCACAGGTGGATTTACGGACGTTTTGCTGCGCAGCGGAGCCTCATCGGTTGTCGCTGTGGATGTTGGATACGGTCAGCTTGCGTGGCGAATCCGGCAAGATCCGCGAGTTGAAGTCCTCGAGCGGACGAACGTCCGGACTTTAGAACCGGAGCAGGTTGCTCCCGCGCCCAACCTCGTCGTCGGCGATCTTTCGTTCATTTCGTTAACGCTCGTACTTCCCGCTCTAGTGGCGTGTGCGTCCGACGACGCCGATTTCCTTCTGATGGTGAAACCACAGTTTGAGGTTGGAAAGGATCGGCTGGGCGCCGGGGGAGTCGTACGTGATACGCGACTCCACCACGAAACCGTGGTGAGTGTGGCCATGACTGCGCGTGAACTGGGACTTGGCATCCAGGCGGTCGCTCCGTCGCCACTTCCGGGTCCGGCAGGCAATGTAGAGTATTTCCTGTACATGACGGCCGGCCAGCCAGATGGGCTCGGAAAGGATCTGGATGCGGCCGTTCAGGTTGCAATTGATGCTGGCCCAGCGGGCGGCGTGCACGAAGGGGAAGTATGACTCGGAAGATTGCACTGCTCACGCATGAGTCGCGCGAGGATGTTATCGAGTCCGCCAAGGAGATTGGCCGGCAGCTTGAAACTGCGGGACTTGATGTTATCCGTCTTGATGGTGATGAAACTGATCTTAGGGCAGAGCTCATTCTGGTCATTGGTGGTGATGGCACCATCCTGCGAGCTGCCCAGATGACTTACGGTACCGAGATCCCCATTTTGGGTATCAACTACGGGCACGTCGGCTTTCTTGCAGAGGCGGAACCTTCGGCGCTCCCAGAGGTCATAAAGTCCGTTGTTGATGGCGACTGGACCGTGGACTCGCGTATGACTATCACCGTCGAGATTGAGCACCCGGACGGCCATATCGATACGGGATGGGCACTCAACGAGGTATCGGTTGAAAAGGGTCCCGACTCGCGCATGATCGAAACAGATCTGGGCGTGGATGGACGCGGCCTGTCGTCCTTCAAGACCGATGCGGTGCTGATCTCCACCCCAACCGGATCAACCGCTTACTCGTTTTCAGCTGGTGGGCCCGTGGTGTGGCCCGACGTGGAGGCGATTATCTTGACTCCCATTGCGGCACACGCACTCTTTTCTCGGCCACTGGTCGTTGGGCCAAGCTCCGAGCTCTCCATCCGGATTCGCTCCGACGATGCGACCGTGTGGTGCGATGGCCGCCGGCAGTATGCGGTGCCAGAAGGCTCAGTCATACGCGCAATGCGCGGCGAGTTCTACGTTCCGCTCGCGCGACTCACAGATACACCGTTCTCTGGTCGCTTGGTTAAGAAGTTCCGGCTACCCGTTGAAGGGTGGCGCCACGGAGGCGCACGTGATTGACGAACTCAGAATCCGAAACCTGGGTGTCATCGAAGCCGCTGAACTCTCACTTTCGACCGGCATGACTGCAATTACCGGTGAGACCGGCGCCGGTAAGACGATGGCCCTCACCTCACTTGCCCTTCTCATGGGAGCCAAGGCCGAGTCCGCGAAGGTTCGTAGCGGCGCAGATATGGCAACGGTCGAAGGAACCTTCTTGGTTGCTTCTGATTCTCCCGTGATCGATATTGTTAAGAATGCCGGTGGTGCGGTGGATGAGACCGACGACGGCGTTGCCATCGTCGTCGCTCGGCACGTTCCGAAAAGCGGCAGGTCCCGTGCATATGCGGGCGGCCAGTCCGTGCCCCAGGCCACGCTGCAACAGATGGCGGATCACCTAGTGACAGTGCATGGTCAGTCGGATCAACTTCGCCTTAAGTCTCCATCGCGCCAGCGTGAGGCACTCGATCGCTTCGGCGGTGAGGCAGTAGCGCATGCTAGTAGAGACTACGCGCAGGCGTGGGCCGCATACATCGCTGCGACTCAAGCACTGGAAGACTTCGAGAAGGAAGCTCGCCAGGCTGGCACCGAGAGATTGGCGCTTGAGGCGCTTGTTACGCGAGTCGATGCCGTTAAGCCGCTCGACGGTGAGGAAGACGAACTGCGAGCGCAAGCGCTGCGGCTCGACAACGTGGAGGCTCTTCGTGCAGCGATGGCGAGCGCTCTTGGCTCTCTCGACGGCGGTGAGGGCGGAGTTGGCGCACTGACTCAGTTGGACAGCGCCTACCGAGAACTAGAGAAAGCATCGGCGAGCGATCCGGATCTAGGGCTCCTTGCCACGCAGCTTAAGGAGGCGTCCTTCGTAACTTCGGATATTACGAATCAATTGGGGGAGCTCCTTGGCAATCTCGACGCGGATCCGGAGCGACTGAACGCAATTCACGAACGTCGAGCACAGCTCACTGCTTTGCAACGTGAACTTGGAATGGATATCCCGGAGATTATTGAGCGCCGGGCGCAGGCGGACGAGCGGTTGGCAAGCATTTCCGACCCGGCGGCGCACATGGACAAGCTTCGAGATGAAGTCACGAAGGCTGGCAAGCATCTTGACGACGTCGGTGCCACGTTGAGTAAACTTCGCGGCGATGTTGGTCAAAGGCTTAGTAAGAGTGTGACCAGTGAATTGCAGGCTCTCTCAATGAAAGATGCCACATTTTCTGTGGATCTGCGCCGGAGGGAAGCCCCGGCTGCGCACGGCCTCGATGACGTGACTTTCCTTCTTTCTCCACATCGCGGATCAGATTTGCTTCCGCTCGGTAGCACGGCTTCGGGCGGTGAGATGTCGCGAATTATGCTCGCTCTTGAGGTCACTCTCAGTGGTGCAAATCCGGAGGCTGACCACACTTTCATTTTCGACGAAGTGGACGCGGGAATTGGCGGAAAGACGGCACTTTCTGTGGGTGAACGCTTGGCGACGCTCGGTCAAAAATGCCAGATTCTCGTGGTGACCCACCTCGCTCAGGTAGCGGCCTACGCGTCCGCGCACGTCGTCGTCGAAAAGCAAAGCTCGACGGCCGCTACCAACACTGGTGTCGTTGCAGTCGCACAAGAAGATCGTGAGCGAGAACTCGCGCGAATGCTATCTGGGCATGAGGATTCTGAAGCGGCACGCACGCACGCGGCTGAACTACTTCGCAGCGCGCATATGGGATTATGAATCTATGGTGTTTAAACGACGGCGGAAGGACCCAGAGGTCATCACCACCGACCTGCGGGGTACTGCGCGCGTAGATTCTCGTACGAAGAATCTGACGAAGCGCTTGCGTTCGGGCGAGGTCGCGATCATTGACCACGAAGATCTTGATCGTGTCTCTGCCGAAGCGCTCGTGGAGTGCAGACCCGTAGCTGTGCTTAACGCTGCGAAGTCCACCTCCGGGCGCTATCCGAACCTCGGCCCTGCGATTCTGCTCGAAGCGGGCATCCCTCTCATCGACGATCTTGGATCGGCGATTATGGATGTGCGCGAGGGGCAGGTTGTTGATGTAACTCTCGACGGCACGATCCAGCACGACGGCGATTTGGTAGCCGAAGGAATCTTCCAGACGCAGGAATCGATTGAGGCAGACCGCGATGCAGCCAAGTCCGGCATGGCGGTCCAACTCAAGGCGTTTGCCAATAACACGATGGAGTACGTGGAGAAGGAGCAGGACCTCATTCTCGACGGTATCGGTATGCCAGACGTGCGTACCGAGTTTGATGGGCGCCATGCGTTGATCGTCGTGCGCGGCTATCGTTACAAGGAAGACCTCGCCTCGTTGCGTCCATACATCCGCGAGTACCGCCCGATCATGATCGGCGTTGACGGGGGAGCGGACGCGATCCTTGAGGCCGGTTACAAGCTCGACATGATCGTCGGAGACATGGATTCGGTCTCGGATACGGCTTTGCGTTCTGGCGCTGAGATTGTTGTCCACGCCTATCGTGATGGGCGCGCGCCCGGACGTAAGCGAGTGGAAGATCTCGGTGTCGAACACGTTGTATTCCCGGCAACGGGCACGTCGGAGGATATTGCGATGTTGCTCGCCGACGCGAAGCATGCCGAGCTCATCGTGGCTTTGGGAACGCACTCCACCCTGGTTGAGTTTCTCGATAAGGGCCGGCGCGGCATGGCATCCACGTTCCTCACTCGGTTGCAGGTGGGTTCCAAGCTCATTGACGCCAAAGGTGTTTCCCAGTTGTATCGATCGCGGATTTCAAACTGGCAGATCGCATTCCTCTTGATTGCGGGTGTTATCGCAATGGTTGCGGCTCTTGCCGCTACCGACGCCGGACGGATCGCTTTCGATCTGGTGCAGGTATGGTGGTCGGATTTCCTCCTTTGGATTAAGAATTTGTTTTAGGGGCTCGTGATGGTTGATTTTAGGTACCACTTAGTTTCTTTGGTCTCTGTGTTCTTAGCACTAGCCATCGGGATCATTTTGGGTGCAGGCCCGCTTCAGAACTCGATCGGCAATGCCCTTTCTGGCGAGGTCAGCAAGCTTCGCGAGGACAACACCGAGCTCAAGGCGGAAAACGCTGATCTTGAGGCACGAAATTCCGATCAGGATGCCGCCATTAATGACATCGCGCCGATGCTTATTGAAGGGACGCTCACTGATCGCACCGTGACAATCGTTGCGCTGCCGGGGGTGAACGAATCCGAGTACGACGTCGTTCGCACGCGCCTCCAGGAAGCGGGCGCTACCGTGAGTGGTTACGTCACGATCACCGAGGCGTGGACAAGCGCTGAGCAAACCTCCTACCGCTCGTCTTTCGCCAACCAGATCGTGGATTACGTTGACGGTGCTGAGGAAGGTTCAGAGCCCAACACCATCCTGTCTCTCGCGCTCAAGCAGCTCGTGCGCGAGGGCACCGCGGCGACCGACAACTCAACTCTGCGCGACCTTCTGGTCGGAACCGAATCTCCGATGATCTCGATTAATGAAGGTCTCGAAGAGGGTGCCGAAGCAGTGGTTGTGATTGCTCCAGATATTGCTGACGAGGAAGCTTCGACAGAGGAGACTCCCGACGCTGAGACCCAAGCCCAGATTTCCTATGACACCTCCGCATACACGGCACTCATTAGTCACCTTGGGGAAGACGGTCCTGCCGTTGCCGCCGGTGCTGCTGATTCTGAGTCGGATGTGGTTCGTTCTGTTCGGGATAACGGCATCAACGTCTCGACTGTGGACAGCCTAGAGACAACGATCGGCGGAATCAACGTTGTGCTTGCTGTCGCCTCGGAACTTAACGACGAACTCGTGGCATACGGCTTCGAGGCTGGCGCAGCGCAGAGTCTGGGAGAGCGCGTTGAAGCTCCTGCACCGCCGCCGGACCCGGCAGACGGTGAACCTTCGGACGCTGTGGATGGCGAGCCAGTCGACGGTGAACCAACCGATGGCGAGCCAACCGCCGAAGAGACTCAAGACGGGACTCAAGAACCGACTGACGAGTCTGCAACTGAGGACGCCACCACCGAGGACGCACAGTGAGCTGGTCGGTAGGCGCGCTCGCTGGAGTGGCGGGCGTACTGGTTGCCCGCCGGAAGGTTACCCCACAGCTCCTGCCAGCTTGGGATCGCTCCTCATTTGACGGATCCTCGGTGTCGCTGACGGGCGGTGTTCACACCTTTGCCGGTATCGCCGCATCAAGCCTTGCCGCCGGGCGACTAGCCGTTCCCGCCCTCATTGCGAATGTATCGGGTGCAGTTGCCGGCTATGTGGACGACCACCTCGAGTCCAAGTTTCCGGCTCAGGGCAAAGGGTTTGGTGGTCATCTTGGCGCGCTTAAGAAAGGCCAGATCACTTCTGGACTCACAAAGATCGGCGTGATCGGTGCCGGAGCCGTGCTCGCGGCTGCCGCTATTCCGCGAGAGAGTAACGCCGGCCGCCTCGTTCATGTCGGGGTCGATAGCCTTCTGATTGCGTCAACAGCCAATTTGATTAACCTCCTTGATCTGCGGCCCGGACGTGCGCTTAAGGCCGCTGGTATGGCAGCAGTTCCAGTCGCGTTGTCTTTCCGCGAAGGAAGCTCCCTAGGCGCAGGTATCGTGGCGACATCACTGGCGGCACTTCCTACCGACCTGAGCGGTGAGACGATGCTTGGCGATCTCGGCGCTAATGCGCTCGGCGCTCAGCTCGGGGTTGGCATAGCCGCGTCGTCACCACTTCCGGTCCGGATGGCCGTGCTTGCAGGGGTCGTGGGACTCACGGCCGCATCAGAGAAGGTGTCTTTTTCCGAAGTCATCGAGAACAATCCTGTACTCCATAAGATCGATAAGCTGGGTCGCTAACGTGAAGAAAGTTGCGGGTTCAGTTCTGGGAGCCGCAGGACTGATTGCGGTTCTTACCCTTGTTTCCCGCATTATGGGTTTGGTTCGCAAGCTCGCTCAGTCATGGGCGGTTTCTGACGGGCCAGTCGCAACCGCATACGATACTGCCAACACCGTCCCCAACGTACTTTTTGAGGTAGCTGCTGGTGGAGCGCTTGCAGGTGCAGTTATTCCACTCATCTCTCGGTTCCTCGCACGGAAGATGCATCGTGAGGCCTCGCAAACTGCGTCAGCGCTCATTTCATGGATTCTTCTCATTGGTCTGCCGCTGGCGGGAATCGTCATTCTCTTTGCCAACCCAATTGTGGGTCTGCTGTTTGGGCCGGAATCCGATCCCGGCGTCGTCAGCCTGTCTGCCACTCTCCTGCGAATGTTCGCGCTTCAAGTTCCCCTGTACGGACTTTCCGTGGTTTTCACCGGAGTTCTTCAAGCGCATAAGCGGTTTGTGCTGCCTGCCTTGGCGCCCCTTTTGTCATCGATCGTGGTCATCGGAGTCTTCGCTCTTTATGCCCTCAATATTGGGCCTGACGTTTCCCCTCAGGAACTCTCGCAGTCGGGTATTTACTGGCTTGGTTGGGGCACAACTGCCGGGGTTATCGCATTCTCACTCCCACAGGCCATCCCCGTCCTTCGGCTTCTAAGAATTCGTCCCTCACTCGCTTTTCCCGCTGGGGTTGCCCGCCACACGTTGCGCTTGGCTGGTGCCGGACTTGCTGCTCTTCTTGCACAGCAGATTGCCATCGTGACGATCATGTTCACGGCTAACAATTTGGGCGATGTTGGAACCTATGCCGCCTTCAACTACGCCTATTCGGTTTACATGGTTCCCTACGCCGTACTCGCAGTTCCCATCGCCACCGCGGTATTCCCGCGGATTTCAGAAGCGGTAGAGCTAGAAGACCGCGAGAATCTTTCCGTCCTCGTCTCGCGTTCAACCCGGCTCGTGCTCGCCCTAGGACTCGTTGCCGTTGCCCTGCTCGTTGTTTTGGCACGCCCCGCGCAGATCGTGATCGAGGTAGGCAATCCAATCACAGCCCTCGATACGTCCATGCGTGCCATGGCACCCAGCCTTGTCGGGTTCTCGATGCTCTATCACGGTGCACGCGTGCTGTATGCCATGGACGCAGGCAAGCGCGTTATTCAAGTCAATAGCCTCGCTTGGGGTGTCGTCGTGCTTACTCTCGTGGCCGCCAACCTCGCAGGTGTTTCGGGGCGCGAACCTACGCTCATTGCCATTGGGGTTGCCATGTCCGTCGGCCTGACCGTGGGTGCGATCGCTTCGGTGCTCGCAATTCGAGCCGAAATTGGACCCGAAGCGGTGCACGGGTACGTGCGCACCGTCGTCGTGCTGATTCTTAGCCTGCTGCTCGTTGGAGGCGCGACGTGGTTTGCCGTGCACGGTATTCTCGAAGCGTTGGGTTCATCGATGCTGGGCGCATTCGTGAGCGCGGCGGCCGGCGCAATCGGCATATTAGGCGCAGCAGGGGGCACACTCTGGCTCACGGACAGGCGTGCGCTAACATCAATTACTCGCTGAGCGAGCAAGGGGAGTGCTATGGAGTTTAAAGATCAGCAGGTTGCGGACCATGTGGAGATCATCGACTCCGTGGTTCGCTTTGAGGGGCCGATTTTCACGATTCGTGACGACGAGGTTCGATTTTCGTCGTCGGATCAAGTTCGTCGCCAATATATGGAGCACGACGACGCCGTTGCCATCGTTGCGCTGCGTGAGGGCAGCGCCGGCTGGGAGATCTTACTTATTCGGCAGTATCGACACGCGCCCAGACGGATCCTTTGGGAGATTCCCGCGGGCCTGCGCGATGTAGATGGCGAGAGTCCAGTGACGACGGCGGCCCGGGAGCTTAGCGAGGAAGCGGACGTGATGGCTGGACGCTGGTACAAGCTAGTTTCGTTCCTATCCTCGCCTGGCTGTTCCACCGAGGATCTCGACATATTCTTGGCAATGGACATCGAAGATCTCAACCACGAAGAGATCTACTTTGAACGCGAGGCGGAAGAGCGAGAAATCGAAAAAACGTGGGCGCCGCTCGATGATGTGCTTGAGGCGGTTCTGCGCGGTGATCTGCATTCTCCCACGCTCGTCACAGGCGTTTTGGCTGTATCTGTTGCGCTTGCGCGCGGGCTCGAAACCTTGGAGACTGTACCCACAACATAAAACTGGAACAATTCCAGATATGTGGCTATTGGCACTCTCACAGACCAGCGGTTCGACTTGCATATTACGAATAAAGAAACAAAGATGTTTCTTAATGATGGTGCGCAACGCTGGAGGTGAATCATGGCAGACTACGACGAGGTAGGTACCTGCGAGCAGATTCTTCGACTCATCGTTGAACGCGGCCCAATCACCGCTGGCGAACTAGCAAAAATTCTTGTTCTCACGCCCGCCGCTGTCAGGCGACACATCGCTACATTGGTCGCCGATAATTACATTGAGACCCACGAGGGGCGGTCCACGGGTCCGGCCCGACGCGGACGTCCATCGAGGCGATATGTTGCCACGGCCGGGGGCCACGAGCAGCTCGGCCAAGCCTATTCTGATCTCGCTAATCACGCGCTGAACTTTGTTCGAAACAATTTGGGTGAAGACGGCCTGACGGAGTTTATCGAAGTCAGAACCGCAGCGCTGGAAGCACGCTATAAGAGCGTGCTTGATCGTTCAGGCGGTGGCACCGCAGAACGTGCCGCAGCCCTTGCTGAGGCTCTCACTCACGATGGCTACGTGGCGACACTGCGTCGCGGCGGCCCAACCGCTCTTGCTATCCAGCTGTGTCAGGGGCATTGCCCTGTCCAAGAAGTTGCAGAAGATTTCCCGGAGCTTTGCGAGGCTGAAACAGCAGCATTCGCGCGACTCCTGGGCGTGCCGATTCAGCGTCTTTCGACGCTCGCCAGCGGGGGACACGTGTGTACCACGAACATCCCCCTTGGAATACCCAAGAACCTGCGAACTCGGATCAGTTCGCAAACCACACCGCCGTCGTCTGACGGCGTCTCGGAAGGAAATCGATGACCCAAACCGCACCGGGTACAAAAGAAACTTTGACCCAGGAAGAAACGATTGCCTCAATCGGCAGTTACCAGTACGGGTGGCACGATAAGGATGTGGCAGGCGAAACAGCACGCCGCGGCCTTAGCGAGGAAGTTGTCCGCGAGATTTCCGCGCGTAAGCAAGAGCCGGAATGGATGCTGGAAAAGCGTCTGAAGTCTCTTCGCCTCTACGACCGCCGGCCAATGCCGACGTGGGGCGCGGATCTTTCAGGAATCGACTTTGATGCCATCAAGTATTACGTGAAGTCCACGGAAGGCACCGCCACATCGTGGGAGGACCTTCCGGAGGAAATTAAGAACACGTACGACCGTCTCGGAATTCCCGAGGCTGAACGTGAGCGTCTTGTTGCCGGCGTCGCCGCGCAGTATGAATCTGAGGTTGTCTACCACAAGATCCGTGAGGATCTTGAAGAGCAGGGCGTCATCTTCCTTGATACCGACACCGGCTTGAAGGAACACCCGGAAATTTTCCAGGAGTACTTCGGCACTGCGGTACCCATTGGTGACAACAAGTTCGCATCGCTTAACTCGGCTGTATGGTCTGGCGGTTCGTTCATTTACGTGCCAAAGGGAGTTCACGTCGAGATCCCATTGCAGGCATACTTCCGTATCAACACCGAGAACATGGGTCAGTTCGAGCGCACGCTCATCATCGCTGACGAAGGTTCTTACGTTCACTACGTCGAAGGCTGTACCGCTCCGATCTACTCGTCCGACTCACTGCACTCGGCCGTCGTCGAGATCTTCGTCAAGAAGGATGCGCGTGTTCGCTACACCACCATCCAGAACTGGTCGAACAACGTCTACAACCTCGTCACCAAGCGTGCCATGGTTGAAGAAGGCGCAACCATGGAGTGGATCGACGGCAACATTGGCTCCAAGGTGACCATGAAGTACCCGGCCGTCTACCTGACTGGAGAGCACGCCAAGGGCGAGACTCTTTCGATCGCCTTCGCAGGCGAGGGACAGCACCAGGACACCGGTTCGAAGATGGTTCACATGGCGCCTTATACGTCGTCGTCGATCGTCTCCAAGTCCGTTGCGCGCGGCGGTGGTCGAGCATCCTATCGTGGCCTTGTTCAGGTCAATGGAAACGCTCAGCACTCCAAGTCCAACGTGTTGTGCGATGCGCTGCTCGTGGATACGATCTCGCGTTCTGACACATACCCGTACGTGGACGTGCGCGTGGACGATGTCGAGATGGGCCACGAGGCAACCGTCTCCAAGGTTTCGGCAGACCAGCTCTTCTACCTCATGAGCCGCGGTATTGAAGAGACTGAGGCTATGGCGATGATCGTGCGCGGCTTCGTAGAGCCAATTGCTCGCGAGCTACCCATGGAATACGCGCTCGAGTTGAACCGCCTCATTGAACTTCAGATGGAAGGATCCGTCGGCTAACATGACCGAATTTAATACTGCAGGCTCTTCACGAGCCGATCGCGCGCTGTCCTTTAACCTCGCAGATTTCCCTGTGCCACAGGGAATGGAAGAGGATTGGCGTTTTACTCCCCTCGAGCGCATTGAAGATTTCTTTGCTGAGAAGGTATCGGGGGAGCTTCCAGAAATCACAGTGACCGGACCGGCAACTCTTGAGACTGTGGGTCGCGACGACGATCGCTTGGGCAGGCTTCTTGCCCCCGAGGATCGTACGGGCGCTCTTGCGTGGGAGTCGTTCGAGACCGCTCACGTGGTAACGATCCCGAAGGATACGCAGCACGGAGAAGAGATCGTCGTCCGTGTCAATGGCACCGGCTCCACCGATGTCGCGGCTATGCACGTGCTGGTCGACGCACAGCCGCTGTCCGAAGCAACCGTGGTGCTCAACCACGTGGGTTCTGCGCGTCTCACTGAAGGAATCGAGATCAACGTCGGCGACGGTGCGCATCTGACCTTCGTGTCCGTCCAGGACTGGGAAGAAGACGCCGCGCACACCTCCTCGAATCGCATCCACGTCGGTCGTGATGCCACGCTCAAGCACATCGTGGTTTCGCTTGGCGGCGACATCGTTCGCGTGACCACCTCGGTCGACTTCCAAGGAGAGGGCGGCGACGTCAACCTCCTCGGAGCGTACTTCGTGGACGAAGGCCAGCATCTGGAGCACCGTCTTCTTATCGATCACAACGTGCCCAACTGCAAGTCCAATGCGACCTACAAGGGAGCACTGCAGGGTGAAGGTGCACATTCCGTGTGGATCGGTGATGTCCTGATTCGACCAGAGGCAGAGGGGACCGACACCTACGAGTTGAACCGCAACCTCGTGCTGAGCGAAGGCGCCCGCGCTGATTCTGTGCCAAATCTCGAAATCGAAACTGGTGAGATCGAAGGTGCTGGACACGCATCGGCCACTGGACGATTCGACGATGAGCAGCTCTTCTACCTCATGTCCCGTGGTATCGAGCAGGAAGAGGCACGTCGCCTCGTCGTTCGCGGCTTCTTCGCCGAGCTCATTCACCAAATTGGTGTTGAATCGGTGGAGAAGAAGCTCATGGCATCGATCGAGCATGAATTGGACCTGACGCCGGGAGAGGCGCATGCCTGAAGCCCTAGTTTGTTCGACTTCTGACGTTGATTTCGGTTCCGTTGCAGGCTTCGAAATCCTGGACGACAGCGGGAAGAAGCATGCGATTGCCGTCATCCATTCTGCCAAGGACAAGTGGTTCGCGGTCATCGACCGCTGTAGCCACGGGCGCTTCAAGCTCTCCGAGGGCGAAGTGGAAGACGATGGCATTGAGTGCACTCGTCACGGATCCGTCTTCTCACTGGAGGATGGCCACCCCATGAACCCTCCCGCGTCAGAGCCGATCAAGATCTATGGCGTCCGAGTAGACGGCGAAAACGTCTACGTGGATATCACTTAAGAAACTTCAAACCCTTCAAGAGAAAAGAAATAAACAACGTGTCTAAGCTTGAAATTAAGAACCTGCACGTCTCAGTCGAGACAGCCGACGGCCCAAAGGCCATTCTTCGCGGCGTTGACCTCACGATCAACAGCGGCGAGATCCACGCGATTATGGGCCCGAACGGCTCCGGTAAGTCCACGCTTGCCTACGCAATCGCCGGCCACCCGAACTACGAGATCACCGAAGGTGAGATCCTGCTCGATGGCGAGAATGTCGTCGAACTCTCTGCCGACGAGCGTGCCCGTGCAGGCCTTTTCCTCGCCATGCAGTACCCCGTCGAGGTCGCTGGCGTAACGGTCACCAACTTCCTGCGCACCGCCAAGACCGCCATCGACGGCGAAGCCCCCAAGCTGCGCGAGTGGGTCAAGGATATTAACCAGGCCATGACGGACCTGCGCATCGACAAGGACTTTGCGTCCCGCGACGTCAACGTGGGCTTCTCGGGCGGTGAGAAGAAGCGTCTTGAAATTCTCCAGATGGAGGTTCTCAAGCCTAAGTTCGCCGTTCTTGACGAGACCGACTCCGGTCTGGACGTCGACGCCCTGCGTCTCGTCTCCGAGGGCGTGAACCGTGTGCATGGCAACATTGGCAACGGCGTTCTCCTCATCACTCACTACACCCGCATCCTTCGCTACATCCAGCCGGACTACGTCCACGTGTTCGTTGACGGTCGCGTTGCTGAATCGGGTGGCCGCGAACTCGCAGACATCCTCGAATCCGAGGGCTACGAGAAGTACGAAAAGAGCCCGATCGCTTAATGAGTGCAACACCTGCACCTCGTGAGGATTTCCCCATCCTGTCGCGCAAGCTTCAGGGTGGGGGAGCCCTCATTTATCTTGACTCTGCGGCAACATCGCAAAAGCCTCAAGTGGTGATGGACGCAGTCAACCATCAAGAGCTGTTCTCCAATGGCTCTGTCAAGCGAGGGTCTCATCAGCTCGCTGGCGAATCCACCATCGCGTTTGAGAACGCACGCAGCCAAGTCGCGCGATTTGTAGGCGCCGATCAGGACGAGATTGTGTGGACGAAAAACTCTACAGAGGCACTCAATCTCATCGCATACACCATGAATAATGCGACGCTAGGACGCGGCGATTCTCGTTTTGCGCTTGGGGCTGGGGACAACATTGTGGTGACAGAGGCTGAACACCACGCGAATTTGATTCCATGGCAGGAACTTTGTGCTCGGACCGGAGCACAGCTTCGCTGGCTTTCTCTTACCGACGACGGTCGGATCGATCTTGAGACAGCTTCCGTTATCGACGAGAACACGAAGGTTCTTGCTTTTACACACGTATCGAACGTGACGGGCGCGATTTCGCCAGTATCTGAACTCACCGAACTCGGGCATAAGTATGGGGCTCTTGTGGTTCTTGACGCGTGCCAGTCCGTGCCCCATATGCCGGTGGACTTCCACGAGCTTGGCGTTGACTTCGCAGCGTTTTCTGGTCATAAGATGCTAGGCCCCACAGGAATTGGCGCGCTGTATGGCCGAAGCGAACTACTGCATGAGATGTCGCCGTTTAATTTCGGTGGTTCTATGGTGGAGATCGTCACGATGGAGGCCACCACCTATTCGGCGCCACCTTCCAGGTTTGAGGCTGGCACTCAGCCGGTCGCGCAAGCGGTTGGTATGGGCGTCGCAGCGGAGTATCTGCGCGATATCGGGATGGACAAGATTGCCGAATACGAGGAGCACCTCACCGAACGTGTTCTTGCCGGTATGTCCGCGATTCCGGGCATTCGTATTCTGGGGCCGGCAAATGCCGCAGATCGTATCGGGGCGATAGCGTTTGATGTCGAAGGTGTGCACCCTCATGACGTGGGACAGGTCCTCGACTCAAAGGGCGTTGCGGTACGAGTGGGTCACCACTGCGCGCAGCCGATTCATCGCCACTTTGGAGTGCACGCCTCGACCCGCGTGTCGTTTGCACCATTCAACACCGAAGAGGAAGTCGATATATTCTTGAAGGCACTGGCCGAAGTTCGACCATTCTTTGGGTTTGATAGAGAGGATGAGCATGAGCGATCTTGATCAGATGTACCAGCAGATCATTCTTGATGCGGCGCGTGCAAGGCACGGCGAGGGCTCCCTTGAGGATCCCGAGGGCGAGTCTTTCCAGGTCAATCCCACGTGTGGGGATCAGGTGACAATGCAGGTCAAGCTTTCGAATGGCAAGTCAGAACTTGAGTCAATCGCTTGGGACGGCCATGGCTGTTCCATCTCGCAGGCGTCGATTTCGATTATGACCGAGATGGTTGAGGGTAAGTCAGTTGATGAGTTCAACGAGCTTTACCACCTCTTTCGGGACATGATGGATGGTCAGGGCAGGGAACTGACCGACGACGAAGCGGACGTCCTTGAAGACGCATCTGCGTTTCAGGGAGTGTCCAAATTTCCCATGAGAATTAAGTGTGCATTGCTGGGCTGGATGGCTCTTCGCGATGCTACCGATCAGGCACTTACCGATGCCAAGGAGAAATAAATGACCGACATAGCTCACGCCAACGTAGCCGACATTGAAGAGGCTCTTCGTGACGTCATCGATCCGGAGCTCGGCATCAACATTGTTGATCTCGGCCTGCTGTATGGCATCACGCTTGATGGCAACTCCGCGATTGCGGACATGACGCTCACGTCAGCAGCGTGCCCACTGACCGACGTCATTGAGGAGCAGGCACACCAGGCGGTTGCTGGCCTCGTTGATGATTTCCGTATCAACTGGGTGTGGCTACCGCCGTGGGGCCCAGATCGTATTACCGATGACGGGCGTGATCAGCTTCGCGCTCTCGGCTTTAATGTCTGAGAACTTCAACGTCTTAGAAGATTGACGAAGAATGGCTTGGCGAGTTTCTCGCCAAGCCATTCTTTTGATTAGTCGCAATGTGGTGGTGAAGCTATTAGGGCTGATCGATTGACCAGGTGTCGCAGGATGCGACGGTACCATTCTTGATACCGGTGTTGAGCCATTCCATGCGCTTCTCTGCAGAGCCGTGCGAGAAGTTGTCCGGATTTGCGTCCATCCCTGCGCGTTCGTAGATGGTGTCGTCGCCAACTGCCTCTGCGGCGTCAAGAGCAGCAGCGAGCTCCTCTTGGGTTGGCTCCTTCATGAAAGGCACCCCGGTGTCGGGATCTACGGTTGTCGATGCGTGGTGAATCCACGCGCCTGCGAGACAGTCGGCTTGTAGTTCCGAGCGGACCATGGAGGAGGTTGGTCCCGAAGAATTATGGTCAACGTGCTGCAAGACGCCGCCTTGAAGCTGAATATGATGGGCCCATTCGTGGGCGAGGATGTAGAGCTGGGCGAGTGGCGCATTATCGGCACCCATGGCTTCGAGCTGTTCGAAGAATGACACGTCGATGTAAATCGTGTCGTCTCCCGGGCAGAAGAACGGTCCCATTTGTGATGATCCCGTGCCGCAGGCGGTGTTGACGGCACTTGTGTAGAGAGTCAGACCGGGTGTGACATGAGAGATGCCCGTTTCCTTTGGTAGCTGCAGATTCCAGAACTCGTTGAGGGAGTTCTGGCCTGCAACCATGCGGCACTCCACGTTTTCGTTTGCGTCCGAGCCGTCCTGGCACATTTCGGACAGCTCGATATCGGATTGACTTTGGTTTTCAGGCGCGACGTTAGCCTGACCGAAGTCGGGTACTTGGCCGGTCACCATGAAGTAGATGACGGCGGCAATAATGCCGAATCCGCCCATTCCGCCTCCGATTGCCGCGCGGCGACCGCCACCTCGGCTCACGTTGGACGTATCCAACGTGATGTTGTCATTAAAGCTCATCGAAGCTGGCCTTTCCCTCGGGTTAGTACAGAGCAATTGTGGCAGACAAATGCCGAACTAACGCGTCAAATTTCATCTGAGTTTAGTCCTTTTGGTGAGTGTGGGCAGGTACACCACTCTGTCGGCAGGGATAGTGTCACTTCCGGGCTAGGATGGCTGGGTGATTCTTGCTCGAGACCTCGATATGCGCATTGGCACCCGTGACCTCATTACGGGAGCCAATATTCACGTCGATAAAGGGCAAAGCGTGGGCCTGGTGGGCCGCAATGGCGCTGGCAAGACCACCTTGATGCGGCTGTTGGCTGGCGAAGGTACGACCTCGGAGGTTGTCGAACATACCGGCACCATCCAACGCAGAGGAACAATCGGATACCTCCCGCAAGATTCGCGCACGGGGGACCCCGACCAGCTGGCGAGAGACCGAATCCTCTCTGCGCGCGGGATCGAATCGATGCTGCGTCGAATCAAGCGTGCTGAACATGACATGTCCACACTGGTGGGGTCGCGCCAGCAGAAAGCGATGGAGAAGTACGTACGTCTTGACGCGGAATTCACGGCGGCTGGAGGCTGGGCGGCTAACTCAGAGGCCGCGCAGATTGCAGCATCGCTTGGCCTACCTGAACGTGTCCTCAATCAGGAGCTCGGCACCCTTTCTGGCGGACAGCGGCGTCGAGTCGAACTCTCACGTGTTCTTTTCTCAGGTGCCGACACACTCTTACTTGACGAACCAACCAACCATCTTGATCACGATTCGATTCTCTGGCTAAGGGACTGGTTGCGTGCATACTCGGGCGGATTCATCGTTATCTCGCACTCGGTGGAACTTTTGCGCGAAACCGCAAACCAAATCTGGTATCTCGACGCGAACCGCTCCGTGATTGACGTCTATTCGATGGGGTGGGACGCCTATCTCAAGCAACGCGAAACTGACGAAGTCCGGCGTCGTCGTGAGCGGCAAAACGCAGAGAAGAAGGCAGCCGCGCTCATGGCCCAAGCGGACAAGATGCGCTACAAAGCAACCAAGGCGGTAGCCGCGCAGAATATGGAAAAGCGAGCGCAGCGCCTTGTGGCCGGGCTCGAGGATGAGCGCAAGGCGGACAGGGTCGCGAACCTTCGCTTTCCAGATCCGGCACCGTGTGGCAAGACTCCACTCACGGCTCAAGGTCTTTCGAAGTCCTACGGCTCACTCGAAGTCTTTACGGGACTTGACCTCGCGATCGACAGGGGTTCGCGCGTCGTCGTTCTTGGACTTAACGGTGCAGGTAAAACCACCCTGCTGCGCCTACTTTCCGGAATTGAGGAGAGCGATACCGGTGAGGTCATTCCCGGACACGGCCTTAAGATCGGGTATTACGCCCAGGAACACGAGACAATCGATCCGGCAAAGACAGTCGTCGAGAATCTAAGATATGCCGCGCCCGAGCTGGACGACACGGGTGTGCGTTCGATGCTCGGCTCTTTTCTGTTTTCCGGAGAGGATGCGGACAAACCGGCGTCGGTGCTCTCCGGCGGAGAAAAGACGCGTCTGGCGTTGGCGACCCTGGTTGTCTCAGCTGCCAATCTTTTGCTGCTCGACGAACCTACAAACAATCTCGATCCAGCATCGCGCGAAGAGATTCTCAAAGCGCTCCGAACCTACAAGGGTGCGGTGGTTCTCGTAACTCACGATGAGGGAGCGGTAGAGGCACTGGATCCTGAACGCGTGCTTCTCCTTCCCGACGGTGACGAAGACCTGTGGTCGGATGAGTACCTAGAACTCATTTCTCTTGCCTAGTGAGCCGTACCGCAAGGCACTAGAATGGTAGGCGTGAAGACACTCATCATCATGCGACATGCGAAGGCAGAAAGCGGACACCCAGACCGAGTGCGGCCACTTGCTCCTCGCGGGCGGGCGCAGGCTGCAGAGATCGGGGGAGTGCTGGCTTCCAGGTTTAAGAAAGTAGACAAGCTGTGGGTTTCTGACGCCGCCAGGACCTTGCAGACTCTTGAAGGCCTGAAGTCTGGCGGATTTAAGTGCGATGACGTAAGCGTGGAGCCGCAGCTTTATTCAGCAGGGCAGGATGATGTGCTTCGTTTCGTGCGGAGGAGCCCAAATAATGCCGAGGTCGTGATGGTTTTGGGCCACGAACCAACCATGACGAGTGCGGCGGCCTACCTTTCGGATGGCAAGAACCAACCTGGTAGGGACGTCATGCGAGGATTTCCGACCGGAGCGGCCGCAATTATCGAACTCGATGGCGAGTGGGAAGACGTCGACATGCGCGAAGGCAACGTTGTCGACTTTCTGCGCCCACACAACTAAACGGCCAGAACACTGAGGCGCGGCGAACCTCGACGAGCCCGTGCAATCAAGAACCGCGGACTAAACGGCAGGGATCACGTCCCAGCCAACGAGTGCACAGATGACATCAAGGCGGGGGATGCTGATTGCTGAATCGGCATTTTCTAAGACGATCTGCTTCGCCTGAAATGCCACGCTGAGTCCAGCGACGCTCATCATCCCCAGATCATTCGCGCCGTCTCCGGCACAAATGACTTCGGATAGGTCCACGCCATAAGCGCTAGCCCAAGCCTGCACGGCGGCGGTTTTGGCTTCGGCGTCGACGACGGGGCCATGCGTTCGTCCCGTTAGCCGGCCGTTTTCGACTTCCAATCCGTTTGCTAGGTAGATGTCCACGTCGTACGCAAGCGCCATCGGGCCGACGATTTCTGAGAATCCTCCGGAGACGAGGCCGAACTTTGCTCCGTGCGAGTGAGCAGTAGCAACGCATTCGCGAGCGCCCGGCGTGGCGCGCACATCAGTGAGAACACGGTGAAAGACGTCTTCTGAAATGCCCTCGAGTGTGCGCACACGCTCGGTGAGTGACTCTTTGAAGTCAAGCTCTCCACGCATCGCCGCGGTGGTGACAGCGCGAACTTCGTCAGCTTTGCCAGCGTATTCCGCTAGCATCTCGATGACCTCGGAGGTAATAAAAGTCGAGTCGACGTCTGTCACGATGAGGCCCGGACCGTCAGTCGCCAATTTTCCGGAGATAAGTGCCGAATCGATTCCAAGCGCAGTGGCTGGCGTACGAAGTTCGTCACGTAGTCCTTCGGCGTCGTCGGCGTGAAAAAGCCACGTGACGGCGTCAAGTCCGGAGATCGTCACCGGACGCTCTGTGACTTCGGGGTCAACCTCGCCTATCCGAGCGCGAATATGCGCAAGCAAAGATGGAGGAATAGGGCGAGAAGCGACGAGGGAAAAACGAAATGTTTCTCCCTCGCGTTTAAGTTCCGTCGTCATACTTCTAGACTAACGGGAATCTTCGCTATCGCGATACGTGTGAGCCCTTGGGAACAACCACAATTCCAGTGTCAGAGATGTGGAAGCCGCGTGCGCGATCATGTTCGTGATCGACGCCGAGCTGGGCACCTTCGTCGATTTTGACATACTTGTCCACGATCGCACGTACGACAGTGGCGTTGCGGCCCACGTTGACCCCATCGAAGAGGACTGAGTCGCGAACCGAGGACCACGAGTTCACTCGCACATGTGGCGAGAGAATCGAACCGATAACTTCGCCACCGGAGACGATCACGCCGGGGGAGATGATCGAATCGAGCGCATGGCCGAGGCGCTCATGGTGGCCGTACACGAACTTGGCCGGCGGCAGGCCGGTGTAGCCGGTGTAGAGCGGCCACTTGTCGTTGTACAGGTTGAAGATCGGGTTGATCGTGATGAGATCCGTGTTCGCCTCGTGGAACATGTCGATTGTTCCCACGTCGCGCCAGTAGTTCTGATCGCGCTCCGTTGATCCGGGGATCTCATTGAACGTGAAGTCGTAGACTCCGCAGTCGTCGTTTGCCACAAACTTCGGTACGAGGTCACCGCCCATATCGTGGTTCGAATCGTCGTTGTCCGCATCTGAGTGCAAAGCTTCAACAAGTGCGTCCGCGCTGAATACGTAATTGCCCATGGATGCCAGAATCTCATCCGGGGAATCGGGGAGCCCGTCGCACACTTCCGGCTTCTCGAGGAACTCTCGTACCTTCTTCGGATTGTTTGGATCTGTGTCAATGACTCCGAACGAAGTGGACATCGACTTCGGCTGACGAATACCTGCCACCGTAAGTCCAAACCCAGACTCGATGTGCTGTTCGACCATCTGGGAGAAGTCCATGCGGTAAATGTTGTCCGCACCCGTGATGACCACGATATCCGGGCGTTCGTCATCAAGAATATTGAGGGATTGGAAGACGGCGTCGGCCGAACCTGAGAACCAGCTCTTGGATACGCGCTGCTGTGCGGGTACCGGTGCCACGTAGTTGCCAAGGAGCGTGGACATGCGCCACGTCTGAGAAATATGGCGGTCAAGTGAGTGCGACTTATACTGCGTCAGAACGACGATCTTGAGGTAACCCGAATTAACGAGGTTTGACAAGGAAAAGTCGATAAGTCGGTAGATACCGCCAAAAGGCACGGCTGGTTTGGCTCGGTCCTGCGTGAGTGGCATGAGGCGTTTGCCCTCTCCACCCGCCAGAACAATTGCTAGTACACGTGGTTTAGATCTCATGTTCCCAACCTTAGTCGGAATGACAAGGAATAGGGCTGTTTTCATCCAAAAAGGATGGGGTTTCAAGATAGGGTAAAGAGCGACCCTAGCAATTCGGCGATCCAGCCGCGAAAGGAATGTCATGCGAGTCGATTTACTAACCCGTGAATATCCGCCGCACGTCTATGGCGGTGCGGGTGTTCACGTTACCGAGTTGGCCAAGGTTTTAAAGGAGCATGCGGACGTCCACGTGCATGCGTTCGATGGCGATCGTGAGGGCCACGAGGATGGCGTAACCGTTCATGGTTATGACTATCCTGCCGAGCTCGAGGACGCCAATGCCGCACTGCGCACCCTCGGTGTCGATCTCGCCATGGCCGATAAGGTTGAAGGTGCGGACATCGTTCACTCGCATACCTGGTATGCCAATATGGCCGGCCACATTGCGTCGTTGCTTCACGGCGTGCCCCATGTTGTCTCAGCACACTCACTCGAACCACTTCGCCCATGGAAGCGCGAGCAGCTTGGCGGTGGGTACGACGTTTCCTCGTGGGTGGAAAAGACTGCCTACGAAGGTGCCGCTGGCATCGTAGCGGTATCCCACGGAATGCGAGATGACATCCTGCGTAGCTACCCCAACGTGGATCCGGATCGAGTCCGCGTCATTCACAACGGAATTGATCTCGAAAACTGGAAGGCGCCCGAAACTGAGAGCGAGTGGGAGAACGCACGCAAGTACTTCCGCAGCTACGATCTCGATCCAGACAGGCCCACGATCATGTTTATTGGTCGCATTACCCGCCAAAAGGGCGTGCCAGGTTTGCTGCGAGCGCTAAAGTACGTGCCCGCAGACGTTCAGGTTATTCTCTGCGCGGGCGCTCCTGATACTCCTCAAATTGCCGAGGAAACCCGCAATCTCGTTAACGATCTGCAAAAGGAGCGTGACGGCGTCGTCTGGATTGAAGAGCATCTCCCGCACGAGAACATCGTCCAGTTGCTTGCCTGTTCTACGACGTTCGTTACGCCGTCGGTTTACGAGCCCCTCGGAATTGTGAACCTCGAAGCGATGGCCGTTGGGCTTCCGGTTGTGGGCACGGCAACTGGCGGAATTCCCGACTGTATCGATCACGACGTCACGGGTTATCTCGTACCGATCGAGCAAAAGCAAGACGGCACGGGTACGCCGTTGGATCCGGATAAGTTCGAAAGAGATCTCGGTGAGGCCCTAGCAAAGATGGTCTCAGATCCGGAACGCGCGAAAAAGATGGGAATTGCAGGCCGTAAACGCGCTGAGGAGCAATTCTCTTGGGAATCCATTGCGGTAAAGACGATGGAGTTCTACAGGGACATTCTCGAAAACCAGAAATAGGGGTTAAACACAAAGAAGGTTGGTCTGGCGTGCACACGCGCAGACCAACCTTCTTTGTTTTATGGTTACACCATGGGCGATGTTCTAGAAGTACATGACGTGACAGTGCGACGCGGAGGTCGCAACATTCTCGACGGCATCCAATGGGATGTAAATGAGGGCGAACGCTGGGTCATTTTAGGGCCGAATGGCGCCGGGAAGACCACCGTTGTCCAGCTTGTTTCCGGCCGTATGCACCCGACAAGTGGCAAGGTCACCATTATTGGAGAAGAAATCGGCCACGTGGATCTCGCCGAACTCCGGCCGTTGGTCGGTCTCTCGTCGTCGGCGCTGGACGCCCGCATTCCGGCAGCCGAAAGAATTCTCGACGTCGTACGAAGCGCTTCCTATGGCGTCACTGCATCGTGGCGCGAGGAATACGAAGAAGAGGACGACGCGCGGGCTGTTGGTTTGCTGAAGACATTGGGCGTCGGGGAGCTCGTGGACCGGAAGTTTGGCACGATTTCTTCGGGAGAGCGCAAACGTGTAGGCATTGCTCGCGCCCTAATGCCAGATCCCGAAGTGCTAGTTCTTGATGAGCCAGCCGCGGGTCTCGACCTCGGTGGCCGTGAACAGCTTCTCGGTTCGCTTTCAGATCTTGCCGGTGGCATTTACGCACCCGTGATGATTCTCGTGACTCACCACGTTGAAGAGATTCCCGCGGGCTTCACCCACGCGCTACTGCTTAAGAATGGTCGAGTGTTCGATTCTGGCGAGCTTAATGACGTCATTACGAGTGAGAACCTGTCCGGACTCTTCGACACCGAGGTCGAGGTTACGTCAGAATCCGGTCGCTATACGGCCCGAGCCGTCTAAGTAAACTTGCAAGCCGAGCGGAGCGCCCGGCGTCGGGGAGCCATTCCCATGGGCGGATAACGCGAGTCAGTCCACCACAGGATAGACTGACGTTGTCACCCGCAAGGCCGATCAAAAGGAGACACCATGGTGTGGGGCATTTGGACAATCATCGCGGTGGTGCTTGCGATCGCAGAAATCCTGACCGTCGATTTTACCTTTTTGATGATCGCGGGCGGAGCTCTTGCAGCCGCCGGCGTTTCAGCAGCCGGAGGCGGTCTTATACTTCAGATCGTCGTTTTCGCGCTTGTCTCGATTGTGTTGCTCTTCTTCGTCCGGCCATGGGCACGTAAACACGTCAACGACTCGTCCACAGGCGAATCGAATATTTACGCGATGACCGGCAAGGTTGCACGTACGCTATCCGCAGTTGATGCCGCCAGCGGTCGTGTCAAGGTTGGTGGCGAAGTATGGAGCGCCAAAACATATGGTGAGCCAATCTCAGAAGACACCGTCGTTATCATCACTGCCGTCGAAGGCGCGCAGGTCGTCATCACTCCACGCCAGTAACGCATTTAGAAAGGCGTCTCATGGAAGCATCAGATATCGGAAGTACGATCCTCACGATCGTCCTAGTCATTTTCGCGATTCTTGTTGTTCTCGCGATCATTCGTTCCGTACTTCAGGTTCATCAGGGATACACCGTCATCGTTGAGCGACTTGGTAAGTACCACAAAACACTCAAGCCTGGACTTCACTTCCTCGTGCCGTTCATCGATTCGGTGCGCCAGCGCATTGACATGCGTGAGCAGGTTGTTCCATTCCCGCCACAGCCGGTTATTACCTCGGACAACATTGTGGTGAGCATCGATACGGTCATTTACTACCAGGTGACGCAACCCGAGGCGGCGACATACGAAATCGCAGACCCGATGGCGGGTATCGAACAGCTTGCTGTCACCACCCTGCGTAACATTATCGGCTCTATGGACATGGAGCAGGCACTAACGGGTCGAGACCAAATCAACGGTCAGCTTCGCGGCGTTCTTGATGAGGCTACGGGTCGATGGGGCATTCGAGTCTCTCGAGTCGAGCTGAAGGCTATCGATCCGCCGGCTACCGTGCAGTCTGCGATGGAGCAGCAGATGCGCGCCGAGCGTGATAGGCGAGCAGCGATTCTTACCGCTGAGGGCATCAAGCAGTCGGCCATTCTTACCGCCGAAGGTGAAAAGCAGTCGGCTATCCTTCGCGCCGAAGGCAATGCACAGTCAACCATTTTGCAGGCCCAGGGTGAGTCCCGAGCAATTCTTCAGGTCTTTGACGCTATCCACCGCGGTAACGCCGATCCGAAGCTGCTTAGCTACGAATACCTCAAGATTCTGCCCCAAATTGCAGACTCCCAGTCTTCCAAGCTGTGGATCGTTCCTACCGAACTCACCGCGGCCTTGGATGCTGTTACCAAGGGATTCACGGGTGCCGGCGATGATTTGTCACCGACATTAACCACAACCCATGTTGACTTCGGAGACGACGAGATCGCGGACTCGCTTGCAAATACCTCTTTGCAGGACATCGACGAAGCGCTAGCCGATGCTAAGGGCGAAGCCAACCGTGCAACATCGGTTGCTGAGGAATCGGGTACACGTTCTGGTGCACCATTCGATCCCACTCAGAGCCTCGGCCAGGAGCCGAACAAGCCTAAGCTTCCGCGTACGGACTACCCGGAGCCCCCGGCACCATCTCAGGATGACTTCCAGCCTCCGAAGCAGTAGAGCATTGAATATGAAGAGCGGGTGAGAAATCACCCGCTCTTCATGTATTTGGGGCAACTGTGCGATCCTTAAAGGCGTGATTATTGAGATCAAAAGTATCGACGACCCACGTCTGGACGACTACCTACGGCTGACCGATGTAGCGCTTCGCAAGAAGCTCGAAGCGACGCATGGCCTGTACATTTCTGAAGGCGCCAAGGTCATCGAGCGCTCACTCCAAGCGGGCCACCACCCCCGTTCGTTTATGGTCTCGCCGAAGTGGCTTGATAGCGTCCGGGAAATTTTGCGATCCCGACCCGACAGTTCTGACGACGGCGGAAGCACGCCAATCTTTGTCGTTCCTGAATTATTGATGGAGGAACTAACCGGCTTCCATGTGCACCGCGGTGCACTAGCGGCATTCGATCGAGCGCCTCTTGCAGATCCCTTGGAAATCGTTGGCCCCCAAAGTTCAGCACGCCGAATCGTTGTACTCGAGAACTTGGTCAATCACACGAACGTCGGCGCGGTTTTCCGCTCAGTCGCAGCGCTCGGATTCGACGCGGTGCTGGTCACGGACTCTTGTGCAGATCCGCTCTATCGACGATCTGTTCGGGTTTCTATGGGCACCGTTTTTCAGGTTCCGTGGACGCGGCTGAGTAACTGGCCAAACTCGCTCGATCTTCTTAAGGAAAACGGCTGGGTGACAGCATCGCTCGCTTTGAACGATCGCGCGCTTTCGTTGGATGAATTTAGCTCTTTACCGTGCGTTACAGAGGAAGGATCGCGAGTTGCGTTGATTTTGGGAACCGAGGGTGACGGACTTTCGGATGCCACGATTTCACGAGCAGATTATTCGGTGGTTATCCCGATGGCTGGGGGAGTGGACTCACTCAATGTTGCTGCAGCTGGTGCTGTAGCCGCGTGGGAGTTGCGGGTTCGCTAACTTTCCCACTGAGCTTTGCGCGCTTGCTCGTAGAAAGCTTCGGCTCGCTTGTATTCGCCCAATGCATCGGCGAGGAGTTCCTCGACCTCGCAGTCAAGAACCTTCGCAAGTTTGATCAGCGTACTCAAGCGTGGATTCAACGGATAGTTTGACTTTCGATCCGAGCGTGCGTGCTCCATGAGTTGGTAGTGGTTTCTATCCAATCCGGCTTCTAGGGCGACCTGTTCTTGAGTTTTTCCGATTTCATGACGACGCCGGATGATTGTTTTGGCCAGCGTCGACGCCAGTACTCTCTCAGCTTCAGAAATTTCACGCACCTAACGAGGATGCTGGGTAAACCCGGCGACGGTCAGGTGGGTATACCCGGCATTCATGGTTGTCCACATTTATCACGATGAACGGGCTTATCCACATTCATCGCTTGGGGGCGAAACGCTAGAAGCAGATTTTGCGATGGTTGCGTGGTCGAAAGGAGACACCATGATCACATCATCACGCCTCGCAATAGCCACCATGGCTGCACTCGTCACGCCGCTGGTGCTCGCACCGCAGGCGCTGGCAACCGAGGATGAGTGGCAGGATGCTACAACCCTCAAAACTACACTTGGAGCGCTTTATCGAACCAGCGAACCCATTGCGCTGTGTACCGGAGACACCCAACTCAACTTTCTAAGTCAACGGCCGAGCATGTCCCAAGAGGATTTCGAATCGGTATCACAAACCCAAGCCGGCCAAACCTATACCTCTCGAGATACAGAGAGTGGCTGGGACACCACTATATCTTCAGCAAATACCGGCGTGATGGCAGCCATTCTAGACCTGTATGGAACACCTAAATTTTCTAAGACTCATGCCGAATCTTTCGTGGTGGCAACACATATTCTCACTGATGATAAGCGCGACATTAGTGGGAATGCGACGCTCGTTAAGGAGGCGAATACCATTATTTCTGAGGCGCGAAAGCTGGCCGGTCCGCATACCGCCGGCGAGCTAGTTGCCGAGCACTCACAAGATGATCTGGTTGTCACAGGCTTCACCGTCAAAGGTGCCGAAGGCTTTAACATTCCTGAGGTTGCATTTGAAGCAACACTGACGGGAGGCGTTTGGGCTAACAGCTCCGACCCAGTCCTCAATGGGCATACCGCCACCGAAACGCAGACCTTTGAGATCTTTCCAACCGGTTTCGGTTCGGTCTCGCTGAACGTCGTATATTCGGAGATTCCAGGGCATTCGTTTCGGACCGGCCACCATTCCGTTGCTCAAGATATGCATTTGGTAGGAGATCGAGGCGAACTCGTTCAGAGCTACACGCTACGTGATGCGGTTCGAGCTCCAGAGGTTCAGATGTCCACTCGTGCTTCACTGTCGATAGAGGGTGAGACTGGAATTCTGACAGATGAAATCACCGTCATGTCTGACGAATGGCCCAGAGCGGATGGGCAGAGCGCTGTGTTCGCGATGACGGCCACAGCATACGGGCCTTTTGCCGAGGTTCAACCAGAGTCCGACGAGGTTCCACACGATGCACCTGTCTTTGCCGAAATGGCAATCGATGCGGATAATCCGGGAATCTACACGATCACGTTTCCGCAGGCAGTTACTGTCGCCGGCTGGTACACGGTGGTGGTGAGCGGCCAGTTTGAGAATTCGGGCGTGTTTGCGGGGCTGGATGTGAAGCCGCAGCAAATGAGCTTTTTCGATCCTCTAGAAACTGTGGAAATGGTCATCCCGAAGCCTGAGCCGACGCCGGAACCAACTCCCGAACCAACGCCAGAGCCTGAAGCGACACCCGATCCCGAGCCGACCCCCGAACCAACGCCAGAGCCTAAGCCGACTCCCGAACCCGAGCTGACACCTGAACCGACACCTGAACCGACTCCCGCACCGACCCCCGAACCCGAGCTGACACCCGAACCTGAACCGACTCCCGAACCTGAACCCGAACCAACGCCCGAACGTGAGCCTGTGCAGGAACGGCGCGAGCC
>CAYOEJ010000013.1:29327-41220 GCA_964403015.1 uncultured Arcanobacterium sp.
AACCTGAACCCGAACCAACGCCCGAACGTGAGCCTGTGCAGGAACGGCGCGAGCCCGTCGTCGTCGAGAAGATTGACACTCAAGAAGAGCTCGCGGTAACCGGCCAAAGAAGCTTTGGCCTCGCAGTCTTCTCGATAGGATTGGCTGGTTTAGGCGGTGCTGCAATGATTGCGAAAAAGAGACTCTGAGTCCTGTTATGCAGCAGTAACTAGTCACATAGGTCGGGCTGGCAGAGAATAGCCGCCCCGACTTATGTGTATCTGCCGGCCCCGGTGGTTATCACGAAACCGGGGCAGAACCGTCAAAACCGAGTTGGCGCCACGCCTCATAAACTGCAATCGAAGCTGAATTAGCTAGATTGAGCGAACGACGGCCTGGCAGCATGGGAATCCTCAGGTGCTTAGTAATCCTTGAATCGCCGAGGACGTCCTCGGGGAGCCCGGTTGGTTCTGTGCCAAAGAGGAGAACGTCATTGTGACGGTACTGCTCGGCGGCATAATTATTTTCGGTATGTGAGGTAAAGGCAAGAATGCGGCACTCATCGCCAAAGAATTCTTTTGCTGCCTCCCAGCTCGGATGTATCCGAAGATCTGCGAGGTCGTGGTAATCAAGTCCAGCGCGTTTAAGGTGGGCATCGGAAAAGTTGAAGGCGAGCGGCTCAATAAGATGCAGGCGGGCGCCAGTACATGCCGCTAAACGGATGGCGTTTCCTGTGTTCCCTGGAATCTTTGGCTCATGAAAAACGAAGTCAAGCACCAAATAAGGGTAGCGCATCAGCGCTACCCTTATTGTTTCGCTCTATTACTCAGTGCTTGTAAGTCACAGTTAGTGTCGCCCGAGCGATGATATGCGGCAGTGCGGCGAATGAAACGCGGGCTGGTGTAGCTGTTTCGGGATCTAATTCGAGAGTTTCGACGTCGATCGCGTGCACCGCGAAAATGTAGCGATGGTCGTGGTCTCCCTTCGGTGGCGCAGCTCCATAGAAAGAAAATTCGTTTGCGTCGTTTCGAACGTGACTAGCTGCGCCGGGGAGGAAGAGATCGGATTTACCGGCGTCAGCCTCGAGTGAGGTGGTGTTGCGATCGAGGTCGATGACCGTCCAGTGCCAGAAACCGGATGGGGTAGGAGCGTCGGGATCGAAACAGGTGACGATAAAGCCGCGAGTTTCATCAGGGAAGTCGCTCCACTCGAGAGCGGGAGATGTGTTTCCGCCGTCGGCTAGCTGCGCCTCCGGGACAGTCTCTCCCTCCTTTAACGTCGGGCTAGTCAGAGTAAAAGCTGGAACTTTGGGAAGTAGTTCGTAGGGATCTGGTGCAACAGGTCGTTCTAGGTTCATACACCCACACTATGCGATGTTGTCTCCGCGCGGAAGAAAAATGGGCTGGTGTTCTGTCGGTGGCTACCCCTATGATTATCGAACAGACGTTCGAACAGTGGGATGGGAAGGGGGATCGATGGATCACCGTCTAGCTATTGCTCGCGAAGCTCTTGCGGAGGCGGAGCGTCGCGCGGGATTGCGAGTAGTTCGCGTAGAGGCAGGGAGCGCGTCAAGTGTTGTTGAGGCAGAGGCTGCAGCAGATGCGTATCAAGTTCCCGAGTATCTATCGAAAGTTTTTCCCCGTGGAATTCGACGTGGGCAACCCATTGCTCTTGACGGTTCTATGAGTTCTGCAATTTTGCTTTCCGGTATCGCCGCTCAGCAGGGAGCTTGGGTGGCATTTCTTGGGATGACCAACGTGGGATGGTCGCTTGTTGAACAGAGCGGAATCGATGCTCGGCGTTTGGCTCATGTTCCTGACGTCGGGTCTCAAGCAGCTCAGGTGGTGAGCGCAGCAATTGACGGTTTTGATGTCGTGGTGCTGGGAGATCTGTCTTTGGATAGACGAGAGCAGCGTGTTCTTGAACGAAGAGTGCGCACACGAAACACGCTTCTTATCACGCTGGGGAGATGGCTAGCTCCTGCTCAACGCGTGCAATGCACTTTACTGGGCGTATATGGGATCGATAAGGGGCTAGGGCATATCCGTGGCATGAATTATCGAGTGAGCAGCAGTGCGGGCTCAGCGGATATTACTTTTACTTCCGAGGGCTGGGCGTCAGCGAATGTTGTTCAGGGGCCGGCGACTAAGCGTTTGGAGTCTGTCTCATGAGAACCCGTGGAGTTGTATGGGTTCCAGATTGGCCCGTTGTTACCGCCATGATGCATGAAAACGTGGATCCCTCCGCCCCCGTAGCGGTTCTCTCGTCCAACCGTGTTATCGCAGCTAACGGAGCTGCGCTAGCTGGCGGAATTACGGTCGGCATGCGTAAGCGCACTGCGCAAGCAACTCTTCCTGATCTGGCTATCTTTAAACAGGATGTTTCGGCTGAGGTAGCCGCATTTGAAAGAGTGGTTCGCAGCTGCGAGGCACATATTGCCCACATGAGCATTCTTGAACCTGGCACACTTACTTTTTCTGCTCGGGGCCCAGTACGCGCTGCCGGCTCTGAAGAGAAATTAACCGAGGCGCTTCTCGGTGAGATCGCTGCTGACTCCGGAATGGAAGCACATGTAGGTTTCGCCCAAGGGCTGCTCGGCGCAGTTCTTGCTGCCCGTAGGGATATGCAGATAACAAATTTGCGGGCCTTCCTTGACGGACAGCCTATGTCTGCAATTTTGGAGGCATGTTTTAGTCCGCAGGTGAAAAAGCGGCAATCTGCTTTCATCTCATCTCTATCGTCTCTAGGGGTTCGTTATATCGGAGACCTTCGGGGGTTGGATCGGGAAGCTGTGGTCACACGCTTTGGTGTGGCTGCTGTAGAGGCTCTTGCCCTCATCTCAGGGGAAGAGGAACTGGCATCGGGTCGTCTATATGAAGCCACCTCCTGCGTCATAGATCGCGATCTTGATGACCCACTTGAAAGGATCGATCAAGCTGCTTTTCTTGCCCGTGAAATGGCAGAAATGCTCGTAGATGACCTCACTCGTAGGGGTGTCATATCTCGTGAAATCACTATTGAGACACGAGCGGTATCTGGAAGAAGTCGGCGCCGGTCATGGAATATTGACACCGCAAGTTCTCGAGATATCACGGATCGCGTGCGGTGGCAGTTAAGCGCGTGGATGGCAGAGGCAGAGGATGGCCCGGACTCCGGCATCATTCACTTAGGGATCAGTGCGAGCGAACTCTATCCGGCAGGATACGCGCAAGGAACGCTGTGGGGTGGAGATCGAACTCATGAAAAGGCCGCGCAGCGGGCAGTGAGCAGGATTCAAACTCTGCTTGGGCAAGATTCGGTTGTTGTGCCTGAGAAAGTTGGGGGTCGTCAGCCTCAAGAGGCATATCTACTGACGTCTTGGGAGGCCGAGAAAGGAAAGCATGCGGATGTGGATGCGCCTTGGCCGGGAGCAATACCGCAACCATGGCCAAGCACGTTGAAAGAGAAACCGGTCAAAGCAGCGGTGTTGGATCGGCTTGGGCACGAATGCTTGCTCAGCTCCCTAGGAACTTTTTACTGTTCCTACGGATGCGCAGATCCTCGCCCCGCACGGCTTGTTGAGGCAGAAGTTAGCTACGACTTGGTTGAATATGCAGGCCCATGGCTTCAATCGGTGGGCTGGTGGAACCCGCAAACCCAGCAGCGTAAAGCCTGGTGTGAAGCTGTGGACGAACAAGGTCGCGGACTTCTGTTTCACCGCGAACACCAGCAGTGGTGGCTGAGCGGGGTGTATGCGTAATGGACTATGCCGAACTCCATGTTCACTCTGCGTACAGTTTTCTCGATGGCGCTTCGATGCCCGAGGAGCTGGTCAAGCGCGCTGTCGAACTAGAACTAAGCGCACTGGCTATCACTGATCACGACGGCCTGCCCGGCGTCGTCCAGCTTGCCACCGCAGCTAGGCAGTGCGGAATGCCTACGGTCATCGGTTCTGAGATTTCTTTGCCGTGGGACGGAAAAGATCTTTCCCCCGTGCGTGCGGGGCAAAGAGATCCGGATGCCGCTCATCTGCTTGTCCTTGCTCGTCATGCAGATGGGTACCGCAGCCTATCTCATGCCATTGGTACGGCCATGCTTGACTCGGGAGTGAAGGGCCAAGCACGCTACACTCTCGAGGCCTTGGCAGAAGCGGGGAGCGGAAGGTGGCAGATCCTCACCGGCTGTAGAAAGGGGCACGTGCGCAAAGCCTTGGAGGAAAGCCCCGGCATATGGGCTAAAGATGCCGCCCGGCAGCAACTCGATCGCCTAACTGTCCTCTTCGGCAAGGAGAATGTGGCAGTTGAAATCACTCACAGCGGTCAGCCGCTCGACCGCGAAAGAAACGCGGTACTTGCTGAACTTGCAAAGGAAAAGAGACTTGACCTTGTGGCTACAAACAATGTCCACATGGCAAGGATGAGGGATGCGCCTGTAGTAGACGTTTTGGCAGCAACAAGATCAAACCGCACACTTGAGCAAATGCGGGCGTGGCTTCCTTCATGGCCAGCCTGTTTGAGGTCTGCTCAAGAGATGTATCAACTGCATGGGGACCATCCATATGCTGTAGAAAATGCAGCTCGGATCGCAGGAGAGTGCTCTTTCGACCTTTCATTGGTCGCGCCAAATCTGCCGCCATTTCCAGTGCCTGAGAACCACACTGAAGCTAGCTGGCTACGTAATTTGACAGAAGAAAAAGCAGCTCAGCGGTATGGACCACGTGGACCATTAAACGTGGAGGCGTGGTCGAAGATTGACCACGAACTAGACGTCATCTGCCAGCTCGGATTTCCCGGATACTTCCTCATCGTTCACGAGATCGTTGATTTTTGCCATACCAACAACATTTGGTGTCAAGGTCGTGGCTCTGCGGCTAACTCGGCAGTGTGTTTCGCTTTGGGTATTACGGCTGTGGATGCCGTCCGGCACAAAATGCTATTCGAACGTTTTCTCTCTCCTGGCCGGTCAGGGCCACCCGATATCGACGTAGATATTGAAGCCGCCCGCCGCGAGGAAGTTATTCAGCATATTTATGAGCGTTACGACCGTCAGCACGCTGCGCAGGTGGCAAACGTCATCACGTATCGTCCACGGTCGGCTATCCGAGACGCAGCCAGAGCCCTCGGGTATGAGATCGGCCAAGCAGATCGCTGGTCAAGGGCCGTGGAGAGAAATCTAGAGAGTAGTCAGAAGCAAGCGCCTGCAGGCTTTGCGCAGAAGTGGGCATTGAGCGAAGACATGCCCGAGGACGTTTCAGCTATCGCTTCCCGATTACAAAAACTACCTAGGCATTTGGGAATTCACTCCGGGGGAATGGTCTTATGCGATCGCCCAGTCATTGACGTGTGTCCCGCCGGTTGGGCCACGATGCCGGGAAGGACTGTTCTTCAATGGGACAAGGACGATTGCGCGGAAGCCGGCCTCGTCAAGTTTGACCTGCTCGGATTGGGCATGCTCACCGCGTTACGGCTGGGTTTTGATGAACTTACCCAGAGGGGGATTCGCGGTATTGATGGGCGCAGCTTAGGTCTGCACAACATCGATCAACACGATGCGAAAGTTTTTGACCTGCTGTGTGCGGCGGACACCATCGGTGTCTTCCAAGTTGAATCACGTGCACAGATGGCTACGCTCCCTCGTCTGCGACCACGAACGTTCTACGACATCGTTATTGAAGTAGCGCTGATTCGACCGGGGCCAATTCAAGGTAATTCGGTGAATCCCTATATTAATCGACGCCGGGGCAGAGAGGCTGTTACCTATCCGCATCCGCTTCTAGAAAATGCTCTCAAAAAAACGTTGGGAGTACCTCTGTTCCAAGAGCAGCTCATGCAGATTGCCATTGATGCGGCAGGATTTTCTCCATCGCAAGCAGATAGGCTTCGTAAAGCTATGGGGGCAAAGCGGAGCCACGAACGCATGGCTCAACTGCGTGAGGAACTCATGGAGGGCATGAAGTCCAAGGGGATCTCACCCGAGGTTGGTGAGGAGATCTACGAAAAGCTTCAAGCATTTGCTGACTTTGGATTCCCCGAGTCCCACTCGTTTTCCTTTGCATATCTCGTCTATGCCAGTGCGTGGTTGAAAGTGCACTATCCCGAAAACTTCTATGCGGGCCTACTTGGGGCGCAACCGATGGGCTTTTATTCACCGCAGTCCCTAGTTGCTGACGCACGTCGTCACGGAGTGAAGATTCTTCCTGTGGACGTGTGCTTCTCTCAACAGAATTCCAGCGTTGAAGAGACTTCTCCTCGCGAGATTGTCGATCCTCACCCCTTAGTCACCGTCGATTCTAGACGAGGACTCAGACTTGGACTCTCCAATGTCAAAGGCTTGGGAAAGGCGATAGAGCGAATTCTTCATGCACGCGCTGTGGCGTCCTTTGAGTCGGTGGCTGATCTTGCTCGACGCGCCGAACTGAGCACGCGCGAACTTGAAGCACTCGCACGAGCTGACGCTTTGCAATCCCTTAATGTCGATAGGAGAGAGGGGATATGGGCAGCTGAAGCACTGTCTTTTAGCGGAATCGGTAGTGTCCAGTGGTTCCAGCCGACAATCCCAGGCACAGAAGTAGGCGCAAGAGCCCCACAGTTGCCAGCGATGAGCGAGGTAGAGAAGAATGTGGAGGATCTTCGATCTACTGGCATCTCGCCGTATTCTCACCCCTTCGACTTCATTCGGCGTGATCTTGAGGAAAGGGGAGTTTATAAAATTTCAGATGCAACTAGAGCGCGGGTAGGTGAACGAATATGGGTTGCTGGAATTGTCACGCATCGCCAGCGGCCCCACACTGCCGCTGGAATCACCTTCCTCTCTCTAGAAGATGAAACCGGGCTACTTAACGTCGTATGTTCTGTCGGTTTGTGGCAGCGTTACCGAACCGTTTTGAGAAGCTCTCAGGGGCTGATTGTTCGTGGCATGGTCGAGCGCGCTGATGGCGTGACGAACTTTGTGGCCGATGGGGCAGAGGAACTACCACTCAAGGTTGCACTCCCATCGAGGGATTTCAGATGATCGATTTCCTCCGCCCACACCGATCAGCGGCCACTCGCCGCACGTCGGAACACAAACTCAGGCAAGGCAATAATCGGATAGAGTCCACACTATGAGCACGGCGGGGGATCCTGACCACGAGGAACTAATTAAGAAGGGCAGTCCCGAATACCAGAGGACACTCATAGCAGTCTTCTGCATCGGTGTGGCTGTCATGACCATGTTGTATTCGGTCCAGCCTATCCTCCGAACGGTTGGTCAAGAGTTTGAGGTGCCGGCAACTCAGACCGCGTTCCTCATGTCTGCCACCACGTTGACGATCGCAACTTTTGTCTTAGCCTGGGGTGTGCTGGCAGGTCGAATAGGTGAGCGCCCGGTCATCATGGGTGGGCTCATTCTGTCCGTCCTTGCCTCCCTCCTGCTACCACTCGCTCAGGACTGGACGATGTTGGTAGCTATCCGTGCGCTTCAGGGAGTTGCTATCGCAGGCCCAGCCGCGGCAACACTCGCATGGATCTCCAGCAACATTCACGTTATTTCCATAGCGAAGGTCTCTGGGATCTACATTGCGGCCACCACGGTTGGCGGAATGCTGGGACGAATTCTGTCGGGATTTGTTACGGACCTTTTCACTTGGCGTGTAGGTACTTTTAGCGTCGCGGTATTCGGTACTGTTCTCGCGCTCGTTGCCTATTTCTTACTTCCACAAAGAGGACGACGACGGTGGCGCGAGAAAGCTGCCCTGCATGCTCAACGAGCACCGGACTCCCGATGGAAGAAGAAGCAGCGAATTCTTTCTTACATGTTCGGATTCGTGGGCATGGTGATGTTCGTTGGAACCTTTAACGTGCTGGGGTACCGGGTTGCAGAGGATCCATGGAATCTAGGTCCGGGCATCGGCTCGATGTTCTTCCTGTCTTATCTCTCAGGAACATTTTCGTCATCGAAGGCCGGTGACTTTTTGGCTCGCTGGGATACTCGAACAGTCATGTTTTTCGGGTATGCCACAATGGCGGTCGGTCTCGTCCTCACACTGCCAACTAACGTATTGACGCTATGGGCGGGATTGTTAATTTTCTGTGCTGGATTCTTCGGCATACACTCAATCGCCTCGGCGCGAGCATCATACTTCCACCCGAATCATGGTAGGGGCTCAGGCATCTACCTTTTAAGCTACTACCTTGGATCATCCGTGGGGTCGGTCGCCTTTGGCCTTGCTTGGGATCAGGGCCAGTGGAATGGCACCATGATTGCGGCGGGTGTGTCAATGGTGGTTCTGTTCCCAATTCTTTTTTCAGTATCCAATCGACAGCCAGATCAAGGTTAAGATAGAGACCACCTAGAGAAAGGCAGCGTAATGGGAAGAATGCGACTCCTCCTGAAGCTCGCTACGGTTGCTGGCCCGGCCGTATATAACGTCATCAGGAATTATGGACCACAGCTTAAACGCATGATGGACGAGAATCCTGAACTTTTTGAAAAGGTGAAGGATCGTCTTACCACCATCGTTTCGGCTGGTAAGGCTAAGACGGGCACCAAAGCCATTTCTCACCGCGTAGAGGTGTTGCGCGATCAGGTGACATACCTTTACGCCTCTGCCAACTCGGTTGCTATGGCTGAGCAGGCAAGCCAGTGGAGAGCCGAACTCGACAGCATCGAAAAGGTAATTCCCGTACTTGATGCCATGAGCACCAAGGCTCGTCGCGATAAAAAGCGCGGCCTAGAAAAACAATTAGATGAACTTTCAGCCAAGATTCTCGCTGCGACTCTCGAAGATGATATCGAGGACGCCGAGGTCGTTGATGGTGAGGAAAAATAATGAATCAAGATTCCACGCAGCATCCTGAGGATGCAACCGGTTCGGAAGAATTCACCGACGTGCACAACGCCGAAGGATCCTCCGAATCGGGTCAAACCGAGTCACTAAACGGCGCCGATCGCGCCGAAAGATCTGCCGAGGATCAGTCTCACTTCCAGATGGATGACGAATCTGCGCGCCCTAGCCAGCAAGATTCGGGTGTGAACGGACAACCTGCGAGCCAGTACAGCGGCTCAGGTTACGGACCCTCCGGCGATTCCGCCTACCAAGACAGTACCCAAGGATATCCAAATAATGCGCAGGGATATCTTGGAAACCAGAATTTCCATGGCAACCAGGGGAATTACCCGGGCTACCAACAGCAGGGTTATCAGCAGCAGGGGTACCAACAGCAGTATGGGCAGAATCCATCAGGTTACGGTAATCCTTCGCAGAACTATGGACATGGTGAACAGGGCGGGATGTTCTCGCAGCCTCACCAGTATGGCAATCCGACGTCGACGCACGGACAGCTCGGCGGCGTTCAGCAGGGCTGGGGCCAACAGGGAGATCCACGCCAGAACATGGTTCACGGCGGGGCCTACGGTCAGGCAAACAACTTCCAGCAAGGTGGCGGGCACCCGAGCGCGGGGCAGCAGTACTACTTTGGAACACCGAATGCCTACCCTGGACGCTCAGCTGCCGCCACGAATTCGCTAGCAAAGGCGGGCTCGGCACTATCGATCATCGGACTGATTACGGCAATCGCGTCCCTCTTCCTGCCATTCATCTCAGGAAACGACGCCGTATTCCTCTCGTCTACTGGCGAGAGCATCGACGGCTCTTATATGACGTCTGCAATCTTCAGTGACCGACTCATGGGTATATCGCTTGTGGTCGTCTCATTGATTGCAATTGGGGCTCTGGTGTACTTCACGTGGATTCGCAAGAACCTCGATCGCACAGCTTCGATTGGAGTAGGAGTAGCGTCAATTGCAGCAGGAATCTTCGTGCTGGTCTTCGCTCTCATCTACTTCTTCGACCCCATGCTCGGAGACGCGTATGATTTGGGAGCCTCGCGAGGCTTTGCTCAGTACCTGTTCCTCCTTGCAGGCCTGGCAATCATTATCGGTGGCATTCTGTTCCTTCTCGGAGCACGTAAGGCCCACGCACACGAACATCCAACACAGGGCTAATCTAAGCCAAGAACACCTGCGATATTAGGATCGAAGAAGTCTGGACCTTTCAGGACTTTTCCGTCTTCGCGGTAAATGGGCATCCCATCGGCACCGAGTTTGGAGAGATTCGAAGCTTGAATCTCTGCAAGAACGTCGCCCATCGGGATGCCCATTTCTAATGCCATCCCGTAGATCACGTACGTGAGGTCACCGAGCGCATCAGCAACTTCAACCGTGTCTCGCGTCCCGTCGTCGGTACCAACTGCCTGATCGAACGCAACTTCCACAATCCGACGTGCCTCGGTACCGTAAACCGCACCAGTAAGTTCCGCGAACTCTTCCGCAATGAGTCCCATACGCATGTGGACGCGATCGCGATCGACTGAGGGGCCGTCGTCGACGACGGGAAGCCCGTATGTTTCGTGGAATTGCCGCACAAGTTCTTCTGGTTTATTGGGGTCCGGAAGGGCGGATATTTGTTGAGGCTTCTCTGCGTTCATGTCAGTCATGATCCCATGCTACAAGGTGCTGGCCGCCGTACCCGGGCGAAGCACTAAGGTGCAATGTTGTCTCAAATCACACCCGATTTGGGTAGTGGCAAATTGGTGCCTCACATTGAACAGTGATAGATTCTTACCTGTTGCTCGGAGGAAATCTCCGGCCGACACCTGCGCGGGTGGCGGAATAGGCAGACGCGCTAGCTTGAGGTGCTAGTCCACGTATAGTGGGTGGGGGTTCAAGTCCCCCTCCGCGCACAAATAGGGATGTACATGCGTGTGCATCCCTATTCTTGTATTCGTTTAATTCGGGATCCTCATTGCGCGCTGATTGGAAAACTCAGACTCCTTCTCCGTGAACAAGAATTGTTCTCGCTCCCAACCTATGCGTTTGCAAGCGCCCGGATCAATCGGTGGAATACATGACTCGTCCCACAACGGCGAATAAGCAATTCGTCCCTAGGCAGAACGAAGGATCGAAACCGGATCTCGGTTAACCGCCCAACTGATTAGTGCGATTGCCGCGCAGCAGGGTACCAGCACCATAATAATGACAACTGCACCTGTGAAAGTGATTGGTACAGGACTATACAACGTACGTGAAAGTATGTCGGCGAAGAACCCGCCAATGACAGAGCCAATGACCACTGGCAGGCTAATTCGTCCCAAAGTCAGCAGTCCAAGGTCGATTCGAGCAATTCCGAGTGCTCTTCGCCTACCTAGAACGCGACGATACAAAAGTACATAGGTGAGAGACACGATGGCGGTAAGGAAGCTACCAAGCGCAATGACAGTGAGGAGAATCGTGCGAGCAAATCCCGCATAATCGCCCGCTGTCATATCAACTACGATCGCCAGCCCAGAGTTCTCAAAGACGAGTTCACCTTGATGACTACTCCCTAAATATGAACGAACAGCGTTTTGGATATTGGATACGTTTTGAAGCTGGTCCGACATGATGACGATTGTTCGAAATGAATCAAGGTCCTTGACGTGAACGAGGACTGAATCGGCGAAACTCTCACATCCTTGGCGCACATGCCCACCGGACACGATAGGAATCTGTCTACCTTGATTCGTTCTAAGGCTACCTGATGGCGCTTCCCAAACCACTCAAGTAAGTAGGCTCATATCAATGATCGCCTCCTCGCTTGTAGGGTTACGTCCAAGATCGGCAACGTACGGGATTGTCGTATCCGAGACTTCCCAGACGGTCAGGGACACGCCCGGAACAGAGGTTTCAGCTTCAAAAACTTCACCTGTGCCGAATGCGGCTTCGACACCGGACTCCGAAAGTGGCCTTCCCGACCTGATTCGAACTGTGTCTAGCTTCGACGCCCCTGAGCTTTGGGCGCAGTGTCTCAGCGATCAAGGTTTCGAAAGCTCTGCGCCTGGAGGGGTAGTAACAACGAACGACGTCGTTCCAGAACAACAAGAGATTTATTGGCAAACGTATGCAGACTGCGTGGCTC
>CAYOEJ010000014.1:0-11482 GCA_964403015.1 uncultured Arcanobacterium sp.
CTTGGGCGATGAGGTGCGCGTAACCGTTATTGCCGCCGGATTCGACGAGTCCGAAGACTACCTCGTACAGGAACTGGAGCGTACCCCCGGACAGGTCAACCGCCGCGAGGAGCAGGCTCCGGTCCAGCCGGCTGCACCAGCTCAGCAGCAGTACCACCAGCCTCAGCAGGGGCAGCAGTACGGACAATCGCAGCAGGCACAGGCACAGGACCAAGATCAGGGCGCACACCGTCCCAGCGTCTCCGGCGGTGACGTCGCTACTCCTGCCGCAGGCAGCCAGCGACCCACGTCATTGGACGTGCCGCCAGCTTTCGAAGAAGAGCAGGGAAAGCGTCGCCCAGACCTCGACATCCCGCCGTTCCTCTTTGACGACAAGTAGGCCCGTCTGACTCCAACTATCCCCGGATCCGCCATGGATCCGGGGATACTTTTCGTCCACAATAGTCCCATGGATGAATCGCGAACGAGCAGGGTCAGCTGGGTCGATATCGGGACCGGGGATTGCTTGCGGATTGGTTTTACCTCACGGCATGGCGGCGCCTCTGGTGGTGACTTTTCGAGTCTTAACCTCGGCTTTCACGTTGCCGATGATCCCGACGACGTGGCGAGTAATCGCGAGACTCTCCAACTGGAAGTGGGTTCGGACATCGTCTGGATGAGTCAAACTCACGGAGCCACCATAAGGAATGCGGCTGAGTCGACGCTGGGATCACGTGGTTATTTGAGCGTGGGGGAAGCTGATGCGATCATCGTCGATCAAGAAGTCGGCAAAGCCGTCGCCGCCGCTGTCATGGTTGCTGATTGCATCCCACTCGTTATCGCCGATCCGGTCAATGTTCGGGGAGCGGTCGTGCACGTGGGTCGCGCGGGATTAGAGCTCGGGATCGCGCCGAAGGTGGTGGCGGAGCTCGTGAGAACTGGCTCTCTGCATGCGGATCTCGTAGCCGTCATGGGTCCATCGATTTGCGGTCGATGCTACGAGATTCCACAGGATATGGTGGATCGCATTGCCACCGATAACCCGCGAGCACGCAGTGAAACCCGCTGGGGAACCCCTGCCTTGGACGTGCCGAACGCACTGGAGGCGCAGCTTGAAGGCGTCGGTGTCCCGCGAATTTTCCGACATTCGGCGTGCACGTTTGAAGATGAGGCTTACTTTTCCCACCGACACTCGTCGAATGAGGGCAAGCACTCGGGCAGGTTTGCCGGAATCCTTCAAATTCAAGGGTAGAGCAAGGAGCGACACACCATTGCAAATGCTGGGATTGTGCTGATGCCTCGCATAGCTTTGAGGAAGCATGCAAATACACCCAGAAAGAGATCGCCATGGGAATCTTTGACCGAATCACCGCGAAAGCAACTCCGTATGAGGACGATTACGACTTCATCGAGGGTGAAGACTACGACGAGTCTGAATACTATGACGAGGACGCCGATGTCGCTCCGATTCGCTCGCTCCCTTCCACTCCGCAGATCGCTCGCATCGTTACGGTTTGGGTATCTGATTACAAGGAAGTAAAGGATTTCGCCACGGAATTCCGCAACGGATTGCCAGTGGTACTTAATCTCTCTGACGCCGGCAACACCGAGCGCGCTCGTATCGTAGATTTCGCCGTGGGCCTGTGCTTCGGACTCGAGGGTGTTTTCAGCCGAATCTCTGACGATGTGTTCCTCTTGACCCCGAACAGCGTGAAGCTCGATTCGCGTGGCGTGGACGCAGGGCACAACTTCGCCTGATGAGCACGCTTGGGGCAATCGTATTCTGGGCATGCCAGCTATACACGCTCATACTTATTGGACGAGTCATTCTCGATCTCGTGCAGATGCTTGCACGAGATTGGCAGCCATCAAGTTTCATCATTGTGGTTGCCAATCTCATCTATAAGCTCACCGACCCGCCACTGCGCTTCCTCGGCAGGTTCATTCCACCGTTGCGGATGGGCGGAGTGGCGTTAGATCTTGGGTTCATCGTGCTTTTCTTTGGTGTCCAATTTATCCAAGCTTTTGCGCGATCGCTCCTGTAGTGGGTCGAATTTCGCTGCTAGACGCGCGGATGTGTGACAAATAAAACTCGACATTTAGACAAGTAGTGGGCGTTAGGCCCATTCCTCTAGTAATCTTGCGAATTAGGCGCTACAAACGCGCTGTCAGAATTTTCTATCACGAGGTGAACACCATGGCTCAGCTCACGGAACACGACGTCGTCAATATGCGCTTCAAGGAACCGAAGCGCGTTGAGGAAGGGTACGACCAAGATGAGGTCGACTTTTTCCTAGACGAGGTCGCCGAGACGATCGCTGCACTAACCAAGGACAAGAGCGAGCTTGAGGGCAAGCTTCAGGCCGCCGAGGCTCGCGTAACAGAGCTCGAGAACGCTTCAGGGCAGACCCAGCCGCAGGCAAACAACGCCTCACCGGCAGAGGCTACCTCTACTGCAGCGTTTGCTCCCGTTGAGGGACAGTCCGATGACGCCACCAGCGCCACCGGTATGCTCGCACTTGCTCAGCGTCTGCACGATGAGCATGTGGCAAATGGCAAGGCAGAGAGCGAGCGTCTTATCGCTGATGCAGAGTCTGAAAAGACCCGCATCATCACCGAGGCTGAGGACATCCACAACCGAACCCTCACCAAGCTTGAAGAAGAGCGCGGCCTACTCGAGCGCAAGATTGCAGAGCTTCGTGAATTTGAGCGTGATTACCGCACACGTCTGAAGAGCTACCTCGAGTCGCTACTTCAGAATGTGGATTCACAGGCTCAGCAGGGCTAAGAATTAAACACTCAAGAGGAGGGCGCGAAAGTGCCCTCCTCTTGCATGCTGAGTTAGGCTTTACGCGTGCTATCTAAACGTCGCTTGTTGTTCGTCCCGCTCTTGCTCGGATTGCTCGTCGCAGCAATTGACCAGATATCGAAGCATTGGGCTCTGGGCGCGCTGCAGGGCGGCAAGGTTATCCCCATCATCGGTGACTTTCTCAGCTTCAAACTGACCTTCAATTCTGGTGCGGCGTTCTCATTTGGAGACGGCACCACGTGGATCTTTACCATCATCGCATTCCTGGTGGTTCTGGCGATTCCGTACTTTCTCACCCGTTCGCAGTCTTTCCTTCTTAATGTCATTCTTGGGATCGTCTGGGGCGGAGCTCTTGGAAATCTCATCGATCGAATATTCCGCGCGCCAGGATTTGCCGAGGGCCACGTTGTTGATTTCATCAATTACAACGGCTGGTTCATTGGCAATATTGCCGACATCGCGCTCGTTCTTGGACTCATTGCGGTCGTCGTTATCGAGTTCTTTATAAGCGGAGATCACACGGATGCCGAACCTATCGCTGACGAGCCTGACTCGACCGAAACTTCAGTAGTGTCGGAAGACGCCGTCGTCGACGACTCTCAGCCCCACCAAGATAACTCCCACAAGGGCGCGGGCTCCCATGACTAAGGCGACCTACTATGTTCCAGAGGGTTTCGCAGGTGCGCGTGTGGATGCCGCACTGGCGAAGATGACGGGGCTCTCTCGATCCCGGTGTGCCGATCTGATTGCGGAGAGAAAGGTCTGGCTGGGCGGCGTCGTCCCTGGCAAGTCCGACCGTGTCGAGGCGGACGCCCTGTTGGAGGTCGATCTGCCCGAACCGCCCTCGGAGGAGCCACGGCTCACCCCGGTGGACGGCATGACAGTTCTTTATGAGGACGACGACATCATTGTGGTAGACAAGCCCGTGGGTGTCGCAGCACACGCGTCATTGAACTTTGAAGGACCAAATGTTTTAGGGGCGCTTTTGGCAGCGGGTGTTCGGCTCACGACGTCGGGTCCGCCCGAGCGCAAGGGTATCGTCCATCGCCTTGACGTGGGAACCTCTGGTTGTATGGCGGTTGCCAAATCGGAACTCGCGTACACGATGTTGAAGCGTGCTTTTCGAGATCGTACGGTCACCAAGATCTATCACGCACTCGTCCAGGGGCATCCCGACCCCAGTGTTGGCACTATTGAGGCGCCTATCGGGCGGGACATGCGCCACCAGTGGAAAATGGGCGTTCGAGCAGATGGCAAGCATGCTGTCACGCACTATGACGCCATTGAAGCCATGGCCGGTGCCACCCTGGTCGAGGTGAAACTTGAAACGGGACGCACCCATCAGATCCGCGTTCATATGGCTGCGATCAAGCATCCGTGCGTGGGGGACGACATGTATGGAGCCGATCCCGTCCTCTCGGCAAAGCTCGGTCTCGGTAGGCAGTGGTTGCATGCCGTGCGGCTAGGCTTCGCACATCCGCGCACGGGCGAGTATATGGAATTTGAATCGGAGTATCCGGACGATCTTCGTTCGGCACTCGATGCAATGCGAGAAGGCGCTCTGTGATGGAAGCACTGAGAGTTCAAGATCCGGCCGAGCTTGAGCGGTGCTGGTTAATTCGCACCGAGGTTTTCGTTGAGGAGCAAAAAGTTCCAGCCGACGAAGAAATCGACGACCTTGATTTAGCGCCGACGACGATCCACGCGTTGGTTGTTGACGGCGGGGTGGATGTGGGCACTGGTCGCGTCCTGTTCGACCAGCCCGGCCAGGTTCATATTGGGCGAGTTGCAGTTCGAAAATGTGCGCGCGGACAAGGCGTTGGTAAGTTCCTCATGGCCAAGCTCCATGAACTGGCACTTGATGAATATGCAGACGGGGGAGACCTGGTGGTCGAACTCTCCGCGCAAGAATCTGCGCTCAACTTTTATCGGACTCTCGGATACGAGGTTAAGGACGGCCGCCGTTATCTCGATGCTGGAATCGTTCACCAGGACATGTTTCTTCGCCTTTCTCGGATGTAAAGTCTTTCTGCGAAGTGTGAGAAAGCGGTTCGCCGGGGAAAGTGTCGGGGCACGTTTGTAGACTGGGGAGCATGAAGAACTTCGCTCACCTCCACGTGCATACGGATTACTCGCTGCTTGATGGTGCGGCGAAGATTAACAAGCTGGTAGCTGAGGTTGCAGCGCAGAATCAGCCAGCCGTTGCGATGACCGATCACGGATACCTTTTTGGTGCCTTCGAGTTTTACAAGGCAGCAAAGGCTGCAGGAGTGAAGCCGATTATCGGTGTTGAAGCGTATATGACGCCCGGAACGTCTCGCTTTGATACGTCGCGCGTGCTGTGGGGAACCGAGGCGCAGCGTAAGGATGACGTCTCGGCGCGTGGTTCGTACACGCACATGACGCTGCTGAGCGAGAATAACACCGGCATGCACAATCTTTTCCGGATGAACTCTCTCGCTTCGCTCGAGGGGCAAATGGGAAAGTATCCGCGTATGGACCGCGATCTGCTCGAGACGTACCACGAGGGTCTCATCGGAACGGCCGGTTGCCCTTCTGGAGAGATCCAAACCCGCCTGCGTCTCGGCCACTTCGATGAGGCACTTCGTGCGGCGGGCGAGCTTCAGGACATTTTTGGTAAGGATAATTTCTTCGTTGAGGTCATGGACCATGGCATCGATATCGAGCGCCGCGTCCAAAAGGAGCTCCTCGAGGTGGCTGCGAAAATTGACGCGCCGCTCATTGCAACCAATGATTCACACTATGTGAGACGCGAGGATGCCAAGATTCAGGACGCGATGCTGTGCATCAACTCTGGCTCCACTCTCATGGATCCTGATCGCTTCAAATTTGACGGTGAGGGGTACTATCTCCGTTCGTCGAAAGAGATGGCGGATCTGTTCGGTGATCTGCCGGGCGCCATCGAGAACACGCTCCTCATTGCTGAGCGCTGCAATATCTCCTTCCAGACCACCGCGGAGGGCGCAAACTATATGCCGGAGTTTCCGGTTCCGCCGGGGGAGGATGAGACCTCGTGGTTCATTCGGGAAGTTGAGAACGGTCTCCACGAACGCTACGGCGATGTGATCCCAGATGATGTTCGGCAGCGCGCGAAGTACGAAACGGACGTCATTCTCAAGATGGGCTTCCCGGGATACTTCCTCGTGGTCTCCGATTACATTAAGTGGGCGCGCCGCCAAGGAATCCGCGTTGGCCCCGGCCGTGGTTCAGGAGCTGGATCAATGGTCGCCTACGCGCTTGAGATTACGCAGCTTGATCCGATTAAGCATGATCTGCTCTTCGAGAGGTTCCTTAATCCGGAACGAATTTCGATGCCAGACCTCGATATTGACTTTGACGATCGTCGTCGAGATGAGGTCATCGCCTATGTTGAGGATAAGTACGGCAAGGATAAAGTTGCTCAGGTGGTGACCTTCGGAACTCTCAAGTCGAAGGCTGCACTGAAGGACTCCGCTCGAGTTTTGGGTTACCCCTACGAGATGGGTGACCGACTCACTAAGGCGATGCCTCCCACAATCATGGGCAAGGATATTCCGGTTAATCAGATCTATGACAAGAGTGCGCCGCGCTACAACGAGGCGGGGGAATTCCGTGCGGTGGTCGATTCTGACCCAGATGCACGCAAGGTCTTTGATCTCGCTCTTGGTCTCGAGGGGCTTGTGCGGCAAACCGGCGTACATGCCTGTGCCGTCATCATGTCCTCAACAACGTTGACGGACGTCATTCCCGTGATGAAGCGGGTACAAGACGGCGCCATTATTACCCAGTTCGAATATCCCGAGTGCGAAGAACTTGGGTTGATCAAGATGGACTTCCTTGGCCTCTCCAACCTCACCGTGATCGAAGGCGCTCTCGAGAATATTCGTAATAACTCCAAAGAAGCACCGGATATTGATGCGATTCCGCTCGATGACAAGAAGACGTACGAACTACTTGCCCATGCCGATACCCTAGGAATCTTCCAGCTTGATGGGAGCGGCATGCGTTCACTGCTGAAGCAGATGAAGATGGATAAGTTTGATGACATCTCTGCGGTATCAGCGCTCTACCGGCCCGGCCCAATGGGTGCCAACTCCCATATCAATTACGCGTTGCGTAAGAACGGACTGCAAGAAAAGACTCCGATCCACCCCGAGCTGGCGGAGCCACTCGAAGAGATTCTGGGTAACACCCACGGCCTGATCGTTTTCCAGGAGCAGGTCATGCGTATTGCGCAAAAACTTGCCGGGTTCTCGCTTGGCCAAGCAGATATTCTGCGTAAGGCCATGGGTAAGAAGAAGGCGGATGTTCTGCAGCAACAGTTCCAAGGATTCTCCGATGGCATGACTGCCAACGGATACTCCGCGGCGGCAATCAACACCCTGTGGGAAATCCTCGTCCCATTCTCTTCCTATGCGTTTAACAAGTCGCATTCGGAAGCGTATGCGCTGGTCTCCTACCAGACCGCCTACCTGAAGGCCCATTTCCCGGTGGAGTTTATGGCGGCCTTGCTGACGTCCAATAGGTCGAACAAGGATAAGGTGGCCACGTACCTTGCGGAGTGCCGCCGGATGAAGGTTCGAGTACTGGTACCCGACGTGAATGAGTCGATGGCAGATTACTCCGCCGCTGGAGATGAGATTCGTGTGGGTCTTTCAGCGATCCGCAATGTTGGCTCAAATGTGGTGGAGGGAATCATTCAGGCTCGCGAGGAGAAGGGTGCCTTCACCTCGTTCCAAGACTTCCTTGACAAGGTGCCGTTGCCCGTGTGTAATAAGCGAGCGATTGAGTGTCTCATTAAGGGCGGCGCGTTTGACAGTATTGAAAAGTCACGACGTGCGCTCTTGGCCATCGCGGAAGAGGCCGTTGACTCGGTTGTGTCCGTCAAACGAAACGAGGCAGCCGGTCAGTTCGATCTCTTTGGGGACATGGGAGCGGTCGTCGGCGGCGGTTTTGACGTGGTCGTTCCGGATATTCCAGAGTGGGACAAGAAGGAAAAGCTCAACATTGAGCGAGACATGCTGGGATTGTATGTCTCTGACCATCCCTTGTCGGGAATGGAAACGTTCCTCAATAGAGCCGCAGACTCGACAGTTGTTGGCCTGATTGATGACGCCGATATTACCGACGGCGCCTCGGTCACCATTGCCGGTCTTATCACCAACGTCCAAACTCGAATCTCACAAAAGAGTGGCAAGACATGGGCAACAGTTCTCCTTGAGGACCTCACTGGATCTATCGAAGTGAACTTCTTCCCGGCCACATATCAGACCGTCTCTTCCATGCTCATCAAGGATTCCGTCGTTGTGGTTAAAGCGCGTGTATCGCTCCGTGAAAGCGGCTTGCAGCTCAATGCTCATGAGATGTCATTGCCGCAAGCAAGCGATATAGAGGTCAATGCTCCCGTCGATCTACAGTTGCCTGAGCGCATGTGCACGACGGAGCTTCTAGATGGACTAGCGAACCTGCTGAGTCGATACCCTGGCGGCGCTCCAGTGCGACTCCACGTGCGTCAGGCTCAGCAGACCAGCGTGGTCGAGCTGCACAGCAACTATAACGTTGCACCCGAACCGAGCCTCTTCGCAGACCTGAAGGTGTTACTTGGCCGCGACTGTGTGATGTAGCGTCGTGCTATGCGTCCTCGGTTACTCGAATAGAGTAACGCGGACCTTCGGGGACGTTAAGGGTGACGACGTCGTCGGCCTCGAGCTTGCGACCGCGGCGCGTGTCGACCTCGCCATTAACGCTGACGAATCCTTCTTCGATCAGTTCTCGAGCGTGGCCTCCGGTTTCAGCGAGGGAGGCGAGCTTGACGAACTGACCCAACTTGATGGGGAGTCGAACGGGGAAGTCTTCCATGGCCATTCCTTTCAGGAGCTAAAGCAAGGTGCTCAGCGGTGATTGACAGTTTCAGGGCTGAGCGGTTCTACATCCGGATTACCCTGCTTGGCGATCGCCTTTGCAGCACGGCCACGGCGAGAGACAAGATAGAAAATCAGTGCCACAATTGCGACAATGACAGCCCAGCCGATGGGGGAGCCGGCGGCTGAGGCCACGGCTGCTTCGAAAACGGCCCAGCCGATCGTCGCGTAGATGAGGCCCCAAGCAAGGCATCCCGGAATCATAGCGGCAGTGTATTTGGGCCACGCCATACGGATGGCACCGGCAGCCATGTTGGCAACGGTCTGGAATCCGACGGTCAGAAATGAGAAGGGGATCACCGGCCAGCCGCGCCGGCGAAGTAGATCAATCGCGCGCGATGTGGAGTCCGAGTGAATCCAGTGATATGCCCGCAGACGCCAGCCACCTTCGGGTTTGCCACGCGTCATGACGAAGTGATGCGTGTAGCGACCCAGCCAGTATGTTCCTTGAGCGCGGAAGAAAACAACGATGATCAGGAAAATAAAGACGGGAACGAACGGGCCATCGGAGACGAAATTCGAAATTGCAGAAACGAGGTCGCTGAAAGCGGACATAGATTCGGGGTTTCTCCTGATCTAGTTGGACTGATGAGAGCAGTTCGAGCACAGCCCGAAGAACTCGAGCTCGTGCGAGACGCGAGTGAAGCCATGATCGGCAGCAATGGCGTCAGCCCACTTCTCGATCTCATCACCAACGATCTCAACGGTGGTGGAGCAGTTTCGGCACACGAGGTGATGGTGATGCGTATCCTCGGCACAGTACCGGAAAAGCTGCGTTTCTCCATCCTCTTGGCGCAGCACATCGACCGCGCCGGTTTTGGTCAAAGCTTGAAGGTTTCGATAGACGGTCGCAAGCCCGATGTTGTCGCCAGCACGGGATAGCGCTTCATGAACTTCCTGTGCGGAAAGGAAACTTTCTTGAGAGCGCAGCAAGTCAATGATTGCCTGACGTTGCTTAGTCATGCGCTGCATTGTTACCTCTTTTCGGCCTCAAGCAATCCCGGCGAGATAGCGACATCCGGTTCGAGATTGGGATGTGGGTCTGCATGGTGCAGCATACCCAAAGCACTCAGTATAGCCGGACGCGCAATTGCCACCACCATGTAGATAGCGACAGCGAGCAGCACGATAGTCGCGCCTGGAGACCACGGTTTGACGTAAGTCACCGAAAGACCAGTTACCGCCACGACAACACCGATGCCCATGGCGCCAAACATTGTTGTGCGGAAGGACCTAGTGACCATCTGGGATATTGCCACTGGGACAATCATGAGTGCCGATACGAGAAGCGCTCCCACAACTCGCATCGCGACAGACACTGTGAGCGCCGCGGTAATCGCGATAAGTGCTGATAAGAGCGCTACAGGCAGACCGCTCGCACGTGCATACTCTTCGTCGTGACATAGGGCAAACAGGGCGGGACGCAGACCAAGGCCAACAGCTAGGACGAAAACGGCGAGGATGACAGTCAGAATCATATCGAGATGTGTCACCGTGGAGATTGAGCCGAAGAGGTAGGAATTGAGATTCGACGTGGTCCCTCCCGCAATGCCCATGAGGAACACGCCACCGGCAATACCACCGTAGAAGAGAAGCGCGAGTGCGACGTCTCCTGACGCGTGCCCACGGGCTCGCATCCACTCGATAAGGAGGGCACCGGCAACGGAAACCACGATCGCGCCGGGCACCGCCCAAGCATCCCGATTGGCGGCGTCGGCGGCGTTGGCCGCCAGCCAGCCGAGTGCTACACCGGTGAGTGCGATGTGCCCGATTCCGTCGCCGAGAAGGGTGAGCCTACGTTGGACGAGATATGTGCCGACGACGGGCGCTGCGAGCCCTACGAGGACAGCCACGATGAGCGCGCGGACCATAAGAGGGGACGCCAACATATCCATGATCATGAGATAGCTCCCTTGAAGTGTGGTGTGCGGTAGTGCGGTGGATCATCTTCGTGTGCGTGCTGATGGTCATGATCGAGATGGCGGTGCTCGGAGTGGCCCACCAGGTCAAACGGATCCGTGCTGTGCTCAGCGATCTTCCCGTGACTAAGTGTGTATGATTCGTCAATGAGGTGCTCGAGCTCGTAGAGCTCATGCAGGATAATGACGAGCGTCGTTCCCCGCTCGCGGAGCTTTTCCAGCACGCGCGTGATCTTCTCACGAGAGCCGTGATCGACTCCTGCAAACGGTTCATCGAGGACGAGCAGGTCTGGATTCGTAACTAGGGAACGGGCGATGAGCACGCGCTGCTGTTGGCCCCCCGAAAAGGTCTGGACGGCGTCACTTGCACGATGTTTGAGGCCGACCAGATCAAGTGCCTCTAAAGCGCGCCTACGAGAATTCTTCCCACCTCGTAGCTTCCATCCGTGAACTAGCCCGGATTCCACGGTTTCCAAGGCGGTGGCGGGTACACCTGAGGTCGCAGTGACGCGCTGCGGCGCGTAACCGATGCGATCCCAAGGAACTGAGCGTGTTCCGAGCTCCTTTTCAAACAGGCGAACGGTACCTTCGGAGTGCCCAATAGCTCCGACCATTGCGCGAATCAACGTGGACTTTCCGGAACCATTGGCACCAAGTATGGCCACTGTTCGGCCCGCCTCGATGTCGAGATCGATGCCGCGCAAGATGTGGGCGCTTCCTAACTTGACGTGCAAGTTGCGAACGCTAATGACGGGTGAGGGCATAAAGTCTCTTTCCGGGCAAATTGGTTGTCGTCTGGACATGATCCGCGCCAGAGGGCAACAACCTTATGCGCGCTTGTTGGTGCGATTCAG
>CAYOEJ010000014.1:11582-25723 GCA_964403015.1 uncultured Arcanobacterium sp.
TGGTCGCCTGAAGATTCGCCCGTGCTTTCTTCGAGGTGTTCTGTTGTCAGCAAGTCAACGTGATCACCGACGTTCAGTACGTTCGACAGGTCTGCCGTGGCAACGGCGTCGTCGATAGCGGGGGAGAGCGTTTTGAGATAGACCACCAAGTCAGACTTTTGGAGATCCGCAATGTCCCGCGGTGCCAGCTCCACTCCGTGAGCGTCTGAGCCCGGGGGAGTGAGGTCAGTGATACTGACTTGCTCGCCCCCGATTTCGTCCACGAGAAATGCGAGCGGGTAAAACGCTGTGGTGACATTGAGCTTGTCGCCCGAGCCGGTACCAGTCCCGCCGTCCGTATCGGACGAACAGGCAGAAATAGCGAGAGTTGCGACGGCCACGGTGGCAATCGAGCGGGTGAGTGCGACATTCTTCTTCATGATAACCATTCTCATCTGTATTGAGAATCATTGTCAACGTGGCGCTGGCAGATTGACCATAGTCACATAATCTTCACGGTCCCCTCGTGGGAAGTCTCTGCTCTCTTACGTACAATGAGAGCAACGGCGACATGCCGGGACTGCAGCAGCAGCTGCGTAAGCAACACTGCATCAGCCAGATGCAGGAATGAAAGGAGCAACGCTGTGGCCAAACCGGCACCATCGCGTCTCGACAATGTAATTTCACTAGCAAAGCGCCGCGGATTTGTCTTTCCGTGCGGCGAGATCTACGGCGGCACGCGTTCCGCTTGGGACTACGGACCGCTTGGCGTAGAGCTCAAAGAGAACATCAAGCGTCAGTGGTGGAAGACCAACGTGATGGGTCGCGACGACGTCGTCGGTCTCGACTCGTCAATTATTCTTCCGCGAGAGGTCTGGGTCGCGTCCGGGCACGTCGCAACGTTCTCCGATCCACTCATTGAGTGCACGGCCTGCCACAAGCGCATGCGCGAGGACGAACTCGTTGAAAATTACGCGGAGAAGAATGAGATCGACGAAGAGTCGGTCGATATGAAGGATGTCGCGTGCCCGAACTGCGGCAATCGCGGCCAGTGGACCGAACCGCGCGCCTTCTCCGGTCTCCTCAAGACGTTCCTTGGTCCTGTTGACGACGAGACTGGGCTTCACTACCTCCGTCCAGAAACCGCTCAGGGAATCTTCGTGAACTTCGCGAATGTGATGGCGACGTCGCGCAAGAAACCCCCCTTCGGTATCGCTCAGGTGGGCAAGTCGTTCCGCAACGAAATCACGCCCGGCAACTTCATCTTCCGCACCCGTGAGTTCGAACAGATGGAGATCGAGTTCTTCGTCAAGCCCGGCGAGGACGAGGAATGGCACCAGTCGTGGATTGATGCGCGCGTTCAGTGGTACAAGGATCTAGGTATTTCAGCAGAGAACCTTCGCCTCTACGAACACCCGCAGGCCAAGCTGTCCCACTACTCCAAGCGAACGGTGGACATCGAGTACAAGTTTGGTTTTCAGGGTAGCGATTGGGGCGAACTCGAAGGTATCGCGAACCGCACCGACTTTGACCTCACCTCACACACGGAAGCCTCGGGCAAGAAACTCGAGTACTTCGACCAGCAGACCGGCGAGCGCTACACCCCCTACGTGGTAGAGCCATCAGCTGGACTGACGCGCTCTCTCATGGCGTTCCTCGTGGAGGCATACACCGAAGATGAGGCTCCCAACACCAAGGGCGGCATGGACAAGCGCGTGGTGCTCAAGCTTGACCCGCGTATCGCGCCGGTCAAGGTTGCCGTGCTCCCGCTGTCCCGTTCGGCAGAACTCTCGCCGATGGCTCGCGAGCTCGCGGCTAAGCTGCGCAAGCACTGGAACGTTGACTTCGACGACGCCGGTGCGGTCGGCCGTCGTTACCGTCGCCAAGACGAGATTGGAACGCCGTACTGCATCACGGTCGATTTCGATTCTCTCGAGGACAACGCGGTGACGATCCGTGATCGCGACACGATGGAGCAAATCCGTATCAAGCTCGACGAGGTTGAGTCCTACCTAGCCGGAAAGCTTATTGGCTGCTAATCGTGGCTGAGGAGACTCAGGCCGGTGGCGAACCCGTCGCCACCGGCCACTCTCATTCTCACGCCAGGTTGAATCTTGCGCCTGCCGATTTGCGGCGAGTTCGCGCGATGCTCGCCGCTATCGTTGTACCGCTGGCCATGGCGACTCTCGTTGGTCTTGTGCTTTTGTGGCCAAGCTCCGATAACCCGGTTGGTTCCCTCACGCTCAACGCCGATGGTGTGGAGATGGCGACGGGTGAAGTAACCCGTATCGGTGAGATTAACGAGCTCGGCCAAACGGATGTCCGCATGGAGGTTGAGGGTGTAGAAGTCCCGGTCCACGTGCCATTCGATATCGTCGAGAACGGCTTGGATGTGGGCGATCGTATTAAAGCCATGTTCTCGCCGTCGGGGCTTGAGGGTGCAACGCCCTATATCTTCGTCGACTTCGAGCGCGGCATTCCGCTGATCATCTTGCTGGCGTGCTACATCTTCGTGGTCGGACTTGTTGCCCGCGGCAAGGGGCTCGCAGCAATCCTCGGCCTTGCAGCCTCACTCGGCGTGGTCGGGTTCTTTATGCTTCCCGCACTCATGGTCGGTGAGCCGGCGCTGCTCGTGGTTCTTGTGGGCGCGGCAGCCATGATGTTTACGTCGATCTATCTCGCGCACGGCGTCTCGATTAGAACGACGACGGCGGTCTTGGGCACTCTGGGCGGGCTCGTTATCACGGGCGTCGCTGCGGCTCTTTCTATCGGAGCCAATAACCTCACAGGCACGCTTTCCGATGATGCTATTGCCCTGTACGGGGAACTCGGCTATCTCGAAATGAACGAGATCTTGCTGTGCGGCATGATTCTCGCGGGGCTCGGTGCGCTCAACGACGTGACGATTACACAGGTTTCGACCGTGTGGGAGCTGCATGCGGCAAATCCATCGGCGCGGCGTCGGAAGATCTTCTCGCAGGGAATGGTGATCGGCCGCGATCACATTGCTTCCACTGTTTACACACTCGCGTTCGCATACGTGGGAACCGCGCTCCCACTCCTTATGTCCGCAGCACTGGTGGACCGTGGCTTCCTGGATCTGATGACGGTGGGACAAATCTCCGAAGAGATCGTCCGTACCCTCGTGGCGTCTATCGGTCTGGTTTTAGCAATCCCGATGACCACGGCGATAGCCTGCTTGCTGGCACCCGTTGCGCCGGGACGGAAGGTAATTGACGTATGACCCTCGCTATCGGCGACATCACCCTTGCTAGCCCCATCATGCTCGCGCCCATGGCTGGTGTAACTAACCCGCCTTTTCGTCAGCTGTGCCGCGAATTCGGCGAGGCCGGCGGTCGAGCGGCCGGGCTCGATCCCTCAGTGAAGCCAGAGGGAAGCATCCCGGGTACCTTTGCTCCTGCGGGCCTCTACGTGTGCGAGATGATTACATCCCGGGCACTCATTGAGCGTGTGCCTGAAACAATGACGATGATCCAGCCAGATCCAGGGGATCCGGTGAGGTCAATTCAGCTCTATGGTGTGGAGCCGAAGAACATCGCCCGGGCGGTGACCATTCTTGTGGAAGAAAACTGGGCTGATCACATCGATATCAATTTTGGTTGCCCGGTTCCCAAGGTCACGCGAAAGGGTGGAGGCTCTGCGCTCCCGTGGAAACATGATCTCTTCCGCTACATTGTGACCGGTGCGGTCAAAGCCGCACGAGTCGCGTCGCGCGGCCGCGACCACGAAATTCCGGTAACAGCAAAGTTCAGGGTGGGAATCGACGACGATCACCACACGTTCCGCGAGGTAGCGCGGATGTCTGAAGATGCGGGTATTGCGGCCCTCACACTTCACGCACGTACCACTGCGCAGCACTACTCTGGGACGGCGGACTGGTCCAAGATCTCCGAGCTCAAGCAGCACACGACCCTCCCCGTATTCGGAAACGGCGATGTCTTTGAAGCAGCGGACGCCAAGAACCTGATGGCTCAAACTGGCTGCGACGGCGTCGTGGTTGGTCGCGGGTGTCAGGGAAGACCGTGGCTCTTCTTCGACCTCATCGCAGCGGCTCACGGCTCCGAAGAACGCTACGAACCCAGCTTGCGTGAAGTCGCGGAAGTAATTATGAGACACGCGGAACTCTCCGTGGCTCATTTCCAAGATGAGCACCGTGCGATGCGCGAACTGCGCAAGCATGTTGGCTGGTACCTGCGTGGCTTTGCCGTGGGTGGGGCGAGTCGTCACGAACTAGGTCTGATCGATTCTCTCAATGATCTCAAGTCGAAGCTGTCCAATCTTGATCTCGAGCAGCCATTCCCGGAGGCTGCCAGTGGCCCGCGCGGGCGCGCAGGATCTCCGAAGCGTCCGCATTTGCCGGAGTTCTGGCTTGATTCGCACGAGCTTAGCGATGCTCAGCGAGCAAAGATTCACGAGGCAGAACTAGGAGTCTCCGGCGGTTAATCAGCGCCGCGGCTTGTCGGCATGCGAGATCCATGCCACCTCACCGATGGGGAGTATCAGCCGACCGTCGTCGGCCACCGGAAGTGCCACGCGCGAGGAAACGATAACGGAACCGTCGTTGGGCAAGAAATCATCGTCCCAACCAAAATTGATCCGGACCTCGAGGTAATCGACGATCAAGGAAACGATGCCGCGATGCCTTTCGCGGGTGTCCAAAGCGAGCGAGCCCTGCTGAAGCCGCATCGATTCACGGAACCGAAGAAGATGGCGAGTTGAGGGGGAGCGCTCCATCGTGCCGTGCGTAAAGTTCACGATTCCTGGCATTGCTGCAAGGATAAGGACGACGGCGGAAACGGTCAGTCGGTCGGACGCCAAATCAAGGATCTCGTGGGTCAAATCCCATGAGGGAATTGTGCCCGCGGCATCGAATCGTTGATACTCCTCAAGGAATTGCTCCCCGAGATTCTCCGGGGTGAGCGGGTTGTTCTTGAACGCCGTGCGCACAACGTGGAAGTAGTCTTCGTGAATATGCTCGGTTAACGCGTTGCTATCGGAGCTCAGCAAGCAGATGGATAAGAGGGCCTCGGCGCTGGCCAAACTCACCTGCGTCAGTAGCTCCGGAATGGACTGGCCAGCGTGAGCGTGGCCGGAATCCACCGCCACATGTTCATTACCCAGCTCGATTCCGGAGGCCCCAGCGCTTAGCCACCGATCCACCAGATCGCGGCGCTCATCTGCAGAAAGAGGCTCGCGACCAAGACTAGCCATCGTGTCGAACCCGATATTGGGAAGAATGCGCAGATCGCGCTTCTTAGCCTTATCCATGACTCGTGCAATGTAGTGCGGATCGCCGTCTTGGGATATAGCGGGGAGAGTAACCGTCGTGATGCCGATACGACCGAGATTGCCTACGAGCTCGACGGCGGCGTCGGTTGTGGTGGTTTCGAAGTGAGCGGCGTGGTACCACACGGTGTGGTCATCCCAGGCAGACTTACTGTCTGAATGCTTGTGAAGCACGGTAAAAGGTGGAAGCGCGGGTGCGCGTTCCACAACCTCTTCACGTTCATATTCCACACGTCTATTGTGCCACTGATTGCGGGTAAGGTAGGCGTGTGACTAGTGGCTACAGCGAAATTGATACGCGACGTTGGGCGCAGGAGTCTGCCAAGAGCCCCACACGGACGGATTATGAACGGGATCGCGCTCGGGTTCTCCATTCCTCGGCACTTCGCCGACTTGGTGCAAAGACGCAGGTCATGGGACCCGAATCCAACGATTTTATCCGGACTCGACTTACCCATTCTCTGGAAGTCGCACAGGTTGGCCGGTCTTTAGCTAAAAACTTGGGTGCGGATCCAGACATCGTGGAGACCGCTTGTTTATCCCATGACATTGGGCACCCTCCATACGGTCACAACGGCGAGCGTGCACTGAACGAGATTGCTTCCGCCATTGGCGGGTTTGAAGGCAACGCTCAAACGCTCCGCATTCTCACCCGGCTCGAACCTAAGCGTTTCCATCAAGATGGATCGCCGGCAGGCCTGAACCTGACTCGCGCTACTCTGGATGCCACCATCAAATATCCGTGGACGCTCGGCGCCGGGCCGAAAGGTGCGGCGAGTCCAAAGTTTGGAGCCTATGACGACGACGTAGCTGTATTCGCGTGGGCTCACCAGAGTTTTGGTGAGCGCCGCTGTGCCGAAGCCCAAATGATGGATCTCGCAGATGATATTGCCTACTCCGTTCACGATCTCGAGGACGCCATCGTCCGAGGTGCTCTCGCCTCCGGTGCTCTGTCTACAGACCGAGAGCGGGAGATCGGCGCGGTCATAGAATCCACCCAGCTGTGGTACGGAAATCGAGTGTCGAAAGACGATCTGTATGCCGCAGCCCATCGACTTTTTGGAATGGACTCGTGGCCTAGAGCTTTCTCAGGGACCCTTCGCGATCTTGCCGGCCTCAAGGACCTTACTTCTGACTTGATCGGGCGTTTCGTTTCTGCCGTCTGTGCTCGAACGCTTGAGGAATCCGGTGGGGAGGCGCTCATTCGGTACTCGGGCAACGTCGTCGTCCCAGCTCACACCATCGGGGAAATCCTCTTTCTCAAAGGTCTGGCCGTTCACTACGTGATGGCTCCGCGAGAAAACGAGCCGCTCTACTTCGAACAACGGACGATTCTTTTCGATCTAGCTGACGCGATTATGGAAGATCCGCGCGAGCGCCTAGAACGTCCGTTTGTTGACCTGTGGTCGATGGCAAGCAACGACGGCGAGCGCCTGCGCGTGATCGTGGACCAAATCGCGTCGCTCACAGATCAGAGCGCCCGCCAGTGGCACGCCCAATACTGCGGAATGCTCCGGAACTGATGTCTGCTCCTGTGTACGAGCACGGCGTGGGGGACCCGCGAGCGATAGGATACAGGCATGGCAGGGTTAATCAAGACTAGCGTTATCGATGAGGTGCGCGATCGCGTACGGATCGAAGACGTCGTCGGTGATTACGTGACCTTGAAGGCCGCTGGAGTCGGATCAATGAAGGGCCTGTGCCCATTCCATGATGAGAAAACTCCCTCTTTCCACGTACGGCCGCATGTTGGCCGCTGGCACTGCTTCGGGTGTGGCGAGGGCGGCGATGCCATTGCGTTCATCGAACAGATTGAGCACGTGTCTTTCGTCGAAGCTATCGAACTGCTCGCGCGTAAGGCGGGCGTGGAAGTCGAGTATGACGACACCGGCCGGGGGCAAAAGCGTGGGCCAAGCGAGGTTACCCGCTCCCGGCTCATCGACGCTCATCGCGTGGCAGAAGAGTTCTACTTCGAGCAGCTAAAGAAGCCAGAAGCCGAGGCAGGCAGAAAGATGCTTGCCGAACGCGGCTTCGATCAGAGCGCCATCGATCACTTCAGAGTTGGCTACTCGCCAAATTCGTGGGATGCGATGCTCAAGGAGCTGCGTCGCCGAGGTTTTAACGAAAAGGAGATTTCGGCGTCGGGGCTGGTCACGCAGGGAAATCGCGGGCCCTACGACCGTTTTAGGGATCGTCTCATGTGGCCAATCAGGTCGATTACCGGCGACCCGATTGGGTTTGGTGCTCGCAAGCTGAGCGACGACGACAAGGGGCCGAAGTATCTGAATACTCCCGAGACGATGATCTACAAGAAATCGCAGGTTCTTTACGGTCTCGATCTTGCCAAGAGAGCGATTGCAGATAATCACCGGATTGTTGTGGTTGAGGGCTATACAGACGTCATGGCTGCCCATCTGGCTGGAATCCCGAACGCGGTTGCAACGTGTGGCACGGCGTTCGGAAGTGACCATGTCAAGATTGTCCGCCGTCTCATGGGGGACGGCGCGAACCCTGCAGCGGGCGTAATTCTGTCCTCCGGCAAGGCGTTCGGTGGAGAGGTTATCTTTACCTTTGATGGCGACGAGGCCGGCCAAAAGGCTGCTCTCCGCGCCTTCCAAGAGGATCAGAATTTTGCCGCGCAGACTTTCGTGGCGATCTCCCCGGGCGGACTTGATCCTTGTGACGTGCGTATGAAATACGGTGACGACGCCGTACGCCAGATTATTGAAGGCCGCGAACCATTGTTTGCCTTCGTTATTCGATCTGTGCTCAGCGGGCTGCCACTAAAAACAGCGGAAGGACGCACGGCTGGACTGCGCGCTGCCGCTCCGGTCGTTTCGTCGATCCGCGATCGAGTTCTACGTTCGGAGTACACCCGCCAACTCGCTGGCTGGCTAGGGATGGACGAGGCAATGGTGCGGCAATCTGTGCATCAGGCAGCGCGCGCAGGTGCGTCCATTACCTCGGTGCCTACACAGATGCGACGAGGAGATCTAGAACCGCCGGTGCAAAATCGCCCCGTGTTAGCTCCGCGGAAGTCCTTGCGTGATCCCATTGAGCGAGTGGAACGCGAGGCTCTCGAAGTGATGTTGCAGCTGCCGAGCCTTGCCATGGCAGCCAATGCGCAACAGCTGCCACCGCAATCTTTCACCATCCCTATTCATCGTGCCGTGCATGACGCCATCCGAGCCGCGGGTGGCGTGAGTCTTCACGGGCAGCGAGTGGCAGAACTACAGAATGCGGGCGATACCGGTGATCTTGATGGGAAGGCCACCGCGTGGTTCGTGGAGCAGGTAACGAGTCAGACAGACGACGTCGTTCGGCAAGCCATCACCCAGCTGGCTGTTGAGCCGCTGCTGGAGACTCGCCCCGATGCACAGTGGCTGTATGTACGCGGAATTATGATGTCACTCATCAGGCAGGGGATTACTCGTCAGATCGCCGATCTGCGCGGTGAAATGCAAAGAACCGACTCCGATTCCCCCGATCAAGACAGACTTTTTGAACGCCTGATGGAACTGGAGAATCAGCGCCGGCTCTTTGATGAGACAGACAGCTAAGACTACTTGCCGATCTCGGTTTCGTCGGCTAGCTTGCTCACGCGTGAGATAAGCTCGTCGGCCTGACCCAGACCCTTACCTGCGGCAAGGCCAATGAGGTAAGCCGTGAGCGGGGCTCCGGGGCGTGAAGGCCCATGAGCAACCTTGGCGATGAGATCGAGCAGCGTGTCCTGAATCGGATCGAATTCGCTTGCATCAACTCCGATGGACTCCTTGACCTCGTCCATCCAGGCTTCCATATTTGCCATCTTCTGGGGATGATCGTTACGCGACATATTTACTCCTTTTACTGCTGCCAAGCGTTTCCGGCAGACCGTTCTTGTGATGGTTCTAGTACATCAGATGCCGTGCTGGTTGCCTCCAGCATTTCGGCGTTTTCAGCGGCTAGCTTCTTTCGTTGCGAGCGCTCGCGTAGCGCGGATATTCCTACCGCAATGAGATACAGCGCGATAAGTGCAAGCGCTTGGATAGTCATGGGCCACGGTGAGGGCAGGGGATTGGCAATCGCAGCAAAGATAAATGCTCCGACCACGGCCCATCTCCACCCGCGAAGCATCGCGCGAGATGATAGGACGCCCATGAAGTTCAGGACGACGAGGACTTCCGGCAGAAGGAAGGACAGGCCAAAGGCAATGACGAGTCGCATGTAGAAGGACACGTAGCCGTCAGCACGAAGTAGGTTTTCTGCATCGTCCGGCGTAAACGACGTGAGAATCTCGACTGCGCGCGGAATCATGAGCATGCCAGATGCAGCTCCGGCTGCGAACAGTACTACGCCTATGAAACCGAAAATGAGAAGTAACAGGCGCTCTTTTTTCTTGAGCCCCGGCGAAATAAACGCAAAGAGCTGATACACCCACCACGGGCTTGTGATGAGCGTGCCTACCCAAATGGCAACCTTCATTTTGAGATCGAAGGCTGCACCGATTGTTTGGAAGTTCAGTTGAGCGTTATAGCCGTCGAGAGATTTCAGTGGTTGCTGAATCCACTCCATGACGGGCTCAAAGAGGTACCAGCCAGCTACAGCGCCAACTGCGATGCCAGCAAGGGAAAGGAGAAGTCGCTTACGCAGTTCACGTAGGTGTGCCCGAATGGGCATGACTCCTTCTGGGTTGGCGCGACGCTTGCGGCTCACCGACCGCCGGGTCCGCCAGCCGGACCCCCGAGTGGATCGTGCGGGTTACCAAACTGTTGGCCAGCCTGACCCCATTCTTGAGCTGGGCCATCTTGGTGCTGAGGCCGCTGCTGGTAATCCTGCGGATCGGGTTCGTTGTTGGGGTTCCTACGCTCGTTATTCAACGGGAAACCCGCCTGATCACGTTGCTGGTAGGGCTGCTGCTGGTAATGCTGCTGACCCCATGTTTGATTCTCCTGGCCGTAGTGTTGGTTGTTTGCTGGAGGAATCTGCGCTGGCTTCTCGTCCTCGGACAAGTCGCGCATCTCTTTCTTCAACACTTTTGCCGACTGGCCGAGTGATCGGGCGATGTCGGGAAGCTTTGAGGCGCCAAAGACGATGATCAGCACGATTACGACGATGATGATGTGGCTGGGTTTCATTTCCGGCTCCTTTTATTGCGGCGGACCGCAGCTGCTGTTTCGTTAAAACCAAGTGTATTGCATCCGCGAAGTTCTCAGCGTGTTGAGAGATCCACGGTGGCGGCTATGACCGTGATGTACCACCCGGTTGTTTGGGTTCTGGCTGTGTAGGAGAAGTCGTGGCTGGGGAGCTGCTTTGCCCCTTCGTACCCACCTGCCCCTTGAGGTTTGTCTGAGCTGCCCACGCTTGCATTTCTTCTTGAACGGCTTCGCGAATCATTTGTCGCGGATCGAGACCACTTAAGTCGAAAGCGGACCAATCGACGTCGTCGAAACCAGTGTTAGAAAGATCAACCTTGGTTTCCTCGCGAAGTCGGGCACTGAATTCTTTGCCTTTGTTAATTGCTGTCGCAAAGGCTCGCAAGGCTTGGGCAATGGTTTCAGGACCCATAATGAGCACGACGATGACCAATATGATCAAAAATTCGCTACCCGAAATCCCGAAAAATTCCATGTGGAACAGTCTACGTCGCCGATTGCATTAGGACTACTCGCGACCACCTCTGCCACTCTGATCCCGCTGGGCAGAGACCAGTGAAATCAACGTAGACTAAGGGCTGGATAATTCATCGAGGAAGGCAGTGCGTTGACGCAAGAAGATTGGCGAAACGAAGTCCCTCAGGTTCGGTTGCGCGCCGTTCAGTTAGCGACCGCGTGTTTCTCGCTAGCCCGGTTCTACGCCGAACCAGCTCATATCGATATGCTCTCGCGTTTTACTGACCCAGCGATGGCCGATACGTGGCCCCAACGCGATGAGAATTCTCGCGACGCGCTCGACGCACTAGCGAACTCGGGTGAGACCTCCTACGAGGTCGGGGATGACTTCAAGAATCTCTTCGGGCTCCGCGGAAAGGTACGCGTCACAGCCGCCGCTCGCGCAGGTGGAGGCACCCGCGAAATCGCCGATGACCTGCGAGCCCGGTACGAGCGCGTGGGCTTCGTTCCGGTCAAGGGCATGGGGCACGGGCCAGACCATGTGTCCGTGGAACTCACTTTCCTTGGGGATCTCGTGTCCAAGATCCCCAACAGTCCCGAATTCGCCCAGGAAGCCTTGGCGTTCTTGAACGATCATCTTTATGGTCTCATCGTTCCAGTGATTGAAGAGCTCGAGGCCTCTGCATTCACGCAGACCTACCGCGCTATTGCGGTTCTCACGCGGTCGACCGTGCAGAGCGTGGAAGATTTCGCTATTTCTGTTGTGGAGGGCGGCATCGAGTCGTGAGTGACCACGTTCCAGCTCTTCTTCGCTGGATACTCGCACACGACCTACCCAAGGTCGCGCTCTTGGCGTGCGACCACAGCGACATCGAGCGTGCACCGCGAGGGACGCAGGTTATCGTCTGGGATTCGTGCCTCAAAGATGCATCCATTGGCATTCCAGTGCAACTTCTAGCTCTCGGTATTGAGTTGGTGGAGGTCCTCGGCTGCTCCGTGAACCCCGACGAGGTAAGCGCACAGGTTGACTCCTGGGAGTCACTCACGCCCGGGTTGGTGACTGAGGTTGCGACTCCGCGTAGGACACTGCTTCGCGGGCCAGAGATTCTGGAGCTCGGCATGATTGCCATGCCGCGACGCACCATGCTTGGCTTATCTTCCCGCGACAAGCAGCCAATACCTATCAAAGCGGATAACACCACGCGTACGCTGAGCGCCATTGAGCTTCTCACTGCGAAGGGCTTAATTAAGCGTGGCACGGGGCTTGCCTCCCAACTGGGCGGCGTACGACTTGGCTCCACGGGCTGTACCGCATGTGGCGTGTGCGTCAAGGCGTGTCCTCACGGCGCGCTGACACTCGAGCACCACGAAGGCCAGTCGGACCTGTGGCAAATCTCAGAGCTTTGCCGGGCAGATCAGGCATGCGTGCGACTATGTCCTGTCGATGCTCTCTGGGTGCAGGGGGAGATGCGGCTCAGCGACCTTCTCGACGATCCACAAAGACATCTCGAGACGCTCTACACGGCACGATGTACCCGGTGTGGGATGCGTCATCCCGCAGATGAGGGTCCGCTATGCAAGACCTGCTCCTTTAAATCGGAGAATCCATTCGGATCAACCATGATGCCGCGACCATAATTCCGATTCGGACTGCTGCGAATCAACGGGTAAGATATTTCCCGCGCCCCCATAGCTCAGACGGTTAGAGCAGGGAACTCATAATTCCACGGTCGCGGGTTCAAGTCCTGCTGGGGGCACCGATTAAATCTCAGGCGGTAGCTCGATCTCGGCTCCGAGCGGGAGATTTTACAGCTCGTAAGCGAGCCACGATAGCGCCTGTGACGTGCCCACATGGACTTTAAGAGCTGCGCGGCTGTCTCCCCGCGTCGGTCCCCGGTTGATAATCACAATCGGCTTCTTCGATTTATGTGCTTGACGAACAAAGCGCATAGCCGAACCCACGGCGAGCGATGAACCCGCAATCAGCAGTGCATCTGCGTCGTTGACTAGGGCAGTTGCGCGCTCGACGTCGTCGTCAGAAACTTTCCCGCCAAAGAAGACAACGTTCGTACGAAGTATCCCACCGCACTGTGCGCAGTCTGCGATGACGAAGTCTTCAGTATTCGCGACGCTCGCATCCGCGTCCGGGGCGACTTCCATCCTGCAAATGTTATCGAGATGCCAGCTGGGGTTTAGTTCCGAAAGCCGCGAGTCGAGTTCCTCGCGCGGGCTTAGATCGCCGCAGCTGGTGCAGAGGACTTCGTCAAAGCGTCCGTGGAGATCGACGACGACGCGGCTCCCCGCTTTCGTATGTAACCGATCGACATTCTGCGTAATCAGACCGCTAAGCAGACCGAATTCCTCGAGAAAGGCGAGTCCGTAGTGGCCGGGGTTCGGAGTGGCGTTTTGCGGCCCGCGCCAACCTAGGTGGTTGCGTGCCCAATAGTGCCTGCGCCAGCGTTCCTCGTAAAGAAATTGCTGAAGAGTAATTGGATTGCGTGGGGGAGCGCCCGGTGATCTGTAATCGGGTAGGCCCGAATCGGTGGATAATCCTGCGCCGGTGAGAGCCGCGATCCGTTTTCCAGCTAGAAGGTCACGCACGGGCTCGAGGGCTGTTGCGATGTCTTTCGGGTCGGGCCTGAATGCATCTGCAGGCGGAGCCTCGATGTTCTTGACGTGTAACTGTGGGGCAACCGAGGTGGGGAAGAAGTCTTCGATTCGATGCGCCATATAGTCAGAGTAAGTGAGATGTGGCTCTGATGTCTCGGACTACGACGTGGGGTGAATGGTGGGTATGCCCGGTATCGATCTCATGTGGCGCGACGGCTGTGGAAAACAATGATGCGCCAATTGCCCGTTTTGTTAGCGTCCAACTATGAGCAGGACATCGCTAGGACTATTGACGGCAAGAAGCAGCCTTTGGAATGACCGGGAATCTATCCAGGCTGGTAGGGGGACGCCAGACAAGGGGCTTCTACCTCACGCACTTGCCCTCTGTCTGAGTGGTGTCCTGCTCGCTGGATGTTCGAATGGTGAAGGAGCCGACCCTACGCAGGGCGCGGACACTGGGAGTCCCACTGTAAGTATGGAACCTTCTGATACGACAAGTTCTGAAACTGCTGAAGAAGATCCGAGCTACTCCATCCCACCCCGCCCCGACGTCGAACCTCCGCAGGAGCCGGTTCTGACTGGTGATGAGGCAACGGATGCGGTGGAGGTTGCGACGTACTTTATGAATCTTTATCCGTATGTGCTTGGCACAGG
>CAYOEJ010000014.1:25823-40388 GCA_964403015.1 uncultured Arcanobacterium sp.
ACCCAATAAAAGCCGTTGAACCAGCAGATTATGGCCCGCTTCCTCAACCGAAAGCGCTGTCTGATCTAACTCCGGAAGAGCTGTGCGCTGACTACGGAGCACCTTTACCTGGAACCTCATTGAATTCGTCAACGATGACGCAAGGGAACTTTTCGGGGCCGCTCGCGGAATACTGCTCTACGAACCCGACTTCCGATCCCGCCGTGGAGACGGACGAAGCCGAATCAGGCGTTGACCCTGGCGTGACGGCCGCGGCGCTGGGGTACTACGTGCAGCAAAATGCGCAGGTGTACATCAATGCTGGAACACTGTCCTTCCAGCCCAACGGTGAGGCTTACGTAAACAAGGAGGTTTACTTCGATTCGAGTGCCGGAGCCTACCAAGATCGCCTTACGGTTTTGGGTGTTCTTGTCGAGCTGTCATTTGAGCCAGCAAGATTTACCTGGTCTCCCGGAGATGGGTCGAGCTTCACTAGTGGATCCTCTGGCGGACCCTGGCCGAGTGGGGATGTGCGACACGTATATACGGAGCCGGGCCAGTACACGCCAGCAGTATATGTATCGTGGTCAGTTCAGATACGGATCCCCGGGCAAACCAGTTGGCAAGCAATCCCCGGATATGGTCAAACACTGACCGTCGGTGTACCCCTGACGGTTGTCGAGTCCGAGGCGGTGCTCACCACTGGGCAGGATGACTGACGTTGGCTGACCGCGTAGGCTATGAGCAGGAAATTACTGCTGGCAAGGAGCCTTATGTCGACACCAGAGGATCGCGACTCGAGCACGAGCGAAGAATCGACTCCTGATTCGCCGAGCGGATTGTCTCCAGAGGAGATTAAGAAGCTGAAAGTGGCACAAAAGCGTAATGTCATATTCGCGATTATTGGCGGCCTGATTCTTGCAGTGCTCGGCTTTTATGCCGGCCAGAACCTGCGTGACAACCAAACTGACGATTCGCTGGTGATGGTTGAGGTTGTTGTGAGCGACGAAATTGAGGAGCAACTCTAGTGTTTGGACGCAAGAAGAATTCATTCCCCGACTTCGTGGTGGACGCCAATGGTAAGAGACCTACTGCAGCTTCGCCTATTGCACCCGTCGCTGATGGCCGCTGGCTAGGGGGTTGGCCAACTGAGCTCGGAATCATGTCAGAAGACGGAAGCCGCGAAACTTACGAGTGGGCCGAGTTTGAAAACGGAGCGTGGGACGACGAGAGGAATCTTCTCACTCTCACCTTTGTCGATCCGCAACAGCCGCCCCTTTCGATCGAGTTGCCCCGGGACGCAGACGAAGTCATCATCACCATGGTTCGTGAGCGTGTGGATCGATCAATCGTCTACCAACAGTTCGCCGATCTGCCCAGCGGCGGGATCGCGCGTGGTCAGGTTCGACGTAATGCGGATGAAACTCTCTTTACGCAGATCATTGTTGACCACGACATCAGCGACGCCGATCGGGCAGTCTTGAATCAACTCGAGAGTGAGCTGCGAGAAGCAGTAGGCCTTCGAATTTGACGCTGTGGCACTTGCCACAATGGCTAGATTTGGCCATTTCCGCAGTTCGCATTCCAGAAAAATTTTGCTAAGGTAATCGAGTCGCATTCCCGCGTAGCTCAGCGGCAGAGCATCCGACTGTTAATCGGACGGTCGTTGGTTCGAATCCAACCGCGGGAGCCAAACCCCGTCATCACATCTTTGTGACGACGGGGTTTTCTTATGCCACGAGGATCGCCTCCGCTTTGTGCGACCCCGAATTCGTCCGGTGGCTATACGGCACTTCAAAGCCACTGAAGATTATGCTCCTGCCGCCTAGCGACCGAATAGCCTCGCTAAGAAACCGGTTGAGGGCTGACCTTCGTGCTTGCCATCGCACCAATCGTTCGCTGGAACCTGCGCTTTGACGGATGCAATGTGCTGGCCGCAGCCAGCCCAAGTGGTCTTATGGCAAACCTTGCATTTGACGGGACGGCACATGTGGAAACCTTTCAAGAAATCTCAACTGACAGTGATACGCAAGAAGTGTACCAAAATACCCATGGGGGTATAAGTCTTATGGGAGCAAGTTGTTCACCTTCGCATTTGTGACACAATATCTGTCATGACCACTCGCGAAATTCGAATCATTGGTGACCCCATCCTGCGCACTCCCTGTGAACCGGTAACTGAGATCACCCACGGTATCCGCCAGCTCGTTGACGACCTCATGGAGAACGTCCAGCAGCCCGGCCGGGCAGGGCTAGCAGCAAACCAGATCGGCGTATCCTCCCGCGTGTTTTCTTGGGATATCGATGGCAAGTGCGGATACATCATTAATCCTGAGATTGTTGAACTCTCAGAGGATGAGTATCAAGACGGTGACGAGGGATGCCTTTCCGTCCCCGAGCTGTGGTTCCCCTGCAAGCGAGCATGGTACGCAAAAGCCGAAGGTATCGACCTCGATGGAAACAAGGTTGTACTCGAAGGCGAGGAAATTTGGGCACGGCTCATCCAACACGAGGTCGATCATCTCGATGGCCATCTCTATATTGATCGCCTAGAGCGTTCCGAACGTAAGAAGGCGCTACAGGCGGTGCGAGAGTTGTGAGTAAGCGTCCGAAGCTCGTACTGGCCGGTGTCTCCGGATTTATTGGATCGAGACTGGTTGAAGCCGCAGTGTCTGCGGGCTATCAAGTCACGCGGCTCGTGCGATCACCTTCGGATGAAACTGCCGGCGACCACATTACTGATGAGGCCTGGGATCCGACGGTCGGCGAACTTGACGAGTCGGTGCTAGCCGGAGCCTACGGCGTCGTCTGCCTGAATGGCGCGGGTCTGTTTAGTCGTTGGTGGACCGATTCCTATAAGAAGAAGCTTTACCGCTCTCGAATTGATTCGGTAGCCACGATTGTTAACGCCATAGAAAGGCTTGCGCCCGATGCGCGTCCCGAGGTCTTTTTGTCGGGATCCGCCGTGGGGTACTACGGTCCTGACAGCGGCGACGCGATACTAACCGAAGAATCGCATCCCGGCACCGGATTTCTGTCGGGGCTCTGTGTCGACTGGGAACGCGAGGCACACAAAGCGGAGGCACTTGGTGCCCGTACCGTCCTGTTGCGTACGGGCCTTACGATGGGCGCCGACGGCGGAATGCTCGGAATCCTTCAGCACCTGTACCGAGCGGGATTAGGCGGACAGCTGGGTGATGGGCAGGCGTGGATGGCCACGATCTCGGTAGTCGACCATGTTAGAGCAATGCTCTTTGCGTTAAGAACACCGGAGATTTCTGGGCCAATTAATGTGGTTGCTCCGGACCCCGTTCGGAATGAAGACTGGAATAAACAACTGGGGGAGCATCTTCACCGACCAGCCATCATGCGTGTGCCAGCATTCGCAATGAGGCTGGGACTCGGCCAGATTGCCGACGAGGCAGCGTTAGCCTCCCAGCGAGCGTATCCGGCGGCCCTTGAAGAAGCCGGTTTTAGGTTCACAGCGCCATCAGTCGCTGATATCTTCCGTCAGGCGCTCCCGCGCACATGACTTTGCGGCGCTGATATGGCATTCTGAAACTACCGAACCGTTCCTGGTGGGTGTTAAGGGGAATTTCACCCAAGCACAGGAGGTCACGGTGAACTCAAAATACGCCACTCGCGGCGTCATATTTATTCATTCAGTGACACCGGCCGTTCAACCACACGTTGAATGGGCGGTCACTTCCGTACTCGGATACCCAGTGCACTTCGAATGGACGAAACAACCAGCTCTTCCCTCAATGAATCGTGGCGAAGTGTCGTGGACGGGTGAGGCAGGAACTGGCGCGCAGATCGCATCCGCGCTCGGAGGTTGGGAACATCTCCGTTTCGAGGTGACCGAGGAGCCAACGTCGCTTAGTGACGGCGGCCGCTGGTCGTGTACGCCTGGATTAGGGATCTTCTACGCGCAGACCGATCTTTTGGGCAACGTCGTCGTCCCCGAGAATCGTGTACGTGCTGCAATCGAACAATCCGATGGCGATGCTGATGAGCTTCGCCGCCTCCTTGACCTCGCCTTGGGCCAAGCTTGGGACGACGAACTAGAAGTATTCCGCTACGCCGGTGCCGGAGCTCCGGTGCGTTGGCTTCACCGCGTCGGGTAATAAGTAACTGAATAAGGTGAGGCGGGGTCCACGCACTAGACCCCGCCTCTTGCACGACAGCCAATCATCTAAAGGTGAGGAAACGATGATCAGGGGAGACCCGAGCGGCTGCCGGCATCGCTGTGCGACAAGTCCATCATAGTCCGAGATTATGAAATATCAACCTCATCTAACGACTCGGAACTAGAGTCACGAGAAGTGTGATCTTTCCTGAGACTGATCCGGACCAGAAGTCTCACTTATTAAAGAATGCTGCTAAATCCGCTGCTGCTGCGGTTAGATCGTCATCATCGTGCGCTTCGGCTTGAGGGTCATTGTGGGTGTCATTGGTTACCTTGGGCGCGTTTTTATCGTCTTTATCTGACGACCCGTCCGAGGTGGCTATTGTATCTTTATAGGTGGACATCATGGCAATGGAAATGAAGTCGTCGATGGTGGTCGCTGAACGTATCGATGCATCAGGAATCTCGATTCGCGCCAACTTCTCTAGATTCACGGCGAGCGCCCATATGGACACGGTGTCGAGTCTTAAGTCCTCCTGCAAGCGCGCCTGCGGGTGAATCTCGTCTTCAGGAATCTCTGGAGCAATGTCGACTAGAGCCACCCTAATGCGTGCGAGTGCCAAATCCTCAGGACCATATTGTTCAGACATGACATTTCCTTTCGCCTCTTACCAGCACACTAGCCCAACTATGCTCATCACGAAATTTAAGACGGCGCCGAGGATTCTCTCCACATGACGGTTTGATAAGTTAGGCTCGTGTTATGGCATTTCTCGACCTCATGCGACAGTTACTGAACGACTCGTCTGCTACATCTGAAGTAGACAATGAGCTTCTTTTGCGCGCGCAGGATTTGCGCGACGTCTTAGCTAATGATCCGAACGATGTTGCCGCCTTTGAAGAGCTGGCATCCATTGTGCGCAGTTTAGGGGCTGATCGAACCCCGGCTGATCCACTTACCGCAGATCAGCCACAGAGCGAAGAGCAGACTGCCGACCTCATCTTATGGTCGCTCAGCGAAGATCTTGGCTCGGACCCGCGTGGCTGGTACCCGCTTATCCAACTGGCGCGTCTTTCGATCGATCAAGACCGTGAAGGCGCGCTGCGTCATCTCGAGACCGCTGCGGACAGGGAAGAATTAGGATTGGCACTGGCTGAAGGGTTAAAGGTCCTGCGCGAAGCTGGTGAATATGACACCGCAACTCAGCTTGGTCTTGGGCGATGGAATCCGTCGACCCACACGACCGCCGTCGGCGAAGAACTCATCGAATCAGCCTTGGAAGCAAACAAGCCGGAAGAAGCCGCGCGATACCTAGTACTTCTGCGGGAAGCTGGCGCGGACGACGAGATAATTGACGAGCTTGAGCTCCGCATCGCCACAACCGAATAAGCACATTCCACATCAAAGTGATTAAGACTCGGAGCCGAGAAGGCGCCTGTAGAGTTACTGTTTATCGCGCGCAGGCGCATGCTGCAGGCTTCGTGCAGAGAAAGGATGGGCATGGCCCACTACGTCGAAATCCATCCGGATAACCCACAGCAGCGCCTAATCGGCCGCGTGGTCGAAAGACTGCGCGCTGGCGAGGTCATCGCACTACCCACGGATTCCGGTTATGCGATTGCCTGCACTTTGGCAAACAAGGATGGTTTGGAAAGAATCCGGCGAATTCGGCAGGTAGGGGACAAGCACCATTTCACCCTGCTTTGCCACGATTTTGCTCAGCTTGGAAGCCTTGTGATCGTCGACAACTCCCATTTCAGATTGATCAAGTCCTTAACGCCAGGCCCTTACACGTTTATTTTGAAGGGCACAAAGGAAGTTCCACGTATGACGTTGAACCCGAAGAAGGCAACGGTTGGCGTACGAATACCAGATCACAAGATCACTCAGGCGATTGTGGGCGCGCTCGGGGAGCCGCTGCTGTCCTCTACCCTCATTATGCCGGGCGAAGATGAGCCGTTGTCTGATGGCTGGGAGATCAATGAACGCCTTGGCAACGCGCTGGATGTGATCATTGAAGGTCCCGTGGGTGAAGATGGCCCGACGACGGTGGTGGACTTTACCGACGGCCAGGTGGTTATTCAGCGCGAGGGCGCCGGCGACCTCTCAGTATTTGAGTGACATGAAGAATCTGCGCGCAATCCTCTTCGATCTCGACGGCACGGTCACCGATTCGGGGCCGATCATTCGCCAAACTCTCAACTCGACCATGATTTCACTGGCGAAAATCGACAACGGGGAGGCGACCTATCGAAAGTATGTGGGCCCGCCCTTGAGAGATACTTTTGCGGATCTCGGCGTAGCGAGCGACGAGATCGATATCTACGTTGCGGAATACCGACGCCGTTACGACGAGATTCTTGACCAAACGACGGCGTTTCCCGGGATTACCGAGGTTCTTGAGAGTCTTCGTGCAGCTGGCTTCGGCTTGGCAGTAGCTACCTCCAAGAAGGAGTTCGTTGCAAAGGCCGTGTGCGATTCGATTGGTCTGACCCCATATTTTGACGTCATATGTGGCGCGAGCGAAGATGAGGCGAGAGCTGAGAAGCATCACGTAGTCGAAGATGCACTGCAGGCGCTTTACGAGCGAGGATTTCTCCACGAACCGTCACGAGTAACACATCCGGATGATTCCTCGGTGCACAGCGGTGTGGCGGACCATGAGCGGACGACGGTCGGTCGTGGCGTCCATGGGGACGACGCTCGTGATGATGTACTGATGGTCGGAGACCGCATCTTTGACATCGAGGGTGCGGCGGTCCACGGGATTCGCACCATTCTCGTCGGGTGGGGAGACACGCCGGACGGCGAGGCTGAACTGGCATGGGATACGGCGAGCACACCGAGTGAGCTTCTTAGGATGATCGCCTCGTTGGCGGGTAAAAGTCAGCTCTGAGGACCAGTGCTACGGCCGGACGTCGGAAGTCTCCGCAAGCCCTAGTTTCGGCTCAATCCTGAATCTGCGGGCCAGTAAACTGCGACTGGTACAGGTCATAGTAGGCGCCTTCGCGGGCGAGAAGCTCCTCGTGTGTGCCTTGCTCGACCACGTCACCATCGACCATGACAATAATGAGATCGGCGTCCCGGATCGTTGAAAGCCTGTGCGCAATCACGAACGAGGTGCGACCAGAGCGAAGCTCATTCATTGCCCGCTGGACCAGCATTTCGGTTCGAGTATCAACCGAGGACGTGGCCTCGTCAAGAATGAGTATCTCCGGATCTGATAGGTAGGCTCGCGCGATGGTCAAAAGCTGCTTTTCGCCTGCCGAAATGTTGCCGCCCTCGTCGTCGATCATCGTGTCATAGCCGTCAGGGAGCTGCTGAACGAGCCGGTGTACTCCCGTAGCCTTAGCAGCGTCGATGACGTCCTCGCGGGTTGCGCCTTCACCGCCGAAAGCGATGTTTTCCTCGATTGTCCCTTCGAAGAGCCACGTGTCTTGAAGAACCATTCCGATCTTGCTGCGCAGCGAACTCTTGGAAAACTCGAGCGTGGAGACGTCGTCGATCGAGATCGTGCCGCCGTCGATCTCGTAAAAGCGCATGAGCAGGTTGACGAGAGTCGTCTTACCCGCACCAGTAGGGCCAACGATCGCAATCTGGTGACCACGGTCAACTTCAAGCGAAAGCCCCTTGATCACCGGCTTGCCTGGATCGTATCCGAAGGAGACATTGTCGAAGGTGATTCGACCGCGCTGTTCGGTCTTGGGAACGATATCTTCGTATTGTGCTTGCGAATCCTCCTCCATTTCCTTCGTATCGAGGAAATCAAAGATTCGTTCGCCGGAGGCCGCACCAGACTGGAGCAGATTTGCCATAGAAGCGAGCGTGGCGACCGGGTGGTTGAGCTGACGCGAATACTGGATGAACGCCTGCATGCCACCAATGGTGAGAGTGCCATTAATGACTTGGAGACCGCCGGCAACAGCCACAATGACGAACGACAGATTGGATACAAATCCCATGATGGGCTGCGACAGTTGCGAAAGGAACTGGCCTCGGAAGCCTGCATCAAAGAGGTCGCTATTGGCGTCGTCAAACACCTCTTCAAACTCGTCCTGCAGGTTGTAGGCAGTAACGACTTCAAGACCTGTAAAAGACTCTTCAACGATTGACGAGACCTCTCCGGTCTTTTGCCACTGCTTACGGAATTGCGGCTTGGACAACTTGAGTATGTAGATCATGGCAATCACGCCCAGTGGCAGGACAGCCAGTGACAACAGCGCAAGTGACCAAGAAATCCACACCATCAGCGCCAGAATGCCGATGACCGTGTAGATGGCCGTGATCACTTGGTTAAGCGTCTGCATCAGCGTTTGGGTGACATTATCGATGTCATTTGTGACACGCGAAAGCAGATCGCCGCGGGGCTGCTTGTCCAGCCATGCGAGCGAGAGCCTGTCTATCTTTGCTTGAGCCTCTTGGCGGAGTCTGTAGCCGAGGTTTTGAACGGACTGGCGAATGAGCACACCTCCAAGGAAGTTGGTCAAGGCACCAACCACGTAGAGGGCTACGACCAACAGGAGCACATTGCGAAGCTCGGTGAAGTCGATGTCGTCAGATCCGAGGCCATCAACGATGACGTTCGTGGCGTCACCGAGGAACTTTGGCGCGAGCACAACCGCTACTGTTGCGAGGAGCATGAGGATGAAGACGAACGTAATCCGAACTCGTTCGCTTCGGAGCATGCGTGCAAGGCGCTTGAGCGCGCCCTTCATATCTCGGGTGTTATCACCGAACGGATCGGCGCCGCGTGCGTGAGGTCCGCCTCTCATGCTGCCTCCTCCGCGCTCATCTGTGAAGTAACAATTTCTTGGTAGGTTTCACAGGATTCCATGAGTTCACCGTGTGTTCCGCGGCCGACTACGGCGCCGTCATCGAGTACGTGGATCTCATCCGCAGTGCGAATTGTGGATACTCGCTGAGCAATGATGAGAACTGCAATATCTCCAACGAAGGAACGAAGGTTGTTGCGCAGTTTGGCGTCCGTGGCGAAGTCGAGAGCTGAGAATGAATCGTCGAAGACGAGCAGATCGGCGTCGCGATTTCCGTTGGAGTCGGGCAGACAGCGATAGATCGCCCGTGCGATAGTCAGGCGCTGGCGCTGGCCGCCCGAGTAGTTTGAACCGCCGGCCTCTACCTTGGCGTCAAACCCGTCGTCGAGCCGGTCAACGAACTCCAAAGCTTGGGCGGCCTCGAGTGCGCGCCGCACGCGATCGGCGTCGTACGAAGCATCGGAACGGGCGGAACCGGAGACGTTCGTAGCAATCGTCCCAGAAAACAAAAAAGCCTTTTGGGGAACGAGCGCGATGCGGTTGCGGAGCTCAAGCGGATCCAATTGCGTCACGGGGATGCCGCCGGCGCGAACCTCGCCTCCGGTGGTGTCGATGAGACGGGGAATGAGCTTGAGGATTGATGACTTGCCAGAACCGGTGGATCCAATGATCGCCGTGGTGGTTCCGGGGGACATGGTCATGGAGATGTTATCGAGAACAGGGACCTCGGCTCCGGGGTATTGCAGACAGGCGTTGTCCAACTCGAAGCTGATGGGGCCAGCGGGGAGTGTTGCGGGGTTCTCGGGTGCGCGGACGGCAGGAACAGTGTCATGGATCTCTTGCAGACGAGCGGCGGAGACTTCGCCACGCGGAAGAATCATGACCATCATTCCCGACATCATGACCGAACCCATAATCATCATGAGGTAGGTGATAAAAGCGGTCAGTGATCCGACCTGCATGTCGCCACTTTCGATGCGGAACCCGCCAAACCACAGAACGGCGGCCGATGAAAGCCCGATGACCATTTGCGTGACGGGCATGAGGAATGCCCACAGCATGCCGATCTCGAGCCAAATCTGGCGAAGCTCCTTGTTTGCGACGTCGAACTTTTCGCGTTCGGACTTTTGCCGAATGAAGGCGCGGACCACACGAACCCCGGTGAGTTGCTCACGCAAAAGTGTGTTGATGCGGTCGATGCGCTTTTGTTGGATCTGAGAACGCGGGGTGAGTGCGCGCATGACCGCAAGAATAATGACGGAAAGGATGGGAACGATAACCACCAACAGAAGTGACAGCGTGGCATCCTGCTGAATGGCCATGACAACTCCACCGATGCCCATGAGCGGTGCCATGACCATGATGGTGAAAGTCAAGAGGATAACCATTTGAACTTGGGTGACATCGTTTGTCGTTCGGGTGACGAGGGTGGGGGCGCCAAACCGGTGCTGATCCGTGGCTGAGAAGGACTGAACCTTTCGGAACGTCGTCGCGCGGAGTTCGCGGCCCATCTGCATGGCGGTCTTGGCGCCAACGTAGATTGCGCCGATCATGCATGCGATTTGAACGACCGAAATGAAAAGCATGATGAGGCCCGTGGACCAGATCAAACCGACATTGCCGGGCAGGATGCCGTCATCAATAATGCGGGCATTAAGAGAGGGCAATAGGAGGCTCAGCAGAACCTGCGTGGTTTGTAGGATCGCGATAATGGCCAGCGAGCCTTTTCTATGCCGGAGAAAGTTCCAGCCCATGCGAAGGAGAGTCACATTTTCCTCTGTCTATGTCTTTCAAAACTAGTGCAAGGATACGCTCTTGGTCCGACGCGCAGAACGCGTTGAAGCTGATTGTGGCGAGTAAGTCAGTTGGGAAAGGCACGCGGCAAAACGAAAAGTGGACATGCTAACGTCCCGGCGATGCGGTACTGACCTTTGCAAGGGAAGAGGGGCCAAATGAAAAAATCATCCGGCCCCTCTGTGCCTAGATCGTTAGGCTACTTCGTTCGGATCGCTGAATCCGGACGAACCTGCGTTGGCGTTGAACAGGTCGTACTTATCGATCGCTTCCTTGATGACCTTACGGTCAATCTCGCCGCGATCTGCAAGTGCCTGGAGTGCCCGGACAACCATCGACTGGGCGTCGATCTTGAACGTGCGTCGGGCTGCGGATCGCGTATCGGAGAAGCCGAAGCCGTTGGCGCCGAGCACGTAGTAGTCGCTGGGTACCCATGGCCGGATAGCGTCCTGAACCTGCTTTTCGAAGTCGGAGGTGGCAATGATCGGGCCATCTTCGTTCTTGAGCTTAGCGGTCAAGTATGCCTCGCGCGGCTCTTCTTCCGGGTGGAGGAAGTTGTGCTCGTCGGCTGCTAGGCCATCCTTGCGCAGCTCGTACCACGAGGTCACCGACCAGACACCTGCACGCACACCCCAGTCCTTGCGGAGAATATCGCGCGCTTCGCGTGCCCACGGAACACCGACGCCCGATGCGAGAAGCTGAACTGTGGGTCCGTCGCCTTCTGGCTCGTCAACCTTGTGGATTCCCTTGATGATGCCTTCGACATCAACATCTTCGGGCTCGGCAGGCTGGCTGATTGGCTCGTTGTAGATCGTCAGGTAGTACATGACATCTTGGTCACGGCCGTCCGAACCGTCGCCGTACATGCGGACGATGCCATCGCGCATGATGTGGCGGATTTCGTAGGCGTAGGCCGGGTCGTAGGTAACGACTGCCGGGTTGGTGGAGGCGAGAACCTGCGAGTGTCCGTCGAGGTGCTGCAGACCTTCGCCCGTGAGGGTGGTACGGCCAGCGGTTGCACCCATGATAAAGCCGCGAGCGAGCTGGTCGGCTGCTGCCCAGAACTGATCGCCAGTGCGCTGGAATCCGAACATCGAGTAGAAGATGTATACCGGAACCATGGGAACGCCATGTGTGGCGTAGGAGGTTCCAACCGCCGTGAATGCCGCGGTTGAGCCGGCCTCCGTAATGCCCGTGTGCATGATCTGGCCCTTCTCGGACTCCCTGTAGGAGAGGAGAAGATCAGCGTCAACAGCCGTGTAATGCTGGCCGTGAACGTTGAAGATCTTTGCGGTCGGGAAGATCGAGTCAAGACCGAAGGTACGTGCCTCGTCCGGAATGATCGGAACGATGCGGTGGCCGAACTTCTTGTCCTTGATGAGATCCTTGAGCAAGCGTACGAACGCCATGGTGGTGGCAACTTTCTGCTTGCCGGAGCCACCCTTGAGCACGTCGTAGTGCTTCTCGTCGGGCAGCTCTATGCCCTGCTCCACCACGCGACGCTCGGGCAGGTAACCGCCAAGTTCGCGACGACGCTCGTGCATGTACTCGAGTGCCGGGTGCTTCGGATCGGGCTTGTAGTAAGGAGCGTTGTACGGATCGTCAATCTTGTCGTCCGATACGTCCAGATGAAGCGTGTCGCGAAGCAGCTTCAGATCATCCGAGTTGAGCTTCTTCATCTGGTGCGTGGAGTTACGTCCAGCGAAGTTCGCACCCAGCGAGTAGCCCTTAATGGTGTGGGCGAGAATAACGGTGGGCTGATCCTTGTGCTCGGTGGCTGCCTTGTAGGCGGCGTAGACCTTGCGGTAATCGTGACCACCGCGCTTGAGAGCCCAGATCTTCTCGTCGGACCAATCTGCAACCATCGCCTTGGTGCGCGGATCGCGACCAAAGAAGTGCTCGCGCACGTAGGCGCCGTTGTTCGCCTTGAAGGTTTGGTAGTCACCGTCAAGGGTGTTGTTCATGACGTTAACGAGTGCGCGATCCTTATCGGCCTCGAGGAGCTCGTCCCACTCACGACCCCAAATGACCTTGATGACGTTCCAGCCAGCACCCTTGAACGATGCCTCGAGCTCCTGAATGATCTTGCCGTTACCGCGAACAGGACCGTCAAGACGCTGAAGGTTACAGTTCACAACGAACGTGAGGTTATCGAGGTTTTGTGCGCCAGCAAGGTGGAGGAGTCCGCGAGACTCGGCCTCGTCCATTTCGCCGTCGCCCATGTATGCCCACACGTGCTGCTTTGAGGTGTCCTTGAGGCCACGCTCGTGCAGGTAGCGGTTGTACCAAGCCTGGTAGATGGCGCTGATCGGACCAATACCGAGCGACACCGTGGGGAACTCCCAGAAGTCTTCCATCTGACGAGGGTGTGGGTATGACGGAAGTCCGCGGCCGCCGGAGGGGCGTGAAGCCTGCTGGCGGAATGAATCGAGATCCGCCTCGGTGAGGCGTCCTTCAAGGAAGGCACGCGAATAGTTACCGGGGGAGGAGTGGCCCTGGAAGAATACCTGATCGCCACCGCCGGGTGAATTCTTGCCGCGGAAGAACCAGTTGTGGCCGACCTCGTAAAGAGTCGCCTGAGCGGCGAACGAAGAAATGTGGCCGCCAACCGCGATGCCAGGACGCTGTGCGCGTGTTACCTGAACTGCGGCATTCCAGCGAACCCAGCGGCGGAACTCGCGCTCAAGCTTCTCGTCACCTGGGTAGTAGGGCTCGTCGCTGACCCCAATGGTGTTGACGTAGGGCGTAACAAGGCTGGATGGCACATTGATACCGCGCTCGCGTGCTCGGCGCTCCATTGCCATGAGCAAATAACGAGTACGGGGGCCGCCCTGCGCGTCAATAAGACTGTCAATTGACTCGAGCCATTCTTGGGTTTCTTCTCGATCGATGTCGGGAACCTGGCTGAGTAGGCCGTTAATCAGAGGCCGGGTGGGCTGTTGGCTCACGTTTACTCCCTTAGTAATTATTGGACTTGTCCACCGCCCGCTTGTCGGACGCGCAAGATCCGCGTCATGCTGCAGTGCACTTGTATCTAATCTACCTTTTCTAGGCTGAAAGGCCCACCGAAACGGAGTGAATGCGTTTAGGAACCCCGTCACCTTCCGTCGCAGTGTTCGCGCGCCACGCTTGGTTTAGAAGATGCAGGCGATCGGTGATTGACTCTAGACTGTATTTCAGGGCAAATAGCCTGTGAACTCGTGAAAGGACGGTTCTACGTGTCCGGTTCAACCACCGGTGAGTACGGTTTCAAGAAGGGCGACGTCATCCAAGAATTTGGTTACGACGACGACGTGGATTTTGACGTACGCGACACCATCGAATCAGCCACCGGCGAAGAACTTGAGGACGAAGATTACCGCGGTGCTGCCGACGGCGTTCTTGCGTGGTGGCGTTCTGACGACGGCGACGTTGACGACCTAGCTGACTATTTGGTCGATTGTGTCGCTGGACTTGATAGCGGTGCCGGAGTCATCTGGCTCGCCGTGCCCGGGCAACGAGCCAACCACCACGTGCCGACGAACGAAGTTAACGAGGCCGCACAAACTGCTGGTCTTTCCGTGACCACCTCTCACGCGATCGGGTCCGGCTGGACTGCCTATCGCATTACGAGTCGCGCACGTAACCGCTAGTTTGTCAACTCACGGCTTCGCCGACCCCGTCTTATCTAGTAACCAGCGACGTTTGCAATCTCTCTAAAGCCCGATTTCTACGGCGATCGGTCTGAGCCGTCCTAGCGATTGCGTGAACCAGTGCGAGGCGTCACGTCGTTCCAGTTTTCAAATGCCACCATCGTGACATAAACTGTTCGACGGACCCTTAGCTCAGTTGGTAGAGCACCTGGTTTACACCCAGGTTGTCATCGGTTCGAGTCCGGTAGGGTCCACCAG
>CAYOEJ010000015.1:0-10280 GCA_964403015.1 uncultured Arcanobacterium sp.
GACCCGTCTCGCCTCTTCCCACGCAGAGCTCAGCCTCTCCAGCCGCTTCCACGTGTTCGGGCTGAGTCCACCGGCGTCCACAAGAGAAAACGTCCGCGAAAGCGGGCGTTTTTCGTTTTCGGTGCTCTGATTTCGGCCTTTAACCCGGACCCGCCTCTAATTCCTTGATCTGCTTTGACGGAGCAATGGAGAAGCCTTAGTATGTGCGTATGCACGCGGATACTAATGGATATACTCTCGACTCCACGATGGAATACATCGACGTTGCAGCTGAGGTGCTGAGCCTGCTCTCAGACCCCACGCGCATGAAGATTATCTTGGCCCTCGGTGACTCCGATGAGCTTGCTGTGAACACATTGAGCGAACTAGTAGGCAAAAAGCCTTCCGGCGTTTCGCAACATCTCGCGCGATTGCGAATGGCACGCATGGTTACCACGCGGCAGGAGGGAACTCGAGTTCTTTATCGTCTCACTGACGAACACGCACTAGCCCTTGTTGTCGAGGCCGTCAAACAGGCCGAGCATGCTGTTGGAAACGGACACCCAGCCCTGCATCACCAAGCAGAAGATCTCTAAGAGCTAGCCACATACTCACCACGAAAGCGATCCCATGATTACAGTACTTAAGAACCCTTCATACGCCAAGCTCTTTAGCGCCCAGATCATTGCGCTCCTAGGCACCGGACTGCTCACAGTCGCGCTTGGTCTTCTTGCCTTCGATATTGCCGGCGGTAACGCGGGCATGGTGATGGGCATCGCAATGAGCATCAAGATGATCGCCTACGTTTTCGTCTCCCCGGTAACGATAGCTCTGGTAGGTGGACTGCCGGCGAAGGCCGTGCTTATAGGCGCCGACCTCATCCGTGCAGCCGTCGCGGTCTGTCTGCCGTTCGTGAGCGAAGCGTGGCACATTTATGTTCTGATATTCCTGCTCCAAGCGGCGTCAGCTACCTTCACACCCACTTTCCAAGCGGTTATCCCTTCGGTGCTGCCTGACGAGCGGGAGTACACCCGTGCTCTTTCACTCTCTCGTCTCGCATACGACCTGGAATCCCTGGTGAGCCCTATGCTCGCCGCCGCGCTTCTCACGATTATTAGCTACCACAACCTGTTCATTGGAACGGTTGTCGGCTTCCTCGCATCGGCAGCTCTCGTCAGTATCACGGCTTTCCCGTTGAGTGAGGCGCCAGAACCTGCCCCGTTCATGAATCGCCTGACGCGCGGCGCGCGGGCCTTCTGGGCAAGCAACGAGTTGCGCGGACTTCTCGCTTTGAACCTAGTAGTAGCGACGACGACGGCGATGGTTATCGTTAACACCGTTGTTTTGGTTCAGGGCGACCTAGGGCGTCCAGAATCAGATGTGCCGCTGCTACTGGCAGCCTATGGCGGTGGCTCGATGGTGGTCGCCCTGGGTATGCCTAAGCTTCTCGACCAGCTGCCTGATCGGCCAGTCATGCTAACCGGCGGCATTGCCCTGCCGATACTTCTGGCTGCTGGAGCCGCAGTCATGGCGTGGATGGAAGGGGACTCCCAGTGGTTGGCGCTTTTGGTGCTCTGGGGTCTCATTGGCGCAGCGACGTCCACAGTTCTCACGCCTTCAGCAAGGCTTCTGCGGAGAAACAGCGATCTCCGCAATCGCCCGGCAGTTTTCGCTGCGCACTTCTCCCTCTCGCACGCGTGTTTCCTTCTCACATACCCACTGGCAGGCGTGCTCGGAGCGGCCATTGGTCTACCGGAAATCGCACTGGTACTCGTAGGAATTGGTGTGATCGGCGTCGTGCTAGCCATCGCCACATGGGGTCGTGTACCAACCGACGTCGTCGTCGAATAGCGAAGTATCAACGAGGACAGCAACACTTCATATCGTCCAAAAAAGGGTGTGCCCCGCGAAATCTCGCGGGGCACACCCTTAAAGCTACAGAGTAGGGACTCACTTGCGGGAGTCGTACTCAGCTTCGTCAGCGTTAGCCTTCAGATCGTCGATGCCGTCGGATACAGTCCCAGCGGCCTCGTCCTTAGCTTCGGTAGCGATGTCCTTCAGCTCCTCAGCCTTGTCCTGTGCGACGTTGGTGGCCTCGTCAACCGTGGTCTCGTCGACCGGTGCGGAAACATCTTCCCAGTAGGCCTCTGCCCAGGGATCCTCGACCGGCTTGGAGCGTGCCCAAGCAACGTAAGCGGCGCCCGCGGCGGCGGCTACAAGTGCGAATACACCAAAGACCTTGCCCTTCTTACCGGACTTCTGCTTCTTGGCGAGTTCCTTCTTGGAAACCTTGGCGACGTCCTTTGCACGCTTGGCGAGATCCTTGTCCCCGGTGCGAGCTTCCTCAATGGCAGCTGTTGCAGCACGCTTTGCACGCGGCAGGTAGTCTTCGCGAACGCGGCCGGTGGCATCGCCGATGCGGTGCGAGGCATCGTCAATGTACGGGCGGGTGCGATCCACGGCGTCCTCGACGTAAGGGCGAGCCTTGCCGTAGGCATCGTTGACATAAGGAACAGCGCGATCGTAAACATCGTGTGCTGCGGCGTTCACCTTCTGCGCTGCATCCTGGGTGACGGGACCAATCTTGTCTGCGGCCTGTCCAACGCGGGGTGCGGCCCAGTTGTACGTGGCCGACGCGGCATCTGCCACGCGGTGTGCAATGTTGCCGGCGATCTCCGTGGCGCGGTCAGCGGCATCGGTAAATTGATCAGTCGCCTTTTCCTTAGGGGTCTTCTTAAATAGAGACATCTGTACCTCCAGATTCACTACGACGGATCTAATTCGCTTAAATGCCCGTCGTGGGCGATTAATTTCTTTACTATCTTTCCACGTGCAAGGCGTCTTCGCAGCATTCTCGCGAAATTTTCAGCGAAATTTCGCCACAGACCGAATTACGCTGGTAGCGCGCGAACCCCTACTTTTACGACTAAAACTTCGGCGAGCGGGAGTCACTGTGGGAAGATAAAAGACATGGAAGCAACAATTAAAACAAACCTTGGAAATATTCTCGTCGAGCTCTACCCCCAGCAGGCACCTGAGACAGTTGCCAACTTTACCGAGCTTGCCACCGGCAAACGCGAGTGGCAGAACCCTGAGACCGGCGAGCGCACCTCTGATCCGCTCTACGACGGCGTGATCTTCCATCGCATCATTCCCGGCTTCATGATTCAGGGCGGCGACCCGCTCGGAACCGGCACCGGCGGCCCGGGATACACCTTCGACGACGAAATTTCTGCAGACCTTAACTTCACCGAACCCTATGTTCTCGCCATGGCTAACGCTGGCAAGCGCATGGGCCGCGGAACCAACGGTTCGCAGTTCTTCATCACGGTGGCGCCGACCACCTGGTTGCAGGGCAAGCACACCATTTTCGGTAAGGTTACCGACGCCGATTCGCAGGCAGTTGTGGACAAGATTGCGGCCGTTGAGACGGGCCCGATGGATCGCCCGGTAGACGACGTCGTTATCGAGTCTATCTCCGTGTCCGACTAATAGCTGGCAGGGCATGTCAAGCAACTCTTATCACGACGAGCATCCCGAAGAGATCCCCGAGCAGGTACCCGTCCACGGGCAACCGCAGGAGATCAATAACAGGGGTGCTCGTCGTCGTCCTATCCCCATAGTCACCACCGCAATCATTGTTCTGTGTGTGGCGTTGGCGATCGTGGACCGGCTCCAGCCCCAGGTGGGCGTCGAGCTTCTCTTCTATCGTCCTTTGGCGTTTGACGAAGAGTACCGTTTTGTCACCTCCGCTTTTCTTCACGGCGGTTTTTGGCACCTCGTCTTTAATATGTATGCCCTATGGCTACTCGGGTCGATCCTCGAACCTGCCCTAGGAAAGATTCGATTCTTCGTTCTCTACGTACTTTCGGCGATTGGCGGCAATGCCGCGATTGTGGTGTTGTCGAACCTGACAGGTGCGTGGAATATTGCGGCTGTGGGAGCATCCGGTGCGATTTTTGGCCTTTTCGGAGCGCTCCTCGTCGTTTCCCGTGGGTTTAACCGCAACAGCGCGGGACTCTTTGCGGTCATTGCAATAAACCTCGCGCTCGGGTTCGTTATCCCCGGTATCTCCTGGGAATCCCACATCGGAGGGTTGCTCACAGGTCTTGCCCTGACATACCTGTGGCTAACTTTCGCACGTAAATTCCGTGGAAAAAACCAAGCTAGTCGGCTGTCAGCCGACTTGGGTTCGGTGACCTTGGTTTTGGCAACGATTTTCCTTGTTCAAGCACTGACGATGTAGGACTACCGGAGATGTAGGTCTACCGGCGATATCGCTTTACGGAACAGGACCGGCAGGTCGACGAAAGTCGGCGATGCCGGTCCTTTTATATCCTCACTCCTTCTCCCACCCGCTAGGTCATGTCGCACTTCTTAGAACGAATTACACGTATGTAACTCTCCACAGCGGTGGATTAGCCTGTGGAAAACTACATCAATGTAATTCATTCAAGTCGAAATGGGCTCTGCTCAACCACTCTTTGAGGCTCCTTGAATACAACAGTGCCCCGGCGGGAAGCCGGGGCATTGCGAAAACTGGCTAGCTAAAGCTACTTCCAACCCATTGTCATGAGGAAACCGGCGAGCATAAGGCCAATGCCGATGAACAGGTTGCCGTTGCCGAGGCCAGGGATCGGTGCGTCGCCGCCAAACACGTAGGCAAGAACCACGATGAGTAGACCAACGAGCGCTAACGTCACCATGACGGGAGCCCACCAGCGAGGTGACCTCTTTTCGACTTCGACAGGTCGGTCTTGACGTGCTCGCGCCTGCGCGATGCGACGCTCTTCGACCTTCTTGCGCTTCTTGGACTCAGGCATTTTCTAATTCCTTTTCATGGCTAGCATGTGGGTTAAGAATATCGGCAATACGCGGTAAAGGGTAATTTAGACGCGGCTTCCCTCACAATCATGCTCACCGGACGTGCTGTATGCTGTTCGAAGTAAATTACTTCCCGTCATACGTGGAAACTGAGGAGCTTAATGGAGCGTCGCGGCAAGCACCGATACGAGGATGAAGTCGAGCACTCAACGGAAGTGGCAACTAAGCGCAAGCCGTCCCTCTTCTCGCGAATCCTGGGCGTCATAGGTGAACTCCTTATTACTGCTGGGCTCCTCATCGGTCTGTTTATTGTGTGGCAAGTCTGGTGGACAGACATCGAGGCAAACCGTGAGCAGGCAAAGGTTCTCGATCAGCTCGAGGAGACCTACGGCGGTACGGTCACCATCGACGACGGCATAGCCGACCCACAAGAAGGCCCGCCGCCCGAATGGGACAGGACCCCCGGCGTCGGCGAAACAATGGGAATTATGCGCATCCCAGCCTTTGGCGAAGATTACAAGTACACCCTCGTGTACGGAACCGACATGGCGTCGATTCTCGACACCGGCGCATTTGGCCAGTACGAAGACACGGCTCTGCCCGGCGAGGTTGGCAACTTCTCGACCGCTGCCCACCGCCAGACCTACGGAGCGCCGATGCGCGACGTGGCGGACCTAGATATGGGCGACAAGATTATCGTTGAACTGCCCGAAGCTTTCCTCGTCTATTCGATTGTGGATGAAGAGATTGTGTTGCCGTCCGCGGTACGGACGATTGCCCCGGATCCTTTCGCCGCCCGCGAGGCAGCGGCAGCAGGCACCGAGGTATCGGCTGATCCCACCCGACGCCTTCTCACGATCACCACCTGCCACCCGCCTTTCATTTCGAACGAGCGCTGGGTTGTGCATGCCGAATTCGAGTACTGGACCGATCGCGCCGATGGACTGCCCATCGATCTCGTGAACGAAGAAGACCGCCCGGCTGAAGCTGAAGGAGCTAACTGACATGTATGGAGCAATCTGGCGTAGTCTGCCGGGTCCGAAGTGGCTCAAGTTCATCGAAGCTCTTATTTTGATCTTCGCGATCCTCTTCCTGCTCTTCCAGTACGCCTTCCCATGGGTCATGGAGAACACGAACTTCATCGACAACACGGTGGGCTGATGGCACGCATTCTTGTTGTCGATAACTACGACTCTTTCGTTTACACGATCGTGGACTATCTCCGCCAACTCGGCGCCGAGACAGTCGTGAAGAGAAACGACGCCGTAGAACCAGATGAAGTTAGCGATTACGACGGTGTGTTGATTTCACCGGGACCGGGCGCCCCAGCCGACGCCGGTCAGTCCATGAACGTCATTCGCGCCTGTGCGGAAACGGGAACTCCGATGCTTGGTGTGTGCCTTGGCCACCAGGCGCTCGCGGAGGTCTTTGGAGCAACCGTTTCACATGCTCCCGAACTTCAGCATGGGAAGACATCGCAGATCAATCACTCTGACTCTCACACTCTTGAGGGCCTCCCAACGCCGCTTCAGGTGACCCGCTATCATTCGCTTGCCGTAGAACCCGATACGGTGCCTTCTGAGCTACGCGTAACCGCTGAGACTGGCACCGGAGTGGTCATGGCGCTCGAGCATGAAAGCAAACCGCTCTATGGCCTTCAGTTCCACCCGGAGTCGATCTTGACTCAGGGAGGACACAGGATGCTGGCCAATTGGCTGACAGTTACGGGTATCGACGACGCCGTTGCGAGAGCCGAGGGTAAGGCTCCACTCCTGCACGATTAGGCTTACCTGCGGTCGTTGGACGCCCATAGCCGTGAGATAACCGCAGCGGCATGTTTTCCGCGGCGATGAAATACCGAAACAAGTACGTGCGCGCAAAAATTTCTGCGCGCACGTACCTAGTTCTAGCTGTTATTGCCGCCGCTGTTGTTCGGGCCGGCGTTGATGTTGTTGCTATTGGACCTACCAACGCTGCCCGCATTCGTGTCCGTGCCGTCGTCCGGGGGCGGTTCCTCTCCCGTGGGTTCGGGATCTGGCTCGGTCGTGGGTTCCTCGGTGGGCTCGGGTTCCGTGGTTGGCTCTGGCTCGGGTTCAGGCATCGGTGTCGGTGCCTTGGCCACGATGAGCTCAACTGACTGATCATAAGGATGCTTACCGGGTCCGGGCGTCATCTCTGCGACGGTGCCCGGAGTGAAGGCGGCAAGCTCTTCCTCAGTGATCTTGATGTTTGGAATCTTGAGCTCGTCGCGCAGAATTCTCTCGGCTTCTTCCACCGACATTCCGCGAACATCTTGGATGTTAACCTCACCGGACGCGAGCGTGAGGTTGACGCTTGAGCCGCGATCAACCTTTTCACCTTCGCCGGGGCTGGTTGCGGAGACCGTGTCTCGCGCCATGCCAGGGACATCGGCGAATTCCACGCGGCCAACTTCAAGTCCGAGGCTCTCGAGCGCCTCCTTGGCCTGGTCCTGGTTGTAGTTGCCGTTGGCGAGGTCAGGGATGGTTACGCTTCCAACTCCGGAGGAGAAGGACACGGTAACCACTTCGCCTTCTGGAACTCGCTCACCAATGCCGGGCTCCGAAGATACATAGAGGTTGGCAGGAATCGAATCATGTTCTTGGGGGGCACCGAGAGCGAAGCGGAGTCCCTCTTCTTCGAGCCTTTGCCGGGCCTCTGTCTGGTCGAGACCCTGAAGATCCGGGACTTCGACCAGTGTGGGCGTCGGTTCGGGGCGTTCCTCGTCATTATCTCCAAAAAGGGACCAGCCCAGACCGGCCAAGGCAAGGAGAAGCAGTAAGATTCCTAGTCCGATGAAGAGACCGTTGCGGTTCTTCTCCTCGGCGGGCGGTTGAGCTGGCTGAATACCCGTCTGAGTTGAGGTAACGCCAGTGCTGGTCATGGACGCGGCCGCGGGTGGGCCCGCAATCGCTGTTGCAGCTACCGGAGCAGACATCACCTGCGTCTGCCACGAATTCACCGAAGGAGCGCTTACACCTTCGCCGCGGGAAGCGGAAAGGAGTTCGGAGCGCATTTCCGCGGCACTCTGGTAGCGATCTTCGCGCCGCTTGGCCAAGGATTTCATAACCACGCGATCGAGCGAGTCGGGGATGTCAGGAGCGACCGTTGCGGCCGGCTCGGGCGCCTGAGAGACGTGCTGGTAGGCAACCGCCACTGCAGAATCGCCACGGAAGGGCGGAATGCCAGTCAGCAACTCATAGAGAAGGCAGCCGGCGGAGTAAAGATCCGACCTAGCATCAACAACCTCGCCGCGAGCCTGCTCGGGGGAGAGGTATTGCGCGGTGCCCACAACAGAGTTGGTCTGGGTCATGGTCGCTGCCGAGTCTGCGATTGCGCGAGCAATGCCAAAGTCCATGACCTTGACCTTGCCCTCTTGGGTAAGCATGATGTTGCCCGGCTTGATATCGCGATGGATGATGCCCTCGCGATGAGAGTACTCGAGGGCTGAAAGCACGCCGACAACAACCTGAACGGCCTCACCGATTGGCAGGGCATCGCCGTTCTTAAGCAGCTCAGAGACCGTGCGTCCCTTGACGTACTCCATCACGATGTAGGGCAGCGCGATTTCGCGACCCGTGTGCGACGTGACGGTTTCCTCGCCGGTGTCGTAGACGGCAACGATGGAAGGGTGGTTGAGCGCTGCAGCGGACTGCGCCTCGCGTCGGAAGCGTGCGATGAAAGTGGGGTCCGTGACGTGATCGGAACGAAGCACCTTGATGGCCACCGTTCGTGAAAGACGCGTGTCGTAACCAATATGTACCTGTGCCATACCGCCACGACCCACGAGGTCACCTACCTCGTAGCGGCCACCTAAAATACGGGGGATCTCAGCCATTACTTATTACCCTCTCCGAAAATATCTCCGCCTCTGACCATATTGCCCCATCTCGTTGGATGTGGACCAAATGGCAAAGTTACGATTGGGTTGCAGTTCATTGATTAACCACCGCATCTATCACGGCGCGCGCCACAGGACCCGCCACGGTACCGCCGTCGCCGCCATTTTCTATAAAGACTGCCACCGCCACCTGCGGGGCGTCCGTCGCATCGAATCCCACAAACCATGCGTGTGGTGACTGCCCGCTCACCTGGGCACTACCGGTCTTCCCAGCCACCTGTATATTTCCGAGGGCTGCATGTGAGCCGGTTCCGCGATTGACGACGTCGATCATCATCGATTCGAGGTAGTCCGCAGTTTCCTTCGTGATTGGTTCGCTGAACTCGGAAGGTGACGTGGTGGAGACGACCGCGAGATCGGCCGTCAGCGTTTCCTCAATGAGGTAGGGCTGCATGATGACGCCATCGTTAGCGACGGCCGAAGCCATCATGGCCATCTGGAGTGGACTGACGACGACGTCGCGTTGGCCGAAGGAATCCATCGCCAGTATTGCCTGGTCGGCGGGGTCTGGGAAGCGAGACGGCCGCACTGTCAGTGGGATTGAGAGTTCCTGGTGGAATCCAAAAGCTTCAGCCATCGAGGTCATCTTCTCGGCACCAAGGTCCAAGCCACCAATAGCGAAAGCCGTGTTGCACGATTCTTGGAAAGCCGTTCGGAGAGGTACTTCTCCGGAACCGTCGCCGCACGCGCGCTGCAAAGGGTTAAAGATCTCGTGTGTAGTTCCCGGAGGTGAGAAGCTGTGCGGTGCTTCCACCAGTGATTCCGGAGTCAAGCCATCTTCGATCATCGCTGCAGCGGTGATCACCTTGAAGACGGATCCGGGAGCGTAAAGATCGCCGCCGGTTGCGCGATTGAGAAGTGGTTCGGCGTCGTCGGCAAGATAGTTGGTCCACGCTTCGTTAGCCGTAGCTCGGTCGCGTGTGGCGAGAAGATTCGGGTCGTACGAAGGGCTCGAGACTAGCGCCAAGATCCGGCCAGTGCTCGGTTCTATTGCCACGACGGCACCGCGGCGGCCACCCAACGCGTCGTATGCAGCGCGCTGCGCTAGTGGGTCCAAGGTCAAGGAGACCGCGCCGCCCTTTGGCTGGGATCCGGTGATGAGATCCTCAAGCCGCTGCGTTGCCAAGGACGAGTCAGAGCCACCAAGAACCGAGTTGGCTTCGCGCTCGATGCCCGTCATCGAATTGAACACGGTGGAAAAGTATCCGGTGACGTGCCCGTAGAGCGGCCCGTTGCTATAGGTGCGCAGGAAGTTGTACGGATCATCGACGGGCTGGGACGTTGTGATCGGCTCACCGGCCACAATGATCGGCCCGCGATCCGTTCCGTACTCGCGATACAACGTGCGTACGTTGCGCGCGTCAGCATTGAGCTCGGGGGCACGGAAGAACTGAATGTAGGTGGCCGCCATCATGAGCGTCACGAACATGACGATGACGAGCACGGACATCTTGCGAAGCGGTGGATTCACAGGCGCACCACCTCCGTTGGTTGGGAGTTGTCGTCGTCGGCCCCGTCGTCGCCAACGTCGGCTGCGTCACCAGAGTCGCCAACGTCG
>CAYOEJ010000015.1:10380-22085 GCA_964403015.1 uncultured Arcanobacterium sp.
GTCGTCGGCCCCGTCGTCGCCAACGTCGGCTGCGTCACCAGAGTCGCCAACGTCGCCTTCGTCTGCGGAGTCGGTTCCGTCGTCGTTCGGCGTAGCGGAAGGCCGGAGGGAATCGTCAGCGGGAAGGTCGCCGGTGGTAATAGACGACAGCGGCGTCGATGCGGGTGTGTAGGGACGACGAGCGGCGTCAGACATGCGAATGAGAATACCGATGATGATCCAGTTGGTGAGGAGTGCAGAGCCGCCAAGGGCGAGGAATGGCATGGCCAGACCGGTGAGGGGGATGACCCGGGTGACGCCGCCAACCACCACGAAGCACTGTAGCGCCACAGTGAATCCGAGGCCGGCCGCGAGGAGCTTTCCGAAGCCGTCGCGCAAATCGATGCCGGTCTTGAGGGCTCGGGTGACGATCAGTAGGTAGACCGCGAGAATTCCCAATAGCCCCATGAGCCCAAGCTCTTCGCCGAACGAAGCGATGATGAAGTCCGAGTTTGCCGCGTAGGAATTGGTGGGGTATCCCTCGCCGAATCCGGTGCCGAACAGTCCTCCCGAGGCCATGCCGAACCAACCCTGAACCAGCTGGTAGGAACCGTAGCGGGCGTTGTAAACGTCGGTATCGAGCGCGCTGAGCCAAATGTTGAACCGGGCTTGGATGTGGGGCATTACTTGGACGATCAGATACACGCCAGCGGCCGTCAAAATGCCGCCAATAATAATCCACGAGATCCGTTCCGTGGCCACGTAGAGCATCGCCACGAACAAGCCGAAGAACAGGATGGCCGTACCAAAGTCTCGTTCGAATACGAGGATCAGCATGCACGCCGCCCACGCCACCATGATGGGTGCAAAGTGTCGGAGGCGAGGTAATTGCAGGCCCAGAATGTTCTTACCGGCGAGCGAAAGGTTGTCTCGCTGTGCAACGAGGTATCCCGCGAAGAAGACGGCGAAGCAGATCTTTGCCAGCTCTGCCGGCTGGAAGCTGAAGCCTGCAACGTGAATCCAAATACGCGCGCCGTTAAACTCGCGACCCAGACCCGGCACGAGCGGCAGCAGGAGAAGCACGATGCCCGCAACGAGGGAGCTGTAGGTGAACCTGCGCAAAAGCCGGTGATCTCGCAGCACGGCCACCGTGATCACCATGAGAACTACCGCGACTGCTGCGAGGATGAGCTGACCCCGGACTTCGGGACTCTCGCCACTAGCCACCAGAGCGGCATCAATGCGATGAATCATCGCCAGACCCAATCCGGTGAGAAGGACGGCGGCCGGGAAGTACACGGGGTCCGCCCACGGCGCCCATCGGCGAATCAAGAGGTGACAGACAAACAACCCGACAGCAGCAATTCCGGCAACGATCGCGAAATTATCTGGGAGAAGGGCTACCTGCGAGGCATCGTTGACGCCAAGATGTACAAGAATCCACGCCGCGAGACCGATGGCAAGCGCGAGGAAAAGCAACCCGAGTTCCTGAATCCGTCCAGGGCGGGCTGGTCGAGAGGTCACGACGCTCATCCGGCGTCGTCCTCGCTAGCACTGCGGGTGCCGCTAGGCGACGGGTTGGGAGTTCCGCTGCGGGCGGCGTCGTCAGTGGGCGACGGCGACGTACCCGGAAACGCACTTGGAGTCGCCGACGGCGAAGGAGACGGTTGTGGCCGAGGCTCCGGTCGCTTCTGCTGCTCTAGGTCAGTGACGACTTTCTCCGCCTCGTCGAGGGATCCGCGAGTAATCGGGGTGTCTAGGCGTTGCTGAGCAACCGGACTGAGGTCGTCGATCGCAACGTTGGTTTCTTCGTGCAGGGAGGAAAGCGAAAACGGACCGAGGTCTTGTGGAATCCCGCGATAAATGGCTACATTTCCGTCGTTTGGCGCCACGTAGTATTGGGTCTGAGTCCACGCGTAACCGCCACCGAGTGCCGCAACGGTGAGCGCCGCGACGGCGATGGCAGCGGCAACGCGGGCGGCGAGTCGCGGAGCGTCGTCAGATGAATCCTTGGTTTCTTCAGGTTCGTCATTCTCTGTTCGCGCGGTGAGCGCCGCAGCCTTGCCAGCTGCGGACGAGCCCGCGCGGGACGGGCGGCGTGCATCGACAGCGGCAGAACCCACCACGATCGGGCCGCGGTCATAACCGGCTGCGCGAGAAGTCTCTACGACGTCGGCGAGTACAACGGTGACATTATCCGGTGCGCCGCCGGCGAGAGCCAGCTCAATGAGGCGCTCACCGCACTCATCCAGATCCTCATAGCTGTTGAGCGTTTCCTCGATGGTTTCGTCCGTGACGACTCCGAACAACCCATCTGAACACAGGAGCCAGCGATCACCGATCACGGCCTCACGGATGGATTCATCGAGCTCGACTGGCTCGGGAGTGTCACCCACGTTGCGCATGATGACGTTGCGTTTGGGATGGTTCTGCGCCTCTTCAGGCGTGATTTGTCCGCGATCAAGGAGGTATTGAACCAGGGTATGGTCGCGCGTGATCTGGGCGAGTTTGCCCTTGCGCAGTAGGTACGCACGTGAGTCACCCACGTGCACCATCGCCATCTTGTTTGTTGTGCGCAGGATCGCGATACAGGTGGTACCTAGACCCTCCAACTCCTTGGACTCCGCGGATCTCTCAATGAGCTCATCGTGCGCATCGTTCACCGCGTTACGAAGCAGCGGGAGCAGTTCTTCAGCCTGATGCGTGTCATCGATTTCAGCGAGATGCGCTACCGCAACGGAGGAAGCGATGTCGCCGCCCGCGGCTCCACCCATGCCGTCGGCGAGCACTAGCAGGTGTGCGGAGGCATAGCCCGCATCTTGGTTCGACTCCCTGATGAGGCCGACGTCGGAAAAAGCCGCGTACCTAAGCTGAATGGTCATCGACGAATCTCCATCGTCGTCTTACCGATCGTCACCGGCATGCCCGGATCAAGTTGAATCGGCTGGTAGATGCGTTGGGTTCCCACCCACGTGCCATTCGTAGAGTTGAGGTCCTCGATAAACCACGTACCGGCGTCGTTATAGAAACGGGCGTGGCGCGAGGACGCGTACCCGTCGTCGAGAACCAGTGCAGAGTCGGGGGAACGGCCAACCGTGAGCGAACCGACGCCGAGCGGAAGCGTGGTGCCGGAGAGCGGGCCCTCGGTGACCACGAGACGTGTGGGGCCTGCCGGGACAGGTGCGGGTGCCACTCGTCTGCGAGACTCTTGCTTAACTGGCCGTGCCCGACCCGCGCGATCGTTGATGCGGGTGCCGAATACGTCGTTGCGGATGGTGACAACGACGAAGAGAACGAATATCCACAGCAGCGCGAGGAATCCGAAGCGCAGGATGGTGATGACGAGAGCGCTCATAGGAACTCCGGAGAGGTCCAGAACATGATGCGCGTTCGCCCGATCGTGAGGGTGTTGCCATCGAGGAGCGTTGCTGCCGATATCCGGTGGCCTTCGACGAATGTGCCGTTGGTGGTGTCGAGGTCCGTGGCAATCACGCCTCCGGGGGTTACGCGCAGTTCGAGATGTTTGCGTGAGACCCCCGAATCGTCGACCGTGATGTCCGCACTAGACCCGCGACCGATCACCGTAATGGCCCCGGTGAGAATGTACCGCTCTCCGTCCACATCGATAATGGGATTTTGTGGTGAGGCGTCGCGCGTTGTGGCCGGCGCAACTGCGCCCCGACGCGTAGATCCGTGAACGATGACCTTGCCGCGGGGAAGGTCTGACGACGAGACAAAGTCAATCGTGATGGGGCCGAGGAACGTATACTCCTGCTCGCGTGCGTGCCGGATTGCGACAGAAGTGAGTTCGGCCTTGAGTGCCTCCTCGCCCCATTCGGAAATCTTGCCGTAGTCGGAATCAGACAGGGAGAGTGAGAAGTCGTTCGGGACGATGACGCGTTCGCGAGACATCGATGCGGCGCGGTCGTCCATCGACTTCTTAATGCCCGAGGCCAGCTCAACTGGTTTCAGGTCCGAGCGGAATGCTCGAGAGAAGACGTTGTCCACCGCATTTTCTACGCTTCGTTCAAACTTGTCGAAGGCGCCCATCGAATGTCCTCCATCATCTACCGGGGTAGACCGAGTGCGGGCTAGTCCCATCCATTTTTCCTGCCTCTAGACTACTTCGAATGCGCAGTGAATCCCACTAGCGCCGGTGTGCAGAATCACGCGGCAGTAGTGCTGCCACTGCTTTGTATTGGTTTAGTGCGGCGTGTATGCTGACATAGCTCGCTCGAGTGGCGGAATAGGCAGACGCGCACGGTTCAGGTCCGTGTGCCCGAAAGGGCGTGGGGGTTCAACTCCCCCCTCGAGCACCACATAAAACGTTGATATACCAACAGTTTTAGCTTCCTTGCGGCTGTCTAGTCTGAGTGTCGTCTAGGCGCATGTCCCTGTGATTACTCTTTATTGACGCCCGTTTCCGGGCGCTTCCACTTCCCTCACATGTGCGTTAACTACCTTTTCGTACCCCGCAGGGGTCTGTCGCCATAACTGCGCAGTTTCTGCATTTAAATCCGAGATTTTGCTCTTTTTGTGCAAGATCAGCGCAGATATGTAACAAGTTGCCTTGAAGTGCTGGCTCCTGCGGGTCGGTGCGGGGGCTGCGTAGGTGCGGGGGCTACCCGCCGCTTTAATCGCACGTGCGAGGTCTTTCCGCTGGGGCTGCGCAGGTGCGCCCACGCCTATTGTTGGTGCATGGGTGGCCGATCGTGGTCCTTGCCTGGGACGGGCGACCTATAAAACGGCTGAAATCCGCCGATACGCTGGCTAGATAGAGTCCAACAGTCAGTGCAGTAAGCGCCGCCAGTGCAATAAACGAGTAGGCGACGGCGGGACTCCATGAAAAGACAGTACCTCATTGGCGAGGTCGGGTTTAGCCCGTACTCCAGGAGTAATCGGATGACAGCACAAGTTTCTTTGAGGCCGCCGCGAAAGGGGCCAGTACAGCCTGAGAGCCATGGTGTGCCCTCCTGGTCATGGAAGATCACCATGGCGATTACGGGCATCATCTGGACAGCCTTCGCCTTCATCCACCTGTGGGGAAACCTCAAGGTGTGGACGGGAGCAGACTCGTTCGACAGTTACGCCCACTGGCTCCGCGAAGTCGGATATCCGCTTGTTCCGGAAGGATTCATCCTCTGGGCATTTCGCATAGTGCTGGCAACTTCCCTTCTTCTGCACGTCACCGGCGGATTCACGCTTGCCTTCCGTGCGCGTGCAGCGCGCGGCTCGGTTCGCGCCCGGCCAGCAGCCAAGCTTTCGCGTCTCATGGCGGTCTCGGGCCTGATCATCCTGTGCTTCCTCGTAGTCCATGTTCTTGACCTCACCATGGGTGTCCAGCCGATTGCACCCGATACCTTCGTGGCAGGCAGCGCCTACGCCAACCTCATAGCCTCGCTTTCGCGCGTTCCCATGGCCTTGTTCTATGGCATAACGATGCTGATACTCGCGAGCCACATTCTCCACGGCATCAAGGTGGTGTGGACAGACTTGGGGTCGACGACGGTCCGCTGGCGCCGCCTCAGCGTTCTACTCGCGCTCGTCCTTGCGTTGGTGATGGTGCTGGGTAATGGCCTTATTCCGCTTGCAGTTCAGATGGGGTGGTTGGCATGAAGTTCCCACACAGGCTCGCATCGGCACTGAAGGACGCCGCGCGCAATATCAACACCGAGGCAGTCACAACCGGTAGTGCCACCACTTCAGGCACCACCTCAGGAACTACATCAGGCACAGCCTCGAAGGCCAAGGACGTCACCTCACCCACCGGCGGCTGGATCATGCCCGACAGCCGGGCGGACGGTGTTCGCACCGGCGCGATACTTGACGGCGACGCCCCCGCTGGCGACCCCTCAACAGCCTGGGATCGCCGCCGTGCGGAATACAAACTCGTCGGCACCGGAAACCGTCGTAAGTTTCACGTTGTCGTCGTCGGAACAGGTCTCGCCGGAAGTGGTGCGGCGGCCTCGCTTGCGGAACTCGGCTTCCAAGTCACGGCAGTGACGTACCACGACGCCGCTCGCCGCGCCCACTCAGTCGCGGCACAGGGAGGCATCAACGCAGCGCGCGCCAAGAAGGTCGATGGCGATTCTCTTTCTCGCTTCGTCAAGGACACGGTCAAGGGCGGCGATTTCCGCGCCCGCGAAGCTGACGCCTTCCGCTTGGCCGAAGAATCCGTACGGGTCATCGACCACATGAATTCCCTCGGAGTCCCGTTCGGCCGCGAATACGGCGGATCCCTCGCCACGCGTTCGTTCGGTGGCGTGCAGGTCTCGCGTACCTATTACTCACGCGGCCAGACTGGCCAGCAGCTCCAGATTGCGGGCGCCCAAGCGTTGCTCCGTCAGGTCAACGCGGGAAGGGTCAGCCTACGCAACCGAACGGAAGTGCTCGACTACGTGGTGGACGAAGGGCGGGTGTGCGGCGTCGTCGTCCGTGATCTCGTCACGGGCGCAATCGCACCGATCTTGGCAGACGCCGTCGTTCTCGCCACCGGCGGTTATGGCAGCATCTACTACAAGTCCACACTCGCCGTGAGTTCGAATGCATCCGCAGCCTGGCGCGCGCATCAGCGCGGTGCGTACTTCGCGAACCCGTCGTTCATCCAGTTCCACCCGACCGCGCTACCCGCGCCAAGTCCGGCGCAGGCGAAGAACACTCTGATGAGTGAGTCGCTGCGCAACGACGGCCGGATTTGGGTACCGAAGTCTCCCGACGACGATCGCCCGCCGAACGACATTCCGGAAGAAGACCGCGACTACTACTTGGAGCGCATGTACCCGGCGTTTGGCAACCTCACGCCTAGGGATATTGCTTCACGTGCCGCAACGGCGCAGATCAACGCGGGTCATGGCGTTGGTCCGGCCAAGAATTCCGTTTACCTCGATTTCCGTGACGCAATCGAACGGGTGGGCAAGGACGAGATCAGCCGCCGCTACGGAAACCTATTCGATATGTACAACCACGCCACCGGCGAGGATCCGTACAGCCAGCCGATGCGCATCGCGCCCGCAGCCCACTTCACGATGGGTGGCCTGTGGTCGGACTACAACCTAGCAACGAACCTGCCAGGCCTTTTTGTGGCAGGTGAATCCGGATGGAGCTACCACGGGGCCAACCGGTTGGGTGCCAACTCGCTGCTCTCGGCATGCGTGGACGGCTGGTTCACCATCCCGTCCACCGTTCCGAACTATCTCGCAGATTTGCTTGGCAAGGACAAGCTTTCCGAGGATGCCCCCGCGGTGCAGGAGGCTGTTGCGCGAGCACGGAAGCGAACTGAGGATCTGATCGCGGTGGGCGGCACGACCTCCCCGCGCGTGTTCCATCAGCGCCTCGGTGAAATCCTCACAGCTGGCGCCGGTGTGGAGCGATCGCGCGAGTCGCTCACCGAGGCGCGGGCTAAGATCCGCGAGTTGCGTGCGGAGTTCTGGCGCGACGTCGCCGTGCCAGCCAACGCTCGTGGCGAGGAGCTATCGATCGTCTTGGAGCAGGCGGGCCGCGTGGCTGACTTCCTCGAACTTGGAGAGCTTCTTTGTGTGGACGCGTTAGACCGCGAAGAGTCGTGTGGCGCCCACTATCGCAGCGAATTCTCTCAGGATGGCGAGGCTGTTCGTAACGACGACGATTGGGCTTTTGTCTCAGCCTGGGAGTCCGCCGACCTCGAATCGCGTCGCGACCCCGGCGTTCAGCGCACCTTCGTGCGTCATGCCGAACCCCTGACCTTTACCGCGGTGCCGTTGGCTACCCGCAACTACCAGTGAGGGAACCATGAAACTCCGCCTCGAAATTTATCGCCAAAACGCTCCCGGCAAATCGGGAGAATTCCGCACGTATGACGTGGATGGCCTCGATCCCACGATGTCTGTACTCGACATGCTCGATACCCTCAACGATCAGTTGATCTCTCAGGGCGAGCCGCCCGTCGCGTTCGAGTCCGACTGCCGTGAAGGTATTTGCGGAGTGTGTGGTATTACCGTCAACGGCCTGCCCCACGGCCCCAAGGCCAACATGACCGCGTGCCATCAGCGCCTCGCATCCTTCGAAGACGGTCAGACCGTTCGTCTTGAACCCTTCCGTGCCAAAGCGTTTCCCGTGCAGCGCGACCTCATCGTCTCGCGTGATCGCTTGGACGACATCATCCAAACAGGCGCGTGGAACTCGGTTGACGCCGGAACCGCGCCGGATGCTGATGAGGTGACGACGACGCCGGGCCAGTCCGAGCGAGCCCTCGACTACGCCGCCTGCATCGGTTGTGGTGCGTGCGTCTCTGCCTGCCCGAACGGATCGGCGCATCTATTCCTTGGTGCCAAGCTTGCCCACATGGTTGCTCTGCCGGTAGGCCAGCCAGAAGCGCGTCAGCGCGCTCGCGATATGGTGGCGATCGCTGATGCCGAGTTCGGACCGTGCTCACTCCATGGAGAGTGTGCGAAGGTGTGCCCGGCAGGTATCCCGCTCACGGCGGTCGCTGCAGTCAATAGGGAGAGAATCGCGGCAATGCGTCGGAGGAAGCTCGACGTTTAGGCTTGTGGCCTACACCCGCCTTTAAAGTTCCCCAGCGAGATCGACCAACGTATCCACGTCGAGCAGCTCGATCCTTCCACATTCGCGCTGATCGATGACGCCAGAATCTTGGAAATGACGTAGCTGACGCGAAATTGATTCCGGAGTGGTGTCCAGCAGCGAAGCAATATCCTTCTTCGCCAACGGAAGGGTTACCACAGGATGGCTGCCCGTCGTCGTCGACGGTAGCGAGAGCAGGTAATCCGCAACGCGCGTACCAACGGGCGAGGAAAACGCGGAGGTGAGTCGACGTTCGGTTTCAGAAAGGCGCTGACTCAGGGTTTGTAGCATTCGCAGCGCGATCGACGGGTGTTTGCGTACCAAGTTGCCGAGCTGCGCGTGGGAAAAGACGCACATCTGGGTGGGTTCGAGGGCAACGACCGAGTGGTCGGGCCGCTCACCGGTGAGGAAGGCGGACTCACCCAGAAAATCGCCGGTGCCAAGCACCCGCACGAGCTGCTCATGGCCATCGGCCGTGGTACGCGTGACTTTCACTCGGCCGCGATGGACAACCATGAGCTGGGAAACCTGTGCGCCGGCGATATAGAGCACGTCGCCCTTGGCAAGTGAGGTGGGCTCCGCAATCTCGGCCACCTGGAATTGCTCAGCTCTGCTCAGGCCTCGAAACACGGGCACGACGGCTACGCAGGTGTCTTCTTCCATCATATCGACCATGAATTCCTCCGCTTTGCTTGATCGCTTCGCCAGCTCGTTCCGTCGGACTGGAACGTCTGATCGCTTTACTCAAGTATTGCGTATCTGACGTAGGCACTGGTCTGCCAGCGCATAGTTACTCCGACTTGATCTGCGTCAAGGCCGCCACCGGCGGGAAGAGGTTGTATAGGGACACGATCAATTGAAAGGAATCGCCATGACAACCGCAAAATTTTCCACCGAACCGTTTAGCTGCCCCTCGTGCGTCAAGAAGATTGAATCAACCGTGGGAAGGATGGATGGTGTACAGGACGTGTCTGTCGCATTCAACTCCTCCAAGGTCAAGGTGACATGGGATGAGAATCTGCTCTCGCAAGACGCCATTTCCACAACCATCACCAAGCTCGGTTACCCCGTGACCTCAGTTAAAAGGGCATAATCATGCTGACGTCGCTGAAGTCGAAACTCTATATTTCGCTCGCGTCGGCAATCTTGATCGCGCTCGCATTTGGGGCCGGGCAGGTCGGATTACCTAGCGTGAAAAGTACGCTCTTCATCATCGTCACGGTGCTAGCCGGCATGCCGACGGTGTACTCCGCATGGCGGGCGCTCACCGTGCGCGCCTTCTCAATAGATCTACTGGTTTCCATTGCTGTGATCGGCGCGCTGATCATAGGCGAGTACGAAGAATCTGCCATCGTCTCATTCCTCTTTATCTTCGGGTCATACCTCGAGGCGCGAACGCTTGATCGGACGCGCAAATCCCTGCGTGATCTTATCGATATGGCTCCGCAAGAAGCTGAGGTAATGCGCGAAGGTGAGCCAGTGAATGTGCCCGTGGACGACGTCGTCAAAGGCGACGTGGTTATACTCCGCACGGGCTCCCAAGTTCCGGTCGACGGAACGGTCATCCATGGATCTGGATCCATCAACGAGGCGGCAGTAACGGGGGAGCCGCTCGCGGTTATGAAAGACCGTGACGACGTCGTATGGTCCGGAACCATCGTGGAGTCCGGCTATTTGGAGATGAGTGCCGAACGCGTGGGGGAAGACACCACGTTTAATCAGATCATCGAACTCGTTGAGGAGGCTCAGGATAGCAAGGCCCCCACCCAGAAGTTCCTCGATAAGTTTGCAAAGTTCTATACGCCGGGCATCATTGTGGCAGCTGTTGTGGCTTGGGTGGTTACGCGCGACGTACGTTTTGCATTGACGTTGCTTGTGATCGCGTGCCCGGGAGCGCTCGTCATCTCGACGCCCGTCTCACTGGTGGCCGGTCTGGGTAACGCCTCACGCCACGGTGCGCTCCTCAAGGGCGGCGACGCTCTTGAACGGTTCGCCAAGGTAGACACACTGGTGATGGACAAAACCGGCACCATCACTGAAGGCAAGCCGAAGATCACAGAGATAGTCGCGGTGGGCGCTCACCCTGTGTCCGAGATCCTCCAGCTGGCTGGCACCTTGGAGCAGGCGTCCGAGCACCCGCTTGGCCGAACGATCGTTGCCGCAGCGAAGGACCGCGGCATTGTCTTGGGAGCTAGCCCCTCTAATGTCGACGTTCGAAAAGGTCTTGGAATCGTCGGCGACGTGGCTGGAATCCGGGTGGCGGTTGGCTCCGCAAGACTTATTGCGAATGCGGATCGTGAACTATCGGGTAGAGCCCGCGAGTTGGAAGCTAGCGGAAACACCGTTTCGTTTGTTCTTTTCGACGACGACGTGGCCGGACTTATCGCCATCGCGGACCAAGTTCGTGCGGATGTTGCGGGTGCGATCGAGGGACTACGCCGGAATGGTATCTCTACCTTCGTCATGCTCACGGGTGACAATGCGGCTACCGCCCAAGCAGTTGCCGATCAGGTGGGTATTGACCAGGTTGCAGCGGAGTTAATGCCTGAGGACAAGGTGACCAAGGTGAAGGAGCTTATTGCGGCTGGGCACAAGGTGGCCATGATCGGAGACGGTGTCAATGACGCCCCAGCCATCGCAACAGCAAATCTAGGTATCGCTATGGGTGGCGGTACGGATGTTTCGGTGGAGGCTGCGGATGTCATCTTGGTTGGCAACCGGTTTGATCAGCTTCTTCATGCTCGAGCTCTCACGCGCGCAACCTTCGCGAACATGATTCAAAATACGGTGATAGCACTCATCACTGTGGCGGTGCTTATTGCGGGAGTGGTGATTCAGGTAGTCGACATGAGCATTGGCATGTTTGTTCACGAAATCTCCGTTCTGCTGGTTATTCTCAATGCGATGCGGCTCATCCGGTTTAAGAACACGGATGCGGCGGAAATCGCCCGCCTTCGGGAGCTGAGGTCGGTTTCGCATGAACGCAGTGGGGTGCTGGTTCGATGAGGGTGCTGGTTCGATGGGGTGCTCTCTCAGATAGACGCTGTCCCGATGACGGTGCTGGTTTGAAAGCTGACCTGAGCTGATAGCGACACCTTGTCTCGCGTCCGATTCGAAAGTCCTAAGCGGCGCGAATCGGACGCGGCCCACTTCTATGCTTTTCCGTG
>CAYOEJ010000015.1:22185-27621 GCA_964403015.1 uncultured Arcanobacterium sp.
AGGTTGCACGTGAGGCTGCGGCTCTTGACGATATGCGTTACGGCTCGTTCCTCAAGGGCAACACCCTTCGTGGCATGCTCCTCAATGCATACGGATGGGGCCTCGTTGGCACCATCGCAACCTGGGCCGGCATTGGTCTGCTCCTTGGTGGCATTGCGCTCGTAGTCTACGGCTTCATTCCTTCCAAGAAGGCTCGCCGTGACGATGTCGATCGCGTAGAGGTTCGTGACGAGCACGCTACCCGCACCGTCTAATAGACAAACGCTCTTCTCCTTGACCGCTAGAGGTCATTGAAGCTAAAGCATGAAGGAGCCCCCGTTTTTGGGGGCTCCTTCTTTGTGGTGTCTGCGCTGTCGTAGCTAGGCGCGGTGCTTGCAAGCAAGTCGAGTGTGGTGGCTTGCGAGCGAGCGGGGGCGGATGAACCGTGTGGCTCGCTGCCTAGCTCCGCCGAATCGGGAGGCTGCGCAGCATCAGCCATGATGCGAGCGATAGCACTGCCGAGGCGGTAAGAATTGCAACTACCCAGAATCCGAGGCTGTCGTTGAACTGGACGAAGAACTCGCCAAGATTCCTAGCGACTGGGTCGTTGCTCGTGATGATCGCCGTGCCGACGAGAATCGGCGTGCCAACCCACCACGGGAAGCGTACAAACATCGTTGAAATGGCGTACCCCAGCTGCGCGAGAAAAACATGAACTAGTGGTGTGAGAGTAAACAGCCACAGATCGAATCCTTCAATCTGTGCGTCGCTTAACAGCACTCCCAGACCTAGAGCAGCAAAGGTCAGGAGCGAAAGAATGGCACTCAAGAACAGAGTTTCAATCTGTGCGAAGCCAAAGCTGCCTGCCCGGGTGGCACCCGCTCCGAGATATCCACGGGATAGGGCTCCCGTGATAATGGCGCCCACGAAAGAGACACCAAAGAGTGCATACCCAGCGCCCGTAGCTGTCTCCCACATGCGAGCCTCTGGCAATTCGATCCCGGAGGCCGTGTCGTTTGAGATACCTGCCTTCATGAAGTCAGGACCACCGAGAAGGTGCCACGTAAAATGGTCGGGGCGGAATGCTTCAAAAAGGAAGAAGAAGGCAATAATGCCAACTATCCACATGAGAAGCTTCCCTATCGGCGGGAGATCGTGGCGAAAGAGTATCTTGGCGTGCGAAAGATGTGTGCTGGGGGAAGTCATGAGTCCCTCCTAGTTGCTGCAATGAGAACGTCTGTGAGCGAAGCGAGCTGCCCTGAGTGTGAATATTCTTGACGCAAGTCATCGGCATTACCGCTCAGTTTGGTGGTGCCGTGTTCAATAATGACGACGTTTTCGATGATGTCTTCTATTTCATCAACGAGATGAGAGGAGACAATGATTGTCCGTGGGAATTCAATGAAGTCTGCCAATAGAGTGTCGTAAAACTCGCGGCGCACAACAGCGTCCATACCGAGGTGGACCTCGTCGAAGATCGTCAGTGGCGCGCGGGAGGCAAGTCCGAGCGTGGCGTAAAGTGCAGACTTCTGACCTCGTGAGAGCTTTTCGATATTCCGTTTTGGATCGAGGCTCCACAGGTCAATGAGGTGCTCTGCCAGTGGTCTGCTAAACGTGGGGCGCATGGCCTCCCAGAGGTCGACAACTTGTGCAATGCGGCCATCTACAAGCGATGTCGAGTCAGAGACAAGCGCGACTAGTGGCATGAGGCTGGGGTTTTCCCATACTTTCATGCTCTTACTGGTGGTGTTGGTGGCGGCGTCATCGCGGTCAAGGCTATCCACGTCGGCAAAACGAAAGTCGAGTTTGCCGCTCATGCGAATCTGGCCGGCCAGACCCATGGCAAGGGTTGACTTCCCGGAGCCGTTGCGTCCGAGGAGTCCTGTGATCTTGCCCGGTTCAAAGGTGGCACTGAGATTCTCTAGAGCCACGTGGCGACCGTACCTGTAGCCGACGTTGTCGGCCCGAACTGCTAGAGGTTTGACGTTCATGGCTTAGCCCTCCAGTACGGTGTCGACTATTGAGCGAAGCTCGGCGGCGCTGAATCCGAGGGCGAGGCCCTCGCGAAGCGCGGGTTCCAAAGACTCGCTGCGGTAGGTGTGGCGGCCATCCTCACGGAGGATGGAAGCGGCTTCTTCGGTGATAAACATTCCGATGCCCCTTTGCTTGTAGATCAAACCTTCGGACTGAAGAAGGTTGAATGCCTTGTTTGCCGTTGCTGGATTAATGCGGAAATTGGTTGCATACTGTGTGGTTGACATGAGTTGGTCGCCCGCGCGCAGATGTCCACTGACAATGCGGTCCCGGATGTCCTGAGCAATTTGGAGGTAAATGGGGGTGCCGGAATCAAAGTTGATGTGAGGCACATCCTCGATCGATTCGAGAGCCATCTGCCCTCCCTTCTTAATTGGTTAGTTACATGACTAATTAACCATCGAACCGAGCTGGTGTCAAGTCTTTCGAAGACGGGTCTCGAGTCTTTTAGATGTGCTGGCGCCAAGCCTTCAGGGAAAATGTACATAACTGCGCTGATTCTGCAGATTTCTGGGCAAAAACGTGTCTTGGCGTCAAAATCAGCGCAGAAGTGTCCCGGGCGAGGCTAAAACTACGGGCGAGGCCAGGATTACGTGCGGACCGAAGCCGTCACGTGCGAGCCCGGGGATTACGCGTGAGCCGAAGATGTCACGTGCAAGTCGAAGCCGTTACGCGTGAACCCAAGAAATATTCATGGCTCCTGAATTCTGGAGCCAAGTGCACGATACGCCCGCAAGGCTCAGGAATTCTCTTGGTCGCGGCGATTGCGTCGGCGACGTGCGCGAGCTTCCTTTGCCGGCTTTGGAGTGTCTGCTCCATCGATGTTCTGGTTGCGCCAACGGCGAGGCGCCTTGATCCGAAGCTCACGGAACTTACGCGAATAGCTGGTCAGATCATAGGAGTTTCTAGGAAGCTGCCAGTTGAAGTGACGTGCCAAGAGGCCAAAGAGCGCGCAGATGACAATCGCGCTACCCATGCCTACCCCGTACATGCCGATGGATTGGAAGATCACCATCTGGGTAGCGCCCAGCACGGCGAAAGTTGCATAGAGCGGGCTACCGCCGAAGATTGACGGCACTCGGTTCACCATAACGTCACGCAACAAGCCACCCATCGTTGCCGTAATAACGCCTAGGAAGATCGAGGGCACGAAACCCAGTCCGGCAGAGAGTCCCTTCGATGCGCCCGTGGCAGACCAGCAACCAAGTGCAAGCACGTCCGCCACGGACAGTGCCCGCCTAGACCAGCGTCCTTCCAAGGAAAAGAAGTAAGAGAAGATCGATGCGGCAAACGCGCCGCCCAAGTACCAAGGATCCGTCAGAGCTACGGGGAAGCCGGTGCCAAGCAACATGTCTCGGATCATGCCGCCGCCAGTGGCAGTTCCTGTTCCGAGCACGAGGAACCCGATGAGGTCGTATCCCAAGGCGCGCGCCAGCGCCGACCCTAGGAGGGCATTCGCAATTACGCCAATGACGTCAACGATGCGAAAGAGATCGTCGGGGTTCAATCGCAGTCGTCCTTCCACGAAGGCGCAACGAGGCGCGGTGATCGGGAGTGTGAACCCGGAGAGTGTTTTTAGTCTTCCACCCAGGTGGCAAGTTCGTGGTAGAAGGTATCGGCATCCTTATCCGAGTGGACGGAGAATACCACGAGATCGAGAGCCGAATCGTGGCGGTCAACCCAGTCGTTGACTGCGGCAAGCGCGATATCGGCGGCCTCGTTGAACGGGAATCCGTTCAGGCCGGTGGAGATGGCCGGGAAGGCGATGGTTTTGATATCGCCCTTTTCAAAGGCAAGTGCAAGGGAGTTCCAGTAGCAGTTGTAGAGCGTCTGGCGATCCTTGTCGTCAATCCTTCCATCGGTGACGTTCGGTCCGACCGTGTGGATGACGTAGCGGGCGGGCAAGCGGTAACCGCGGGTGATCTTGGCGTGCCCGGGTTCTTCTGGCTTCCCCTGCATCTCGTGGATCGTGGCAGCGTCATTACGCAGCCACGGCCCGGCCTGCTGGTGAAGCTCGGAGTCGAGACATCCGTGCAGTGGAATGGAGCAGCCGGTGAGGTCGGGAAGCGCGGTATTAACCACGGCATCGACAACAAGCTGGCGCATGTCGCCGCGGTAAAGCACGGTGATTCCCGCCTGACCGTAGTCGCATTCAGGAATGAGGTCAGAGACGCGGCGCAGATGGAGAGCTTCAACGCGGCCATGGCGACCAACCTGTCGGTACAGCAGCGTGTTGATAGCGCGGCTAGCAATGGGATTGATTGGCCCAGGCTCGCGAACGGCGAGTTCGGCGGACAGCCAGCGCATCAGACCCTCGTCGGGGGACAGGTGCGCGAGCGAGGAAGTTCCGGTGTAGTGCTTGTCTCGAATGCCACCAAGGGCGGTCATCAGGAGGTCATAGTTCGACCGAGTATCCTCCACGGGATCAGGGAAGGGCTCGTCGAGGTGAATCGCGTCGCGGTAATCCGAAAGTTCCAGCATGTCCAACCTTTCATGGTGTCCGTAACTAAGATTACCGAAGTTCCGCCCCCGCTGACACTCGCTTGGACGTGACATCGCACGTGCCGGGTACGCTAGGCCCATGACGTTTGTTGATGATCTTGAGGAATGGCTCTCGGTTGACCACCTCGCTCGGATTTTCGGTCGCGATCCCTCTGCGATTTTTGACCACCTTTCGGCGCTTTCGTTCGCCGACGACGATCGGCCCAGCAACATCGCACTTCGGCACGGTCTCGCGATGGCTGGGAGCGATGGCGCGCGCTGGCACCGAGATATCGCCCAGATCCTTCTGGGTGCGGGACTTGAACCGGTCACGCCAGCGCCGCGCTATGAACAGGAGACCCTCTTTGGCGACGCTCCCGAACCTGCGCAGAGCAAAGCAGCGCCAAAGAAAAGTCCGCCGCAGAACTTTGGTGCGCCTTCGGCGTCGTCGAAGAGCGGCGTGAAGGAAGGACGCGGACCAATCGGCAAACCGAAGCCGGGGTTTGATCTGGTGATCGCCACGGACGGGTCATGCTCGGGAAATCCTGGCCCTGGCGGGTGGGCCTTTGTCGAGCAGATGTCGGGGGATACGGCGTCAGGTGGATCTGCAAAGACCACAAACAACATCATGGAGTTGACGGCGATGGTCAAAGCCCTCGAATATGCGGGACCGGAGGCGGACCTGCTCCTCCGCGTGGATTCGAGCTACGTTATCAATTCAATGACGAAGTGGGCGCGCGGCTGGCGAGCTAAGGGCTGGAGAAAGGCCGATGGAAAGCCGGTGCTCAACCGGGACATCATCGAACGCATGGTTGATCTATACGAGGCGCGCACGGGACGTACTGAGGTTGAGTGGGTGCGCGGACACAGTGGGGACGCTGCAAATGAACTGGCAGACGAGTTGGCCGTCAAGCAAACCCAAGCGCACGCGCGCTCTTAAGA
>CAYOEJ010000015.1:27721-32589 GCA_964403015.1 uncultured Arcanobacterium sp.
CTTAAGAACACGCGCACTCTTAAGAACAGGAATAACTAGTTGGTGGGGGCGTCCTGCGCAGCCCGTTCAACGGGACCAGACTGCTCCTTAGCCATTTCGTCGAGCGCTCGCGTAATGGTCTCGGCAAACACCTCGGGCGGCTGCGCGCCGGAGAGGCCGAACTTGCCGCCAACCACATAGAAGGGCACGCCCTGAATGCCTAACGTGCCGGCGTCGCGGAAGTCGCTGCGAACGGCGTCGGTGTATTCGCCAGATTCGAGCACGTCCTCCACGTCCTCGGCATTCATACCAAGTTCTTCGGCGATCTCGATGAGAGTGTCTCCGTCGGCAATATTGCGGCCTTCGGAGAAATGCGCGCGGTAAAGACGCTCGAACATCTCGGTGCCGAGAAGGGCGGCCTCCTCGGGAGTATTCCCGCTGGCCTTCGCGGCGTAGACGAGCTGGTGGGCGAGGAAAGTGTTGACGGATTGGACTGTTTCGAAGTCAAACTCGACGCCGACTTCGCGCCCGGTCGCGGTCACAGAATCCAGCATCGCGTGAATGGTATCGATGTCGCGGCCCTTGGACTGCGACAGCACCTCGGCAGCAGTAAGCGTGGAGGAGGAGGGTGCATCGGGTGAGAGCTGGTAGGAGTGGTATTCGACGGCAACATTCTTGCCGGAAAGCTCAATCCCCTTCTCGAGGCGCTTCTTCCCAATCCAGCACCACGGGCATGCGATATCGGCCCACACATGAATGACGATCTCGTGTTCCATGGGTGCCACCTTAACCATTATTCGATTGCCGTGGGGAGGACTTCGGCCTTCGGGCGGGTTACGGAGCATGTGCTCGCGGTGATACCGCGGCATATGATGGACGCATGACTTCCCACACTCCTCCAGTAGCTGCGAAAATGCCGGTCACGCGGAGCTTCCACGGAGACGATTACGTCGACAACTATGAATGGCTCCGCGATGAGGCTAATCCCGCCGTCGTCAGCCATATTCGGGCAGAGAACGCGTGGTTTGAGGCGCGAACAGAGCACTTGGGGGATCTTCGGGAGCAGATCGTAGGTGAGATGGCGAGCCATACGAAGGAGACCGACGTCGGCGCTCCGGCTCGCAACGGAGACTACTGGTACTGGACTCGCACGTGGGAAGGCGCGAGCTACCCGGCGTACTTCCGCGCCGCAGCTTTGGCAGACAATCCCCCTGATCCGGATCAGGTCTCGGAAACCGAGGTTTACAACGGCAACGATTTGGCTCGTCACCACGAGTATTTCGCCATTGGTTCTCGCGCGATATCGCCGGATGGGCGGCTCTGTGCGCTCGCGATCGACTATGCGGGCGATGAGGAATTCAAGCTCCGTATTCACGATATCGACGCCGACGTAGTTGTAGACGACGTGCTTGGCGGGATCAACTATGGGTTGATTTGGTCCCAAGACTCGAAGCGTATCTACTACACGCGGGCCGACGACGCGTGGCGCTGTTTTCAGGTGTGGGTCCATACGGTCGGCACCCCGCCGCACGACGACGAGCTGCTCTTTCAAGAGGACGACCCCCTCTACTCGATCGAAATCGACGACTCCCGCGATGGCCAGTGGGTCGTGGTGAGTTCCCAATCGCGCACCACCTCAGAGGTTCGTCTTATTTCCACGTCGAACCCCCATCACCACATCGTGGTGTGCCCCAGACGCAAAGATCTGGACTACAGCGTTGAGGTAGCTGGCGATGACCTCCTCATCATCCACAACCACACCAATCCAGGTTTTGACCTCGCGCGCGCTCCACTCGGGGAATCGGAGCCTGATCGGTGGGAAACCCTTATCGGTGCCGCCTCCGATGAACGCATCACCGAGGTTGCGGCATTCAAGGACTTCGCAGCGATTCTTATGCGGTCCGATGGCCTGCCGCAGCTGCGGGCAATCAAGCGTACGGAGGAGAAGTCAGGGGAGCGCGGTTGGTCTGAGCCCGTCGTCGTCCCAACAGAGGAACTGGCGACCGTCGAATTGTGGGTCAACCACGTGTGGGATACGAGCGAAGTAGCTTTCACGATCGACTCGCTACTCACCCCGCTCACCTTCCAGACGTGGAACGTTGAGACGGGTGACGTAGCCACGCGCAAGGCGACCGAGGTTCCGAATTACGACCGATCCAGATACACGATGTATCGCGATTGGGCAGTGGCCGACGACGGCACCAGAATTCCGCTGACGGTTGCGCATCGCTCTGACCTCGGCCGGGACGGCCAGAACCCGGGTCTCATGGAAGGCTACGGATCTTACGAGGTTTCGAATGATGCGTGGTTCCTAGAGGAGCGGTTCCCCATTCTGGATCGCGGAATCGTCTACGTCGTGGCGCATGTGCGTGGCGGTGGCGAAATGGGAAGGTCTTGGTACGAGGATGGAAAGTTCTTATCCAAGCGCAACACCTTCACAGATTTCATTGCGTGCGCTGCTCACGTGATTGATTCCGGGCTGGTGCATCCAGAGCGGTTGGCGGCTGAAGGCGCGAGTGCTGGCGGGCTGCTCATGGGTGCGGTCGCCAACATGGCCCCGGAGAAGTTCCGTGTCATTCACGCCAACGTGCCTTTTGTGGATGCGCTCACCACAATTCTCAAGCCTGATCTTCCGCTGACGATCGGTGAATGGGAAGAGTGGGGCAACCCGATCGAAAACCACGAGGTTTATGCTTATATGAAGAGCTACTCGCCCTGCGAGAACCTGGCAGAGTGCGAGTACCCTGCGATTTTGGCGACGACGTCGATGAACGACGTTCGGGTGAGCTACGTTGAGCCAACCAAATGGGTTCAGCTCCTCCGTGAAAAGTCGACTAACGACCCGATTGAGCGGCCCATCCTTCAGTTCACAGAGCTGGTTGCTGGCCACGGCGGTGGCAGCGGCCGTTACGAGCGGTGGAAAACACGGGCCAACCAGCTGGCGTTCATCTTCGATCAGCTGGGTGTTGCCTAACTTCCGGTGCTGCTCATTTGGTCGATGTCGAGCGCGGCTGCTTCAAGCGCTTCTTTCCACGATCCAAAGCGCTGGCGAATTGCCGCGCCGGAGGGAAGTGAACCCTGGCGCGAGGTGCGCTTGAGCCACATGCTGTAACCGTTAAAGGATGGCTGGACGCCGCCGTGCTGCGCGTCCACCACGTAGGAGCGAACTGCGAAGATGTAGTCTTTGTCGCTGAACTTCAGGCCACCGCGGGCCCTGCCTCTGCGAGGCTTCAGGCCGATCGCTGCGAGGGCATCGTTCCAATAGCCGTTAAAGCGCTTGATGATGGTCTGTGAGGTTGGTGGCCAGATAAACGTTCCGCGCTTGTGGACATCGCGGTACATCTCCACGATCTGGCTTCGCTGATTGTCGTAGTCCTTGGCGGTGAGTGCAAGGTTTTCATCAGTTCGTGCCAACTGATAGCCGGCGGCGATCTGCCCAAGCGAATGCTCGAGCTTGTCTTCCGGGAGATAGGACAGATGCGTTGTGAGGTCATCGATCATCCGCTGGGGGAGCACGCCAGTATCTGCGGGATCCGCCCCGTGTCTGCGGGCAAGCATCAGATAGAGAGCAGCCTGAAGAGAGGTCTTATTAAAGTGCTGGTTTGGTCCGTGGGATGAGCGCACAATATCGAGCACGGCCGCCCGGTAGAGAATCTCGAGTGCGATGCGTGCCGAAGAGGTTGCGACTTCGCTCAGTTCCGCATGGAACGAGACGGTCTGATCGTCTGGTTTTCCACAGAGATCAGAAATTGCCCTGATCGAGACGAACGGGACGCCCCAGGCGCACGCCACTTGGGCCGCAGCGTGAGACTCCATGTCCGCAGTGATCGCAGCCGGGAAAGCCTCTCGCATGTCACCCACCGTGGAATCGGTGATGAAGGAATCCGAGGAGAGCATCTGACCAATGCGAATCTCGACCTCGCTGGCCTCCGGGCTGGAGTCTTGAATGATATCGCGAGCTGCGTTGATGAGATCGGGATCGCCGGCAAAACTCTCGGGCTGGCCGGGAATCTGCCCGCGCACATAGCCAAAGGCGGTGCCGTCGGCCCCACCGTGAATATACTCGGATCCCACGACTACCTGACCGACCCGCGCGTCTGCCGACAGGCCACCGGCAGAGCCGATGGACACAATCGCCCGCGGTGCGTACCGAGTGAGTGCCCAGCCGAGGGCGCTCGCGGTGGCAACCATGCCCACCTTTGTCTGGATCAAAATGATGTTTGATCTGCCCTTATGGGCGTGATAGGCCGTGCCACTTGGCACCTTAATGCGGGTGAGCTGGTAATCGGCTAGGAGTTTTTTAAACGGCTCGAGTTCTTCTTCCATCGCCGAGATGACGATGCCGTTGACGGAGCTCATTGTTCAACCTGCTCCCACTCGTCCTTCTTCTCCAGCATGGAGGCCACAGCATTCTTGGCGCCTTCTAGTGAGTGGTTCGCACCCCATCCGCACTGAACTTCATTCGCAGCTGGGACCTCCGAGGCGTCAAGGATGTCTTGGAACGTTTGAGCAATGAGTTCGCAGGTACCCGTGATGTCCGGCTTACCCACAAGCATCAGATAGAAACCGGTCTGGCATCCCATCGGGGAGAAGTCGATGACGGCGTCGGAGTGGTTTCGCGAGTACTCTGCGAATGAGTGTTCAATCGAGTGAATAGTCGCCATGTCTAGATGATCGACATTCGGTTGACTAAATCGCACGTCGTACTTGGTAAGCACATCGCCCTGTGGCAACTCTTTGGTATCCGCTACGCGTACATACGGTGCAGATACCCTGCGGTGATCGAGATTGAAGGACTCAACATTCATAGTTGTCATGACGGGCTGCTTCTTCGTAGAGGTCTGGTGCGTGCGGGAAATGATAACTCGCTACTTCTATCGTATAGCGAA
>CAYOEJ010000015.1:32689-37279 GCA_964403015.1 uncultured Arcanobacterium sp.
ACTTCTATCGTATAGCGAATGATTTTACCCTCAAGTGTCGCTAAATGCCCACAAAGATTTGGACAATCTCACCATGAGCCAAGGCAAGTTTGTCCGAAAGTCTGATTTGGCCGTTGTAGCCTAAATACGCCGATTGAGTGGACGACGACGGGTCCGGGCGAGCGTCTTAACGCTTCGTTTGGCGGTGTGGTCTAGGCCGATTTTTCGCGGCAGTCCCCGCACAGGCCCCAGAACGTTACTTCCGCTTCGTCGAGTACAAATCCATGATCATCGGACGGCTTAAGGCAGGGTGCTGATCCGATCACGCAGTCGATATCGATGATCTTCTGGCACTGCCGGCACACCAAGTGGTGGTGATTGTCGTGGTTCGCCAACTCATATAGGGGTAGGGATCCTGCAGGTTCCACCATGCGAAGAAGGCCCTTTTCGGTGAGTGCATGGAGCACGTCGTAGATCGCTTGTGTGGACACCGATCCCAGGCGCTCAGTTACACCGCGCCGGACGGAGTCAGCGGTGGAATGAGGATTGCTCTCAAGCTCCTCAAGCACGGAAAGCCGCGGCTTGGTTACTCGTAAACCCGCCTGACGCAACTTTTCTGGAAATTCTTCGTGCATGTCTGTAATGGTGCCGTCAATTGTGAGGCATTTCAATAGGAACCGTCATTTTTTAGCGAATCCGAGTTTCACGGCAACCACCAAAGTCATCTCGACACGCCCGCGCCTCAACACGCCGAGTCGCGAAGTCAATTTCGATGTCTCGATCACGGCGCCATGGGACCTAGCGCTCAATATTTCTCCACATTTGGGGATAAGTGGGCCCTTGAATGTGAATAAGTGGATAACGCTAGTGGGTTTCCTGTGGAATCTGTGGATAAACCGTTCGGCACGACGGTGACGAAATCTTGTCGGAGCGGTCTGGCACAGTTTCTGGTGTCGGTAGTTCGAGTGCGTTGCTCGGGCGTCGGTGGATTTTGTTGTGGGGTGTTTTTTGTAACTCCTTTCCATCCCACAGGTAGTCCACGCCTCCCTTCGGGGAAGTCCACAGCGGAAGCGTGTAGACGTCCGAGCAACTGTGATCTAACACGCCGTCGGCACGCCATGTAGTGGTCTACCAACCCACGGGCCACTAGGTGTAGTGTCTAATCCCGTACCGCCCACGCAGGGCTATCACCGCCCATGGGGTCATATATTGCAGAAATTGGAGAGCAAATGAGCATCACGGTTTACACCAAGCCCTCCTGCGTCCAGTGCAACGCCACCAAGCGTGCACTTACAAAGAGCGGCCTCGAGTTTGTCGAGGTTGATTTGATGGAAGACGAGGAAGCTCTCGCAACCGTCAAGGCGCTCGGATACCAGCAGGCACCGGTCGTCTTTGCAGGCGGCGATCACTGGGCCGGCTTCCGTCCGGACAAGATCAAGGCACTTGCTCAGGTGGAGGCGACTCAGGCAGTTACCGCCTGAGCGTACTGAGTACGAGTTAGGGCCGGGGTCGGTGCTTCGCCGAGCCCGGCCTTCGAACATGAGATTCGCGCTTCGGTCGGGCAGCAGGCGCGAAATATGAAACGGAGGACAAACGTATGGTTCACATCGTTTACTTCTCCTCTGCCACAAACAACACGGATCGGTTCGTCAAGAAGCTGGGATTCAGTGCGGAGAGGATCCCGCTGCGGCCAAACGACGAACCGTTGAAGGTCGATCAGGAATACGTTCTCGTGTGTCCTACCTACGGTGGCGGGAACACGAAGGGAGCTGTTCCCAAGCAGGTCATCAAGTTCTTGAACGACGAACACAACAGGTCGTTCATCCGGGGCGTAATCTCCGGAGGAAACACAAACTTTGGTCGGGCATACTGCTTAGCGGGGGACATCATCTCGGCGAAGACCAGAGTCCCGCACATGTACAAATTCGAGCTACTGGGCACGCCCACAGACGTCCAGAAAGTACGCGAAGGATTGGAAGAATTTTGGAAACAACTCTGACGGATACCGGCGAAGAGCTGACGGATCCGGGCTTGGACTATCACGCGCTCAACGCCCAGCTAAATCTTTATGACGAGAACGGCAAGATCCAGTTCGAATCGGATCGTATGGCGGCCCGCCAGTACTTCCTCCAGCACGTCAATAAGAACACCGTGTACTTCCATGATCTTGAAGAGAAGATGGACTACCTAGTGACCGAGGGATACTACGAACCTGAGGTCCTCGAGAAGTACGCCTTCGATTTCATCAAGGAGCTCTTTAAGCAGGCATACGGCCACAAGTTCCGCTTCCCCACTTTCCTCGGTGCTTTCAAGTACTACACCTCCTACACGCTCAAGACTTTCGACGGAACGCGCTACCTCGAGCGTTTTGAAGACCGCGTGTGCATGGTGGCACTCACTCTTGCTGACGGTGACGAAGAACTAGCACGCAATCTTGTTGATGAGATTCTTTCTGGCCGTTTCCAGCCGGCAACTCCCACTTTCCTCAACGCTGGCAAGGCAGCTCGCGGCGAACTCGTCTCGTGCTTCCTTTTGCGCATTGAGGACAACATGGAGTCCATCTCGCGTGCCATCAACTCATCGCTCCAGCTCTCCAAGCGTGGCGGTGGCGTTGCCCTGAACCTGTCGAACCTGCGCGAGCAGGGAGCGCCCATTAAGAAGATTCAGAACCAGTCTTCGGGGGTCAACCCGGTTATGAAGCTGCTGGAGGACTCTTTCTCCTACGCAAACCAGCTGGGAGCCCGTCAAGGAGCCGGTGCTGTTTATCTTCACGCGCATCACCCAGACATCATGCGTTTCCTTGATACCAAACGCGAGAACGCGGACGAGAAGATTCGAATCAAGACTCTCTCGCTCGGCGTCGTCATCCCAGACATCACGTTCGAACTAGCGAAGAACAACTCGGACATGTACCTGTTCTCGCCCTACGATGTCGAGCGCGTCTATGGCGTACCTTTCACTGAGATTTCCGTGTCTGAGAAGTACGAGGAAATGGTCAACGATAAGCGCATTCGCAAGACGAAGATCAACGCGCGTGACTTCTTCCAGACCCTCGCTGAGATTCAGTTTGAATCGGGCTACCCGTACATCGTGTATGAAGACACGGTCAACCGCGCCAATCCGATCGAGGGGCGCATTACGATGTCGAATCTGTGCTCGGAGATTCTCCAGGTCTCTGAGCCCTCCTCGTTCAACCCGGATCTCTCCTACGAGCACGTGGGCAAGGACATCTCCTGTAACCTCGGCTCGCTGAACATTGCCAAGGCAATGGATTCCCCGGACCTTGGAAAGACCATCTCCACGGCAATCCGTGCTTTGACAGCCGTTTCGGATCAGACCGACATTTCTTCGGTCCCCTCAATTGAGCGCGGCAACAACATGTCGCACGCCATTGGTTTGGGCCAGATGAACCTCCACGGCTACCTGGGCCGCGAGAAGATCTACTACGGTTCACCAGAGGCGCTCGATTTCACGAACATCTACTTCTACACCGTCGTTTACCACGCGATTCGTTCGTCGATGGAAATCGCGAAGGAGCGCGGTGTGAAGTTCGAAGGTTTCGAGAACTCGGATTATGCAAACGGTAGCTACTTCGAGAAATACATCAACCAAGAGTGGGTGCCCCAGCACGATCGCGTGAAGGAGCTCTTCGCCAATACTCACATCCCAACCCAGGATGACTGGCGCGCACTGAAGGAAGATGTGCAAAAGTACGGTATGTACAACCAGAACCTGCAGGCTGTTCCGCCCACTGGCTCGATTTCGTACATTAACCACTCCACCTCCTCTATCCACCCGATCGTGTCCAAGATCGAGATCCGCAAGGAAGGCAAGATCGGCCGCGTTTACTACCCGGCGGCCTACATGGATAACGACAATCTCGAGTACTACCAGGATGCATACGAGATCGGCCCAGAGAAGATCATCGACACGTACGCGGTTGCGACCCAGCACGTGGACCAAGGCCTGTCGCTGACGCTGTTCTATCCTGACACCGTCACCACCCGTGACGTGAACAGGAACTACATCTACGCGTGGAAGAAGGGCATCAAGACCCTGTACTACATGCGAATTCGTCAGCAGGCACTCATGGGCACCGAGGTCGAGGGCTGCGTTTCCTGCATGCTGTGACGTTCGCAAGGCTGAATGCGAGCAGAACAGGACGCCTGTATAACAGGACGCGATCATAGCTGAACGCTAGAAGGGCCACCCGCCGGGTGGCCCTTCGCCGTATGATCGAGACGCTGAGTGACCCTTCGCGAGAGGTTGGGTCGTTTTCCCCGGACTGAGCGTTTATCAATTCCGTAAACTGGTCGATGTGCCACGATGGTGTTCGTTAGGATCATCAAGTGGACACGCTTTCGATCTAGGGGACTTATGACGATTAAGAGATCTATTGCTCTATCGGCAGCACTCGTATTTAGCCTTGGGCTCAGCGCGTGTGGCGATGACGACGGCGAAAGGACAGCCGAGCCTACCGACGTCGTCACGACCGACGGCGGACCGTCGGATTCGGACGGGACAGAAGACAGCAACGACGACCCTTCTGATGGAGATGGTGTTGCTGAACCAACGGAAGGTGAGACCACCGATTCGGACCCGACCACGGAT